>DASRLH010000294.1:0-8663 GCA_035648595.1 Tepidisphaeraceae bacterium
GCGGGTCGGGTGCAGCGCGTGCGGCGAACGCACGCTGGTTTCCGTTCGGCAGCGGTACGATGAGGGGCACATCGACACGTTGATCGAGTCGAAGAGGAACATCAACAAAGACCCAATGATGCGGCTGCTGGTGGAGGCCGCCGAGGCGCCGTATGTGCTTTGGTTTGATGATGACACGCACGTTGAGCCGGGGTGGGATCGGCTGATGGGGGAGTTTATCCGGGACAGTGAGCCGTTTGATTGCGCGGGGCATGTGTTTTACTGCCATCGGAGCGAGGAGTATAAAACGTTTTTGCACAAGCGGCCCTGGTGGGGCGGGGAGGAGGCGTATCGGGAGCCGGATCATCGCAAGCGGGTGTGGTTTGCCACCGGCGGATTGCAATTGATCCGCACCGAATACCTCCGTCGGCATAACTTTCCCGACCGATGCATGCGCAAAAGAGCAGATGACCTGCTGCTCGGCGATATGATCAGCCAGACGGGCGGCATCCTGGTGAACTTCCCGCCGGCGATCATGGCAAGCATCCACATCAGCGACGGCGGCCGTCGCGGGGACGGGGAGGGGCTTGGGGATTGGCTGGAGGTGGATCCGCGAACGGGGTTTTGAATGGCAGCGGGAACACTCGGGACGCAGTTAGAATTCGCTAAAATGGCGAAGGAGTACCCCATGGACAGCACAATCATTGGCAATTGGACGACAATCGCACGACGTTTTCATCAGCCCGCCGCCGGGAGGCTACCGCGCACTTTGCCTGAGCAGTTCCTCCAGATGCTTCTTCCACACCGCCGCCAGCGTATGCGTTCCATGCCCGCGCGTTTGGTCGCTCTCGGGGATGAGGACGGCTTTGCCGCGCTTTACCCGGCGGATTTCGCGTTCGAGGATTCCCAGGTCCGGCGGGTTGATCAGATCGTCGGCGGAATTGATCGCCAGCAGCGGCGCCCGGATCGCCTCCAATGCCGGCCCCGGGTCATAATCGCGCGAGCTTTCGACGGCATATAACACGTCATTGGCGTCCATCGTTTTCATGGCGCGGTCGGAAAAATCGTCAAGGATCTTGTCCGCTTTCGCGCCGGTGGGCGCCTCGCGGTAACGCAGAAGCGGATTGCTCCCGACGAGGTAGAGCATTTGCGCCGCGAAGCGCAAGCCGTGCGGCTGCGCGGCGTATTGGCCGTCTTTCCAACTTGGATCGGTGCGGATCGATTCACTGATCATCGTGCGCCACATTCGGTTTCTGCCGGAGATTTGCGTGGGCAGGCAGGCCAGCGGCATGAGCGCATCCATGAAATCCGGGTACTTTTCGCCCCACAGCCAGGTGTGCATGCCGCCCATGGAGGTGCCCATCACCAGCCGCAGGTGATTGACCTTGAAGCCGTCGGCGACGAGCCGATGCTCGGCTTCAATCATGTCGAGATAGCCGTAATTGGGAAACGCACCGCGCAGGCCGTCGCTGGGCTTGCTCGATTTTCCGTGGCCGATGTCATCGGGCAGAATAATGTAATAGCGCCGCGCGTCGAGCAATTGTCCCGCTGCGAACAGCTCGCCGGCGAACTCACTTCGGATGAACTGCGCGCCGCTGCCTGTCGTGCCGTGCATGATGAGGACGGCATTGCGCACCATGCCCTTGCCGTCGCGCATCGGCTGCCCGAGCGT
Organism: Tepidisphaeraceae bacterium; assembly: GCA_035648595.1. GTDB lineage: Bacteria > Planctomycetota > Phycisphaerae > Tepidisphaerales > Tepidisphaeraceae > RYN-428. The sequence goes on from DASRLH010000294.1 coordinate 1,652, forward strand.
GCGATAATGCATGCGCAACTCCGGCAGCGACTGGCCGGACTTGAAATGGAAATTCGCGATTCGGTAATCCCCCTGAGCCGGCGCGGGATAATCGGCCGCCGGCGCCACGCCGGCCGCCAGGGCGAGGATGCCGCAGAGAAACGCAATGTGCTTTGGCATGGTTCGCGAAAGCTATCGTCCTCCACGCGGCCGTGCAAGAACATTTCGTACGGGCCGTTCGATGGAAACCGGGCGGCGACGGGGCGGCCCGTTCATCAGGCCTGGGGGCCTCGTTTGTCGATAATTCTTCGTGAGATGAGGGCGAAGCTCAGGCGATCTTAGCGAAGCTCACGCCGTCGCCGTCGGGCGCGGGCGGCGGCTCCTTGACGCCGATCGAGATCGTATCGACCACACCCGACGCCCACCATGGAATGCATGGCTTGCGACCCATCAACGTCTTGACTGCCTGCCGAAGCAAATACATTATTGAAAGCGGCTTGCTCAGCGGCGCCAGCGATTCGAAGAGCGCAAGGCGCGTCGTCAACCCCGCATCCTCGTGCAGGGCGCGAATGCCTTCGGGGTAGATGCGCCAGCAATCCACCGGCCATTCGTGATATTCCCAGTTCACTGGATTGATGGTGATGACCAGCCCGCCCGGCTTGCACACGCGCGCCACCTCGCGCATCCAGATCCACGCCTTGCGCACATGTTCAAGCACCTGCCCGGACAGAACAATATCGAAGGCGTTATCCGGCAGCGGAAAATGATATTCATCGGGCGCCACCCAGGTCAGGCCGGGCGAGGGGCACATGTCCACACCTTCCCAGCGGATGGCCGGGTTCTTCACCAGTTGACAATAGCCAGACGGCGTCGCGTCCGGCCCAACCTCCAGAACGCGCATGCCATCCCGGAAAAGTGGCATCGCATATTTCTCGAACAGAAGTTTGCTGTTGGGATGCATTCGCTTTCCTGGTTTTGATCCGCTAAGACCTTACTGGCGTGCCGGCAGCGGTCAATAGCGGGAAGTCCGCCACGAAAGGCGAGTGGGGAGCGCCGCCGATCCGGGGCGGCCGATTCCCAAGCCGGCTGGCCCCCGAAAGCATATGCGATCTCATGGCCCTCGGTGTCCACCCTGTGGATGTCAACGGTTACGCCTGCCCGGAAATTCGGAAACGCCCGCCCTGCGCCCTGTTCTGGCCGGACGCGGCGCTTGCGGGCGGGCGGCACATTTTCTAGGATAGGGCACCAGCCGGCGGTTGCCGGGGTCCCGGGTGTGGCGGCACCGATTGAAAACCCACCCTTGATTTGTACCACCGGGAGATCCATCCAATGCGTCGTTCCGTCCTCGCTTCTTGCGTGCGCCATGTGGTCGAAGTGCTGGAATCGCGAACACTGCTTTCGGGCACGATCGTTCCATTGGCAGCCGCGCCGCCGGTGACAATTCCGCCCGCCGTCGGAAACATCACCGGCGTCGTGTTCAATGACGTCAATGGCAACGGCAACATCGATCCGGGGGAAACGCCGGTCGCCGGCGCCACTGTCTGGGTCGATTTGCAACATTCCGGCGGCATCGATCCGGGCGACCCGAGCACCACCACCGACGCCATGGGCAATTACACATTCGTCGGCCTCACCTCCAACAACTACGAAGTGCGCGTGGTGCCGCGAACCGGCTTTCACCAGGACGCGCCCGGATACGCCAATGTGGACCTTATTACGGGCGGCATCGCCAATGTCAACCTCGGCGAAAACCGCATCACGCAGATCACCGGCAGCGTTTTCAATGATACCAATCAGGATGGCAAATTCGACCGTCTGGTGGAACAATTCCTGGCCAACGACACGGTTTACCTGGATGTGAACCATAACGGCCAGTATGACCCCCCCGTCGTGGACCCGATCAGCGGCGCGGTGATTACGCCCGGCGAGCCCAGCGCCGTCAGCAATAATCTGGGCGTTTACACGCTGAACGTGCCGGCGCCGGGAACTTATATCCTTCGCGTGGTTCCGCGGCCGGGATTTCATCAGGACCCCCCTGGCTTTCTGACCATCACCATTGCCGCCGGCCAACTCGTCGTGCAGGACATCGGAGAGAACAACGGCATTACCATCAGCGGCATCGTATTCAATGACAACAACGGCAACGGATTACAGGACGCCGGTGATCAACCGGTGCCGGGCGAAACCGTTTATCTCGATCTCAACCACAACGGCGTATTCGATCCGCCCTTCGTCGATCCTGTGACGTCTCTACAGTCCAACGGAGACTTCTTCTCCATCAGCGATGCAAACGGGCAGTATATCTTCACCGGGCTGCAACCGGGCGTTTACCGGGTTGAGGTTCAATCGAACCAGGGGTTGTTGATGAACAACCCCAGCTACATTGACGTGACGGTGAATGCTGGCGACGACAAGGTTGTGAACGTCGCCGAGGGGATTCCGGCAACGATCAGCGGCAGCGTTTTTAATGACATCAACGCCAATGGCGTGCAGGACCCCAAAGAGACCGGGCTGCCTAACCAGACGGTGTTCCTGGACATCAACAACAACGGCATCGCCGATCCCGCGACGATGGATGTATACCTGAACCCCATTCCCGCCGAGCCCGTGACGACCACCGATGCTTCGGGCAATTATTCCTTCCCCTTCCTTGCCCCCGGATCGTATACCGTCCGCGTTCAGACCCCAGACGGCGCGATCCAGACCGGGCCGGTGAACTCGGCCCGCAGTTACAGTGTGATGCTCGGCTCCGGGGCCGCTGTGACGAATGAAAATTTCAACTTCAAGACCGGCGACCTGACCGCCGTCATCCTCAGTCTTCCCACTGGCCCGACGCTCACCGGCAAACTCCTCAAGGCGAAGGTGCGCGTCACCAACGTGGGCAGCCTGCCGATTGATGGGCTGGTCGGCGTCACGCTGTTCGCGGGAACCAGCCCGGTGATTATTCCCGGAGCGCCGTCGGCCTATAACATTGGATCAGCGCCGGGCGTATCGGTGCATCTGAAGCCTGGGCAATCGAAGATTTACACCATCCATTTCTTCTTCCCCATTCAGTTGCAGCTCAACAGGTATTACGTCTCGGCGCAGGTGGTGGGGCCGGCGGACAATAACCCCTCCAACGATGTGTCGGCGCCGGTGGGCCCGATATCGGTTGGGCCGCCCTATATCGATCTGGCCGCCAGTTACCGGGTGCCCCCGCCGCTGATTATTGATTCGGGGCAGGCAACGCCGTTGACCGTGCAGCTCACCAACCAGGGCAACATCCTGCTCAGTACCCCGATCACTTTCACGATTTACGCCTCGGCCACCCCGACGCTCGATGCCTCCGAGCGGCCAACGTCGACCTTTAGCGTGCGCAATGCGCGTTTGTTGCCCGGGATGTCGCGTGTCTACACCCTGTTCCTTCCAAACCCAGGCATGCAGTTGGGATATCGGTATCTGATTGTTGTCGTGGACGCCAACAATGCCCTGGGCGAGACCAACCTTGCGAACAACTTCGTCTTCCCGACCGGACCGACGTTTTTCCGGTAGGCTCGATCGCGCATTTTATGCCCGTCCGGCGATCGCGGTTGCCCCCGATCTGATCGGCGCCACCCTCGTGCGCCGCTGGCGCGGACGCGTGTATCGCGCCCGGCTTGTGGAAATCGAGGCGTATTTGGGCCCGCGCGACTTGGCCGCACATGCCTCCAAGGGCCTGACGGGCCGCACCCAGGTTCTTTTCGGGCCGGCCGGCCGCGCCTATGTCTACTTCATCTACGGCCTGCATGAGATGCTCAACATCGTGACCGGCAACACCGGAGATGCCGAGTCGGTGCTGGTGCGGGCCGCCGAGCCGTTGGATGGATGGATCGCGGACCTCTCAGGCCCGGGAAAACTGACGCGGGCCCTTCATATCAGCCGGGCGCAAAATGCGCTCGATGTCACCGGCGATGCGCTGCACCTGTTGGCCGCGCCCCGGCCCGGGCCGCGAATTGTGCGGACGGCGCGCATCGGCGTGGATTACGCGCAACAATGGAAGGACCTGCCGCTCCGATTCCTTGATGCCGACAGCGCCGCCGTATCGCGAAAATGGCGGGACGGCGGCGATTCGCAATTGCAGGTTCCACGGATGTGAAATCACGGTTCGGGAGATTGCGCGGATGGCGTCTCGGGCTTTTCCGTTCCGCAATTCCAGCATTGGTCAAACTGCTCCTCGACCTCTTCGCCGCACTTGGGACATTTCCACGTCGCCTGCGGTGGCGTTTCCCCGCCAACGGCATGCTGGTGTTCATGCTGGCGATATTCCGCGACGATCGGCTCGGCCCGCGCCAAGTCCGCCTCGTCCACCCACACGCCCGGCAGTGAGTTGCTCGTCACCGGCATCGTCCCCCACGCCCCTTCGAGCATCTCCCCCTGAATGATCGCCGTGATCCCCTCCTGCTCCAGCAGGCCCTTGAGAAAATTGGCGTCCATGTCATCTCGCGCACTGTAAATTTGCTGCATGGGCACAGTCTACAAACAATCGCGATAATTTTAACCCGGATAATTCACCACAAAGGCACAAAGAAACGTTGAGGTTGGCTGGACCGTGATCTCTCAACTACCCCGCCGTCGGCACGGGCGAGACGCCCGTGATACGATGACGAGCCTCCTGCCGCGAACAAAAGTGCCTGCAATCGGCCGAAGTGCTAGCATAAATTCAACCCGCGCCGTAGTTGCCGACCCGCGAAACAAACCGCGCTGCTGAATTCTCTTCGACGATATCCTGTGAAATTTTGTCGAGACGGCAAGAATAATTGTAAGACCGACGGAGAGGACTTCCACGAATGGGCACGAATAATTTGTCTTCATTCGTGTGCATTCGTGTCCATTCGTGGTTTCCCTCTTTCTTTCGATTGCGGGCTCGCCCGTTCTGAGTGTCTTCGTGTCTTTGTGCCTTCGTGGTTAATCTTAAATTTCCGCGGGGAACGATCCCCTTCTTGACTTGCCCGGCGTCGCCCGTAGCATCGGCGGCCTTTGCGAAAGGGAACAAAACATGACCAAGAAAACCGTTTCCGATATTGACGTAAAAGGCAAGCGGGTGCTGATGCGGGTGGATTTTAACGTGCCGCTGGATGGCAGCCGGATCACCGATGATCGGCGGATCGTGCAGGCGCTGCCCACCATCAAAAACGTCATGGATCGCGGCGGGCGGGTGGTGCTCATGTCTCACCTGGGCCGCCCCAAGGGCGGGCCCGAGCCCAAGTATTCGCTCAAACCCGTCGCCGACCGGCTTGGAGAATTGCTCGGCAAGCCCGTGCAGTTTGCCAACGATTCCATCGGGCCCGAAGTCGAGAAACAAGTGCGCGACCTGAAGGATGGGCAGGTGCTGCTTCTGGAAAACGTCCGCTTCCACAAGCAGGAAGAGAAGAACGATCCGAACTTCGCGCAGCAGCTTGCCAAACTGGGGGACGTGTATATCAACGACGCCTTCGGCACCGCCCACCGCGAGCACGCCAGCACCTTCGGGGCGGCACAGGCGATGCAGGGCAAGCCGCGCGCGATTGGGTTCCTCATCGAGAAGGAACTCAAGTACCTGGGCGAAGCCGTCAGCAAGCCGGCCCGGCCCTTCGTGGCGATTCTCGGCGGGGCGAAAGTATCCGACAAGATCAATGTGATCGAGCAGCTTCTATCCAAAGCCGACGTGCTGCTCATTGGCGGCGCGATGGCGTACACCTTCTTCCTCGCCCAAGGCAAGGAAGTCGGCAAAAGCCTCGTCGAGCGCGACAAAGTCGAGCTGGCCAAGAGCCTGCTCGCCAAGGCCCACGGCAAGATCAAGCTGCCGGTCGATACGGTCGTTTCCGACAAGATGACCGACGATGCGCAGACCAAGATCGTCGAAGGCAACATCCCCGCCGATCTCGAAGGCTTCGACATCGGCCCCAAAACCCGCGAACTCTACAAAGCCGAAATCGCCAAGGCCAAGACCATCATCTGGAACGGCCCGATGGGCGTCTTCGAGAAAAAGCCGTTCGCCGAGGGGACGCGCGCCGTGGCGCAGGCGGTCGCGGATGCGACGGCCAAACATGGCGCCGTGAGCATCATCGGCGGCGGCGACAGCGCGGCTGCCGTCGAGCAAATGGGCCTCGCCGACAAAGTCAGCCACGTCAGCACCGGCGGCGGCGCATCCCTGGAATTCCTGGAGAACGGGCATTTCTCGACGATCGACATCCTGGATTAACCTACCGCGCGTTTCCGCCCTCCAAGAGAAGATTTTCACCGCCGAGACGCAGAGACGCAGAGAGGGAAAAGAGCGGGGCGTACTCCGAAGCAAAAAGGCAAAAGCCCGACAGACGCGCCCTTTGAGTTTTTTGTTTTTCCGCCTTTGACTTTGTTTTCCTTCGGGTCTGACTTCGATGAGCCTCAGTCGAATCGAGCCTCAGGGTCGAAGACGGATTTCGTGCTTCGGATTTCGGATTTCGGATTTCAGATTTTACCCCATGCCTCGCATCGACGGCATTCTCGAAAGCTCGCTCTACGTGGCGGACCTGCCGCGCTCCCGCGCATTTTACCGCGACTTGTTTGGCTTCGAATTGTTGATGGACGAACCGCGCATGTGCGCGCTGGATGTGGCGGGCCGGCAAGTTTTGCTGCTGTTTCTTGAAGGCGCTTCGGAAGAGCCTAATCCAGTGCCCGGCGGCGTCGTTCCGCGGCATGGAGCCGGCGGGCGGATTCATCTCGCCTTTTCCATTCCTACTGATGAGTTGGAGGCATGGAAGCGGCAACTGGCCGCGAATGGCATCGCGCTGGAATCCACCGTCCACGCCCCGCGCGGAGGCACGAGTATTTACTTCCGCGATCCCGATGGGCATTTGATCGAATTGGCCACGCCGGGGCTGTGGCGATGGTAATTATCTGAACTTTCAACCCACCTGCACGGGCGGGACGCCCGTGTCAGTGCGCCTGGGAGTGTATCAGGTCTGAGGGGTGCAAGTCCCCTCCGAGCGGACGTTGGCCGCTCGTAACCAATTGCAACTGCGTCGCCGCGAGGCGGGGTGGAGAGCAGCAGGAGGTG
>DASRLH010000295.1:0-6457 GCA_035648595.1 Tepidisphaeraceae bacterium
CATCTACGGCCCCAACGAAGCGCGCGTCCTCCAGCCCATCGGCCAAACCATCGCCGCTCTCGCCAACGGAACCTACACGGGCCCGCTGGGCGAAGTCACCGACAGCAATAATCCGACAGCCGATCCGTCCACCGTTTCCTACTACGCGGCCTCGGTGGATTGGGGCAACAACAACTTCGTGCCCTGCACCGTCACCGCCGACGGCAACGGCGGGTTCACCGTCAGCGGCACCTCGCCGTTTCCGCTCACGGATCCCAACGCCCTGATCACAATGGATGTCGGCTACGCCTCGGGGAGTCCCTACGCCGGCCAACTGTCGGCATTAAGCACGCCGATCACGCTGGTTTCGCAGGCGATCACGAACCTGACGGCCACCGCCGCCAGCACGTCGGAGATCGATCTTGCGTTTAATCTTGCCGTCAGCAACGCCACGGGGATTCAGGTTGGGCGATCGACCGATGGCACGAATTTCACCACAATCGCCACGCTTGCCGCGACCGCGACGACGTACGCCGACACCGGCTTGAGCATCGCCTCGCATTATTGGTATCAGGTTTCCGCACTCCCGCTCAGCGGCGATGGCGCGATGTCGTCAATTGACACATATTCGTTACCCGCCGCCGCGACCGGTCTGAGCGTTAGCATGAGCGGCGGCGCTGCCGACCTCTCATGGACGAACAATGATCCATCCGCGCCGCCGTACGACATCGAGCAGTCGCCTGATGGCGTCAACTTCACCGTAATTGATGAAACGGCGGCGGGCGCGACCACCTATGTGGACGCCAATCCAACCGAGGGGATTGGCTATTACCGTGTGGACGCGGTAAACGCCGACGGAACGGCGTCGAATCCTTCGGGCATTGCGGCTGTCACAAACGCGGTCGTGCCACCGTCGGATTTGTCGGCGCAGGCGGTTTCCGCGTCAGAAATAGACCTGTCGTGGACGAATAACTCAGCATTGGCCGATGGCATCACGATTTTATGCTCAACCGATGGCAATACGTTCTTCACGTTGGTCGCGCTGACAGATCCGACGATCGAGACCTACGCCGATACCGGCCTTGCCGCCGGAACACATGATTTTTACGAGGTGGAGGCGACCAAGGGATTGATCGCGTCGGTGCCCTGCACCGAAGCGGACGATACCACGACGCCGCCGACGCCCAGCGGATTAAGCGTCACCCCCGGCGCTACCCCCTCTTCTGGGCTGAACTTGAGTTGGACCGCCGCACAGGGCGCAGCAGGGTATGATGTACAGCGCGAAGCCGCCGGCAGCGCCTGGCAAACCATCTCCCAGCTCAGCGGCGGCACCACAACTACATTCGCCGATACAAATCTGTGGGATGGAATAGCCTATAGCTATCAAATCGACGCGTTCAACAACTCCGGCACGTCGCCCATGAGCGACATCGTCACGTCCGCGACGGCGCTGACCGCGCCCAATGAGCCGACGGTCCAGGCCTGCGCACTGTCCTTGACTTCCGCGCAGGTTGTATGGGTGAACCACGCCTACAACGAGAGCAGCTTCCTCATCGAGCGCTCGCAGGACAATGGTGCGACATGGACAACTCTGGGGACCGTTGCTCCCGGCGCGGACACATACATCGACACCGGCCTGACGCCCAACAGCTCCTACGAATATAAAGTGACGGCGCAAAACGCGGCGGGAGGCGGGGCGGGCAGCGCCGCGGTCGTCACCGGCATCCCCTACATTCCTAGCAATTCCGTTCAAGGCTTGCAATACGCCTCGGAGCTGGGACCCGACGGGATGCCGAGTCATGGATTTTTCGAGGTTACCCGCGCCGGCGATGTGAGCCAGTCGGCATCGCTCGGTTATACCATTGATACGACGCCCCCTGGATCCGCCACGCCCGGCTATGAATACCAAACTCTTTCCGGTTCCGTCGCATTCAGCGCTGGCCAAAGCACCGCGCTCGTGCAACTTACGCCCAGGGAAATTACCCACGTCGAGGCGAATACGAACGTCACCCTCGACATTGCTGGAGGCAATAGCACCACGGGAGTGGCATCAGCAGGCATCGTGAACACGGACGGCGCGACCATCTCGATGACGGAAGCGCCCATGGATGCCGGCGAGGACGCGCCGCAAACCCTGAGCTATCTCAACTTTTATCGCCGGCCCGCCGTCGCTACGATCACGATCACGTCCAATCCCTCGAGTGCCATGTCGGTCGACAACAGCCCGGTCACGACCGGCTCGGATGGGACGGGAGTCGTGCAGTTGCTGGGCCTTAGCGCAGGGTCGGTGACACTCCATTGCGCCGATCCGGCCGGAAATGCCGTCGACGTGCCCGAGCAAGTGGATATTCCCCAGCTGACGATTACACAAGAAAAGCTTACATTCCAAGATCCCCAAACTAAGAACCAAATTCCCCAAACTATTGGCAAGGATGCGGGCGGAACATACTCGGGAATGCAATGGAACGATGTCTTTAACGGCGCGAAATGGACACAGACGCGAATCGATGAAGCGCGTAAGACTCAGGGCTACCCAGTCGCTTATCAAGTCGGCGGGACGATCAAAATGATCGTGAATTTTTACGTCACACTGGGCAGTTTCAAGCACGCGCCAGCCGGCACATGGCTTGTCTATGGGACCGCCAACGGTCCAAACGATCCCGCTCCATTCTTCGAAGGAAACGGGACCGCAACGGTGTCCGGCGGCGCAATTCGCGTGATGGCGACACTCACGGCCAACGAGGCTCTCCCCGAGACGATCAGCAACTCTGATTTGGATATCCGTTGGTTTCTTGGCTTCACGCCGAGCGTCGGGACCTGGACCTCGAACGCCGATGGGCCAGACAGCATCAACCACCTTTATGTGACGCGGGGCCTTTCAAAGACGACCCTCATCTATGAGACGGAATACGATATCGGCTGCAGGGCCGCAACGGGTTTAATTGATGAAACGCAGACGCTCAACGCCATCTGGGCCCAGTTTTCCGGCGACAGTGTTGTGGCTGCGGATGATAAGACTGTTTTATATTATGCATCGATCGGTGGCTCGAGTGATTCAGATTTGCTTAAAGCGCATAAAGGGCAATGCGACACCTGGGCCGCGCTTCTTGCAAAAACCTTTCTGGCCCAAGGCATTATTGCACGGCGTATAAAGGTTCTCCCGCCGGGCGGATACTCGTGGATTAGATTGTATCCCACGAGTGCACAAGGGCTAGGAGCCAACGGGAACTTTCCAAATCCAACATTTCGTTACCACTACCTCGTCGAGGCACAAGACTTCCAAACCGAAGCATTCGATCCTTCATTTGGCGGCAGCCCGGCGACGGGGGCAACGCTTGCCGCAATCGAGACAAACTTTGAGACTCGCGTCGCTGGGGTGAAGTCAACTTACTTGGCAAATGCACTTTTGACGCCGTTATCAGCCGTGCCGGCCAAGCATTTGCGATACAGTCCTGGAGAGTACCTAACACCATAAGTAATGGAGGAACATTATGTTCCGGATCATAATTTTCATGACGATCTGCGTGGGGGGGCCTGTATGTTGTAATTCCATGACGCCGTCAGCCCAGCGCAGCGCCACCATCTTCGCGAGCCAGCTCCGCGCTGATGGTTCCCATATAGAGGTTGTACGTGGAGATTACCTTTCCTTGCAGGCCTGCCGCTCAGCCGTCGCACCGAACTCATTCCAGGGCGCGACGGCGATTTACCCCGTGTCACTCCAAATACGTCCACCCAAAGGACCACCCATTATCCTTTGGAGGCGGATTAAATCAGAGTATAACGACCCAATCAGTGACGGAATCGCCGTCCTTGACATGGCTGTGGAGCCCGAAAGAATTATCCTCGTTACCGCCGAAGACACGAATATATCGGTTTGGTTTTTCGGCTTTTACTTTGGTGACTCGCCCCGCGCCGTTCTATCTGCTGCCGATTGGGGTGGCGCATCGGGCGCCTTTCATGTTGGTCGCGATAATGTACAGGCAAAAATTGGCCGTACCACCGATGGGCTAAGGTTGACGCTCACCGTGATGGAGCGCGGTAAGTCGACAAATCGGCGGACGGTCTACGAGCAGGTAAGCGATGACGCATGGCCGATGGCACCAAAATTTAGAATTGTCTCCCAAACGCCGCCCTTGGAAGTGTCGCACCCGAACGATGCAAAATAATCCGACAGGCTGAACCAACGACGCCACATGGGCGACCGGCACATTGGTCCATCGGGCCGCCGATGGGACGCCGCAAACATGTCGCGGGGGCACCCGATCTCACCCACTCCGCAGTGGCCTCAACGCCTCTGTCTCCGGCGGCGAACGGCCTACATTTACGATACGCCTAGGACAATGGTCCCATTGAAGGATTGCATTATGTTCCGGATAGCTATCATCATCCCGGCCTGCATTTTCGCTGCTTCGTGCGCGACTCCGCCAAGCGCCCATCCGTCTGAAGAGGCGATCCTGTTTTCGAAGCGCACACCGAATGAATCGCGAATCGAGGTGGTGCGCGGGGGACCGCTTCCCTTGGGCGTATGTCGAGCGGCCATCTCGCCGCAATCGTTCGAGGGAGCAAGCGCGATTTATCCGGTGCGCCTTCAAATTCGCCCGCCCAACGGGCCGCCTATTGTCCTGTGGTCGCGCATCAAATCGCACTATGGGATCCCCGCGAATGACGGAATTGACGTTCTCGACATGGCCATATATCCCGACAAAATCGTCGTTGTGACCGCCGAGGACCAGGGAATATCGGTCTGGTTTATTAGTTTTTACATGGGCGATTCCCCGCGTGCGGCGCTTAAAAGCTCGGATTGGACGGGATCTTCGACAGGGAGCTTTGTCAACCACGAGAACGTAACTGCTTCCATCGGGACGACCGCCGACGGCAAGCGCGTGAAAGTGATCGTGACTCAGCGTGGACAGGCCGAAAACTGCCGGACAGTGTATGAGCAGTCGTTCGAAAGCGGGTGGCCGATGAATCCAGAATTTAAGATCGTGTCGCAGTCGCCTGCACGCGCCATGCCGCCAATTCCTGGACCCGCGACCGGCAATGGCCCGGCTGATCCTGGACTGAACGCAAATCCCGGCGGCGCGAGCCCGGCATCAAATTGAGTTCGAGACTTAGCTTGACCAGCTCGACCAACAGCACGACCCAGGCGACCGGCGTCGAAGTTGATCGCTCCACCGACGGCACCAACTTCACACTCCTCGCGACGCTGCCGGGCGCCGCGACCAGCTACAAGGATACCGGCCTCGCTGAAGGTTCGCGGTATTGGTATCAGGTTCGCGCGATTGAGCCGGGCGGGCCATCGTATTACATCGGGCCGGCGTATTGCACGACGCTGCCGATCCAGACGCTGACCGTGACGGCTGTTTCCACCGGCGAAATTGATCTGACATTCGGAAATATCTCCGCGCAATCCGGCGCGCTGCTCGAGGTGGATCGCTCGACGGACGGGACGAATTTCACGACGCTGACCAGCACGCTGGCTGCCGGCAGCACGAGCTATAATGACACGGACCCGGCGCTCGTGGAAGGGACGCATTATTGGTATCGCGTGCGGGCGATGGAGTCGCCGACGGCTTCGGGGTATACCGATCCGGCGGATACCTTTACGCTGCCGCTGGCGCCTTCGGGATTGTCGGCGACCGTCGCCGGCGCGAACGAAGTGGATTTGTTATGGACGAACAACAGCGCCGGTTCGCCGGAGACGGCGATCCTGCGATCCGAGGATGGCGTGAACTTTGACACCATTGATGTTGTCAGCGCGGGGGCCACGACGTACGCCGACACGTCGGCGGTGGATGGGACGGCGTATACCTACCAGGTCGCCGCGATGAATCCGGGGGGATCGTCCGCCGCTTCCAATTCGGTGCCGGCGAAAACTCCCTTACTGGTGCCGTTTAGTTTGACGGCCAGCGTGTTTAACAGTTCGGAGATCGACCTGTCTTGGAGCGATGCCTCCGCGACCACCGCAACCGGCTACAATGTGCTGCGATCCACGGATGATGTGAACTTCGCGCAGGTCGGCACGACCACGGGGGTGGACGCCAGCTACTTCAGCGATACCAGCCTTTTGCCGGGCACGCATTATTACTATGAGATTCAGGCGACCAACGCAACGACAACGTCCGCATCCTCCAAGCCGGCGGATGCGATCACCGATCCCACGCTGACCGACAGCGGCCCCTCGTCGGTGGCCGAGGGATCGACCTACACGTTGACGCTGACCACGAATCACGATCCATCCGTCGCCGATCCGGTGACGGGTTGGGACATCACCTGGGGCGACGGGAGCAACCAGCACGTCACCGGCGATCCGGGATCGGTCGGGCATATTTACAGTGAGCCGGGCTCGTATCCGGTCGTCGCCAGCAGCGATGGCTTCACCGGCTTAACCTCCAATCAAACCGCGATAGTGATTGAAACAGCCGCGAATCTCGCGGTCACGGGCGCCGACAGCGTCAACGAGAATACCACCTACACG
>DASRLH010000296.1:0-5506 GCA_035648595.1 Tepidisphaeraceae bacterium
CACCTCCTGCTGCTCTCCACCCCGCCTCGCGGCGACGCAGTTGCAATTGGTTACGAGCGGCCAACGTCCGCTCGGAGGGGACTTGCACCCCTCAGACCTGATACACTCCCAGGCGCACTGACACGGGCGTCCCGCCCGTGCCGATGGCGGAAAAATTGGGAAATTTCATCTACGTCGAGTTCCATACAACACGCACGGGCGAGACGCCCGTGTCACAATCAAGATTGCCCATCCGCGGCTTGGCACCCCTTTTTATCGCAAGCCATGCACAGCGCGCAGTCGCGCACGAGTGACTTGGAACGGCAAGAGTCGCTTCACGATAATGCGTCGCGATAGGCTTGCAGATGCGCGGCGAGATATGCGTCCCATGAATAGCTTGCGCGTAGCCGCTGCCGTCGTTGGATGATTGCCGGCGGGTCGGCTTGCCTGGCAAGCAATTCGCGGGCGGCGGATTCCAGGGCGGCGATGTTTCCCGGCGGCGCCACGCGGGCCATCACGTCATTGGCGGCCATGGCGGCGATCGCGCCGGTGTCGGCGCCGATGAGGCGCGGCGTCAGCATGGCGGCTTCCAGAAACGCAATGCAAAACCCTTCCTCATGTGAAGGTTGGATGTATAAATCCGCCTCGCGCAGGGCCGAAAACTTGGCGGCCTCGGAGGCCGCGTGCAGCAGCATTACGCGTTCGGCAAGCCCCAGATCGCGGATGGTCTTTTCAAGAAACGCGCGGTAGTTCCGGTCGCGCGTCATGCCGATCAGGCAGTAGCTGAGTTTCGGGAAATCCGGCATAAGCCGGCCGGCCATGCGGACCGCATCGAACTGCCCCTTGTGATGCGCCAGCCCCGCGATTGTCAACAGGCGCGGGTACGCCCCCGGCGGGAAAACGGTCGGCTGGGCGGGGTCTTGGGCAAAAGCGGCGGGCGGCAACTCGCTGCCGAACGGGATCTCCACGATCTTTTCCGTTGGACAGCCCACTTCCTCCAATCGCCGGGCCACGGTGTTGCTGTGGCAGATCGTTCGGGCGAATTTTCCCCGCTTCAGAAACTTCCGCCACGACCAGACGCTTGGCAACGCCAGCGTATTACGCACGGCATAATGCAGATGCGAATTTCCATGAAAGCGCGAAAGAATCCGCTCGGCGGGCGGAACATTGTGCGCGGTGAAGACCCAGGGAACGGCGCGGAGTTGGCGGTCGCAGGTCGCAAGAAACCGTATCCCCCCGCCGACCACATGAACCACTTCCGGCGCAAACGCCGCGACGGCGGCATCCGCCTGCCCGGCGGCGCGCTCGCCGGGCGGGTAGTCCAGGCGGAAATGCCGCGTGCCGGCCAGTTCATCGGCCAGCACATCCGAGCACATCGCCGTCTCGCAGCCGGCTTGTGCCGCGCGGCGCAACAGGCGAATTTCCTCGGTCCGCGCGCCGCCCAGGCCAAAGCCCGTCAATCCCGTGATAAACAGCACTCTCATCGGCGCGAAGCGTAACCGGGGCGGGGGCATGGTCAAATCAGGGAAAGGGGGTGGATGTGCGCGGTGCTTTGGGAAAGCGTAACCTCACCAGAAAAAGATTGCGATATTCGCGGGAAACAAGTATCATATTGGTATTGGGATACGTGAGGATTGGGTGGTTTCTCATAGTGGCGCATCTGCCGCCGGAGGAATACGCATGCGTTCGCGCACTCCATCAACCGCTTCCCGAATGGGATTCACGTTAGTTGAATTGATGGTGGTGATCGGCATTATTGTGGTGCTGATTGCGATCCTGATGCCGTTGCTTGGTCGCGCCCGTGACGCGGCGTGGGCCGTGAAGTGTCAGTCCAACATGAGCCAGTTAGCGCGGGCGTCGCTGCTGTATGCCGGGGAGAACGACAGTCGGCTGCCCCGTCCCAATTGGGTGGGCAAGGAAAATATCGCTGGCTGGCTTTACCGGGCGCCGATCAATCCCGTGCAGTCGTACGTACAAACCGGCGTTTTTTGGCAATACATTCACGACGAGCGCATTTACCGCTGCCCGGCTGATTCAGGCCCCTTCGAGACCGGGCCTTCCCGAAATCTCACCAGCTATCTGATGAACGGCGCGGTGATTGGCTATGGGAATCCAACCAGTGAGTCCTGGCGAACCCACCAAATGCGCCCCGATGGCGTGATGTTCTGGGAGGCCGACGAGACGGGCGGCGCGGCGTGGAACGACGGCAGCAGCTATCCCTGGGAAGGAGAAACCCAACGCCACGGCAATCGCGGATCCTGTTTTGCCTGCTTTGACGGTCATGCCGAATGGTGGACCCATACCGAATATGTCCTCCAACAAAATTTCTTACCCGGGAAGCTTTGGTGTAATCCGGGAAATAGCAATGGACAGTAGCAACGCCAAACCGCGAAAGGAGAAAGTGCAACTGTTCTTTGATACCCGCAAATCTCGCTGCCGGGCGTTCACTCTGGTGGAATTGCTGGTGGTCATTGGAATCCTTGCGGTCCTCATTGGCATCCTGATCCCGGTGCTCGCGCACTCTCGTGAGGGGGCCAAACAGGTCAAATGCCTGTCGAATTTACAAAATCTCGGTGCGGCGCTGACGGCGTATGCTTCGGATAACTTCGAACATTATCCCAGCGGTGCGCCATATAGCTCGTTACAGCCTGACGATTGGATCTTCTGGGAGCCAGGCCGCAACCTTCAGTCCTCTGCCGTAGCGCGTTACCTCAGCCATCCTGTCAATCGTTCGGTGTTTCTTTGCCCGTCAGACGATACGAGTTATCGCGCTCGTGCGAATCCAAGCCAGTATGGGCCTTATCTATATTCGTATTCAATGAACGACCAAATGGATCGGATTGGGTTGGCGCAAGTTCACTCGCCGGCGCGTAAATTACTTCTGCTTGAAGAAGATCAGGCAACCATCGACGACGGATATTGCACCCCTGAACCATCGGAAATAAATTTGCTTGCGATTCGGCACGATCCAAATCGACGCAACCCGGACAATTCGGGCAATGGACTTTCATTGAACGGCAACGCGCGGGGCAACGCCAACTTTTGTGATGGACACGCCGAGTTTGCGGATCGAAATACGATTCATGCTCAGAAAACATGGGACCCAAGCTATTGATAAGCAAAAGCGGCATCAGGCGACCACGCCTGTCTCCCTGGATTGAACGGGACAAGCGCTGGCCCTGGGTGGTGATCGGGTTTTTCGTCGTTGCGCTGGCTCTGGTTTTTTCGATCAGCATTCGCCGGAAGATTGACGTTGACGAGCACGCCTTTATCGCCAGCGGCGCGTTGCTGGCGCGGCGGTTTCTCCTGCCTTACCGCGATTATCATTACAACCACATGCCGACCGAGGTGATCGTCTACGCACTGCTTTTTAAGCTGTGCGATCATCTTTTGCTGGCCGCGCGGCTGTTCCAGGCATCCTGCGCGGCGATGCTGGCGACCGTGATCCTGGTGGTTTCGTACCGGGCGTTTGACGGGCACCCGCCGCGCCGGCGGCTGCTGGCGGCGCTGGGCATGGGGCTGCTGATGGCAAGCCATCCGCTGTTCACGCGCACCGCCGGGCTGGCGTGGAACCATGATTTTCCAATGCTCGCCTGCGTGCTGGCGCTGCTGTCGTTGCGGCATGGGCTGCGACATGCCCGGGACGATGCATCCGGCGAGAACATGGAAGAGGCGCGTACGCCCGTTGTATATGGGAATGTTGCGCGCGGCGAGGGTCTTGGTGAGGGGAAAGCGGCGAGGACGCCGCTTCTACGACAGGGCGGCGCCGCCGGCTGGGGGAAGGCGGCGGCGTGGACTGCCGCCTCCGGGTTTCTCCTGGGCATCTCGGCAACCTCGCGCCTTACCTTCGCCCCCGCCGGGCTGGCGTTCCTGGTGTTCCTGTGCCTCTACCCCAACGTGCGGCCGCGGCGGCGCATCGGATTGCTGGCGCTCTTTGCGCTCGGCGGAGTGGTGGCTTGTTTGCCGACGATCTGGATTTGGGCGCAATCGCCGTGGAATGCGTTTTTCGGCAACTTTTTGTATCCGAAACTCAACACCGCGTATCACGCCTCGCGCGAGGTTCGCCGGCGGTTCACGGTGCTGCCGATCCTGCGATACTACTTCATCAATCTGTGGCTGGGATATCCGGGCATCGGCCTGACCGCGATCTGGTTCATCCTGCTGATGACGATGAAATTCAAGCTGCGCCAAGTCGCGCGCAGCGCGGCGGATTGTGAACTATTGGCCATCCTGATCATTGTAGTCTGCCTGTCGGCGGCAGGCCTTATGCCCGCGCCGCCGTATCCGCAGTATTTTTACGGGCCCGTGCCGTTCATGGTGTTGGGGATCGCGCTGTGTTTGGCGCGAAGGCCGTGGCCGCGGCGCGCCGCGCGGGCAGGTGGGGATGGATTCACGCTGTTGCAGTATCTCGAACCGCGTCAATTCAAAGTGACGGGGTGGGTGTTGGCGGTGTGTGTGGCGAGCGCGCTGCCGCAATATCGCGGAATCATCGGGCTGCCGTTCGTGAGCGACTGGACGCCGATGCGGGTCCACGCGATCGGCGTGGATGTCGCCAGGAAAGTGCGGCCCGGAAAAGTCCTGACGCTGGAAACCACCTATCCCCTCGAAGGAGGCCTGGATGTATATGAGGTGCTGGTGACCAGCCGGTTCGGCGTGCGCGTCGCGCCGATGCTTTCCCCGGCCCAGCGAAGGCAATACCTGATGCCGACCGTTGAGGAATTGGACGAGGTATTCGTCCACGATCCGCCGGTGGCGGCGATGTTCGTGCTGGGCGCCGACACGGGCCTGGATCGCACCCTCATGCACGATGCCCAGGCGCACGGCTATATCAAAATCCCGACACTCGGCGAAGGAGAACTCTGGGTGTCCATTCGTGGTTTCCCTCTTTCTTCCCATTCATTGCGTGATGTGCGTTAAGCCGCCTTCATCAGCGGCTTTTGCAGGCACAGGCGTCGAAGCGAGCGCGCCATGCGGTCCTGGTTGACCAATACCATGTCCATGGTTTCCACGCACAGCCGCAGGCATTGCAGTTCAGGATGAAGGGGCAGGTGTGAATCGTCGCGCCCATTGAGCTGCACGATCGCGGCCGCGAACCGCCGGCGGTAGGAGCGCACGAAGCGCTCGATCAGTTCCGCCTCCTGGCAAATTTCGCTTTCATTCAATGCAGGCCGCATGGCATCTCCAACGTAGGCGTCAACCCTTGTCTTTGTTATCGGGCGATCCACGCCCTCGGCTGGAATTATTGTCCGATAACGCCTGATCGTGCCGTCATCGTCGGCAAATGTTTGACGCGGCATTGAGATATGGAAGAAGCTGGTCGTATCACGGGCGTCCCGCCCGTGCAGGGTGCTTTGGGACTGGAAATATCGCAATTGCTCGACTTTCCCGCCATCGGCACGGGCGAGACGCCTCATCTTTCGTCACATTTTTTTGTGTCCGCCAGCGAGTATAACATATTGGTGGCATTATCGTTCGATTGATTCAAAGGAGTATTGGCATGGAAGCCAGAGCGAACAAGGTACGAAGG
>DASRLH010000297.1:0-2262 GCA_035648595.1 Tepidisphaeraceae bacterium
GCCGACTGGGCGGCCACCAAAACCGCAAGTCCGACGGCCCACCCGGCTGGCTCACCCTCTGGCGCGGATGGAATGACCTTCACCTGATGGTCATGGGCGCGCGGGCGGCTGGACTGGAAAAAATGTGACGAAAGATGAGGCGAGACGCCCATGATACGATAACGCCTTGTGCCCTTGAAGCGCACCGCTGTGCCGACCGGCTCAAGGACTACAAACAACATTTTCTTGACGCCGCCGAGGGGAGATGGGCACAATGTGCGAATGAAACAACGCTACCACACGATTATCAGGCCCCGGCCCGACGGCTGGTTCGTCGGGTGGGTGGAGGAAATTGCCGGCACGATCACCGCCGGGCGCTCGCTGGACGAGTGCCGGGAGCGCCTGCGGGATTCTTTGCAAATCATGGTCGAATCGCATCGGGAAACGGAAAAGGTGGCGGCCACCGTTCCTGTAAATATAGATCATATAGCCACTTCCGGAAGCCATCTCTTCGCTATACTTGCCGCCCACAATGGGCCGTGCCGGTGCTTGCGCGTAGGTGGTGCCGAAGGTGTTGTAGCCGCGATAGGTATTGGTGACCCAGCCGACGCCGTTGATGGCGTATTTGTTGAAGGCCTTCCCGTCGCCGGCGCTGGACGATGTTTCCGCCGGCATCGCGCCGAGTATTGGTGGTGAGGGCGTTGCCGACCGTGCCGGTGCTGCGTTTTGGAGAGGACGATGGCATAGAACCATCCTTGCGTGCCGCGCTCTCCCGTCCAGTGGATGAGGCGCGGAAGTTAAGCATGGGATACTACCTTCGAGGGTGGCAGTCAACGCGCGGCCTTTCGCCGCAACCAGACAAAACCAGGAATCGCGGCGTGCCGCGGCAATTGAGCTGATCCCCCTCCCGCCTCGCCGCGAATTGTACGCTGCGCGGATCGGCGTCAAGGTCCCTCCCCGTGAGTACATGGAGCAGCTTGCGGCGGAGGACGCCGACGCTCGCAACGGCTGAGCTCGTGTTGCGCGCATCGTGCGCGCAACACGTTGCTTTCGCGCCGACCGTGCCGCGTAACTTTTGAAATGGCAATGGTTTGCGCAAACGTAGTAGCAAGTTTTCGATATCATTGCCGGCGAAAACGCGCACATTTGTAACATTTCGTCACAAAGTGTCACAAATCAGAGGTGACGTCGTATACGTTCCTCATTTCCAGGCCGCTGCTGCGATTGGCGAGCCAGGGGCGATGCGCACATCAGGCCCGGCGCGCAACAAAAAAATCCGGCCCTCGGCTGGGAAAGGAAGCAACCGAGGGCCGGACATCAGGGTGTATCGACCGGCGACGGAAAGGATGCCGCCGATTTTTTAAGCGCGTCCTTGCGCACACTCGCTTGCAGGCGTTATGCGAAGGGCGGCGTGTTCAAGCGGCCAGCGGCTGGGTGGAGAGGTAGAGCCCGAGCATGCCGCGATCCATTTCTTCCATGTCCACGAGCCGGCCGGCCACGTCGTAGCGGTCGCCGCCGATGGGCTGCACCCGGCTGATGGTCAGCCAACCCGTCCACTCGCGCTTGGGCTGGGGCTGGTCGGCGTTGGTATCCACGAATGGGCAAATGCCCGCATACGCCGGCAGTTCCAGACGCACGCGCACCTGGTTGTCGGCGCGGAGCTTGGAATCGCTGGTTCGGATGCGAACGCCGCCCGCGGAGATATCAACGATCTGGCCCAACTTTTCGCGGACCCGGCGGGCGCCATCGAAGCGCTCCACGCTGATGCCCTGGGGCTCGAGATCATGCCGGCGAAATTGCCGGCGATTCGAGGCGGTTTCCATCTTGAGGCTTGTCTTTCCCGATTGCCGCTCGTGAAGTGAGATCATGGACGCTCCTGTGATTGGTTCCTTCTGGCACCTGTCTTATCGGTGGAGCGGCGAAATGACTTTTGTTAATCTGGGCAATTTCAGGGGAAGTGGCGCAAATTTGCTTATGGGGCTTGGCGGCATTGCTGAAACCCGCAAATCCAGGAGCGATGGGCACGGGGGGAATTCAGAAAGCCGTACGTTGGTTTGGTCGTCGAGTGAACTTGTTGTATCACGGGCGTCTCGCCCGTGCATGGTGCTTTGGGAGTGGGAAACCGCAATTCCTCGACTGCCGCGCCATCGGCACGGGCGAGACGCCTCATCTTTCGTCACATTTTTTTGTGTCCGCCAGCGAGTATAACATATTGGTGGCATTATCGTTCGATTGATTCAAAGGAGTATTGGCATGGAAGCCAGAGCGAACAAGGTACGAAGG
>DASRLH010000298.1:0-7942 GCA_035648595.1 Tepidisphaeraceae bacterium
ACCCCACACCCCACACCCCACACCCGACGTAGGGTTCGCTTCAGCGAACGCGGAGCGCGAATGGCTTTTACAGCGTTTCCACCCGCACATTCGTATTCGTATAGATGCAAACGTCTCCGGCGATCCGGATCGACGCCTCGACAATCGCCCTGGCATCCAGCGACGAGTGTTGCAGCAAAGCCCGGGCGGCGGACAGCGCATACGGCCCCCCGCTGCCGATGCCGATGACGCCGTCGGTCGGCTCGATGACGTCCCCCGCGCCGCTGACGATGAGGCTGACCTGCTTATCGGCGACGGCGAGCATCGCCTCCAGCCGCCGAAGCACGCGGTCGGTGCGCCAATCCTTGGCCAGCTCGATCACGGCCCGTCGGGTGTTGTCCGGAAACTCCGCCAGCTTTTTCTCGAAGCGCTCCAATAGCGAAAACGCATCCGCCGCCGATCCGGCAAACCCCGTCAGCACCTTCCCTCCGCCCACCCGCCGAATCTTCACGGCATCGTGCTTGGCGACGACATTCCCCAACGTCACCTGCCCATCGCCGCCGAGTGCGACCTGCCCGTCCCGCCGAACGCTTAGAATTGTGGTGGACCTTGCCGCGCGCATCGCCATGGGGATATTCCTTTTCAAAGTCAAAAAGTACGTTCAATTCGCCGCATCGCGAAATGCCGGTTCCGCCTGCGGCATATCACGTTGATCCGACTCCGGCGCCCTCCGCACGGGCGAGACGCCCGTGATACGTTAGCGGGTCTATTCCTTCATCGCTTCTCCAACGGGCCTTGTTGCTTGGTCGGCACACCATCCCCATGCACTTCCCGCACATCTTTCAACACCATCGCGCGCTCCTGCCCGCGCGGAACCTTGACGCCTTCCAGATTCAGTGACCCCACTTTCTGAAAGATCATGGCTGGCCGGGCGTCCTTGTGGAGGAGATCGAGGCGGACGTTTTCCATGTCGAGCGTTTCCACGTTTCGCGCGTAGATGCCCCAGGCGGGTAGCGGGCGGGCATCGACGCCGGGCGCGCGAACGGCGTCGGCGGACGGCGCGGCCTTGGCGCCGCCGGTGAATTCCATCGTCACGTCGCGCAGCGTCACATGCTCGAGCGGGGCCTTGGCCCAGCTTTCGATCGAGGCGGCGGCGAGGTACGCGCCGGTGGCCGTCAGGCGGTCGATCGTCACGCGCCCGCAGGTGTTTCCCTCGCGCACGGACAGATGCAACGGCGTGGTGACATCGTGCATCGTCACATCGGAAATTTTCACGCCATCGAGTCTTCCCTCGGTGTGGTCCCAGGCGCCGGGCTGGAGGCAGATGCCGGCGAGCATGTTATGGCGATGCTTGTCGCCGGAGGTGCGATGCTCGTTGCGGCCGGGGCCGAAGAACAGGCAGTCGTGAATAATCAAATCGGTCGCCGGCCCGATCAGGCGGATGCCGTTGCAGGAGGAATTGATGATGCAATGGCTGATGAGCGTGTTCTCCCAATACCAGCCGGCGATGCAGTCGTCGCCGGTGTAGAACTGACAATCGGTGATGCTCACGTTCTTGCAGGGGTTGTCTTTCCAGCCGCGGAAATGCACGCCGTCCCACCCGCCGGTGATCTTGATGCCATGCACGGTTACGTCGCTGGTGAATTCGAGCATGACGGCGTAGTTGGCCGCGTCACGGATGGAAATGTCGCGAAGGGTGATGTTGCGACAATTGCCAAACAGCACGGCATGGGGCCCGCGCATGCGCTCCTCGCCATGCGGGTCGAAGACTTTGTTGCCGTTGATGATGCCGCGACCGACGATCGCCACGTTCTCCACCCCTTCGCCAAGTATCAGGGCGCGATGCCAATGCAGCCGGCTCGCGAGCGGCGTGCTGCCGGGCGGAGTGAAGTTCTGATACTGCGACAAGTCCGGCGTGCCGATGAGCTGCGCCCCGGCTTCGAGGTTTAGCATCACGTTGCTCTTGAGATGCACGGTTCCCGTCAGATAATCTCCCGCCGGCACCAAAACCACGCCGCCGCCGGCTCGATTGCAGGCATCAATTGTCTTGTTGAGGGCGGCGGTATCCAGTGTCTTCCCATCGCCGAGGGCGCCGTGCTCGCGGACGTTGAATGTACTGGAGCCGCCAACCGACAGCCTGCAAAAACAAAATAGTAGAGTGAACACCACCAGAATCTTTCGATTGGCGTTGGTCCTGTTGAAAACGACGGCGGAAAGTGGAAAAGTCGCGCCCTTCATGGGATGATTTGTAACCGATCCGCGTCCCAGTTTCACCGGAGCGAAAATGGCAAACAAGAAAAAACCGGCCAGCAAGCCAAAGAAGCCTTCCCAATTGTCGCCTAAGGACACCGGCCAAGGCGAACCCCGCCTCTACACGCTGGAAGTCATTCTGACCGACGGTCCCATCTCCGAAAAATTCGCGAAAAAGAACCCGGTGATCTCCCGCACCATTCAGATTCGCGGCGACCAAACGCTCGAAGACCTTCACAACATCATCTTCGATGTGTACGATCCGGCACCTTTATTTCAGGAGAACACTCATGGCAAGCGCATATGAAGTCGGACAAAAGCTCGTCGCCCTCTGCAAGGAAGGCAAGAATCTTGAAGCGATCCAGACGCTGTATGCTCCCAATATCGTGAGCATCGAAGTGCATGGCGACGCCAAGATGCCCGCCCGGATGGAAGGCCTGCAGGCGGCGCTGGGAAAGAACAAGTGGTGGGTCGAAAACCACACCGTCCACTCCGCCAACGTGCAAGGCCCCTTCCCCCACGGCGACCGCTTCATCGACTTTTTCATGTACGACGTCACCGCAAAGGCCGGCCCCATGGCCGGCAAGCGCATGAAAATCGAGGAAGCCGCCCTCTACACCGTCGCGGATGGGAAGGTGACACAGGAAGAGTTTTTCTACCATATGGGATGAACACCGCCGGGCCGATGTTGGACAACGGAGCAATGGCGACCTTACGCCTCTCAACCGCTTCGCGTATCATTCCGCGATGCGCCGCCGCCTATTCACGTCCCTCTGTGCGCTGTCACTGCTGCTGTGCGTCGCGACGACGGTCATTTGGTTGGGGAGCTATCGGTACACCAGCATCAGTTTTTATGACGAATACGTAAAGGCCGCGCCACAACGTGGCGTTACCGTCCTTTTTGGAAACGGCAGGTTCTATCTCGAATATCGGGTGGATCTCGCCGATGTGTCGCGGCCGGGATGGCAGTCGTATTTGACCGGACGCAAAGAGCCGGCTTTCCTCAACGGCGTCATTTTCCAGAACCCGACGTTGGCGAATCGGTTGGGGTTTGATTCCCATCGCATTCGTAACCAGTCAGGCACGCGGGAGTGGGTGGTGATTCCGCTTTGGCTCGCGGCGATCATGATGGGCGCGCTGCCGATCCTGTGGGTCCGGCGGCGCGCCGCCCGGGCCAAGTCGCTTCGAGCGGGCCACCGGCAATGCCGTCGCTGCGGCTACGACCTGCGCGCGACACCGGACCGCTGCCCTGAATGTGGAACGATCGTGCCGCCGAGCACACAACTCACGACGGTGGAAAAGCCCTAAGGTAACGCGAGGCATGGAAGATAACCCCCGCGGTTGCAACGCGTCCGCCGATGGTGTGCAATTCGGAATCATGATCGCATCGGAAGATCCCATCCGACACTTTTTGCTGCTACAAGTGCGCCGGTTCGTCGAGCGGGCGGTTCAAATTCCAGGCATTGAACGGATCGCCCTGGTCGGCTCGCTGACCACGGAAAAGCCCGACCCCAAGGATGCCGACGTGTTGGTGACGGTACGCGACGATGCCGACCTGGCTTCGCTGGCCGCCGAGGGGCGCCGGCTCAAAGGCCGCACACAAACCCGAAACAAGACGGCTGACATTTTCCTGTGCGACCCGTCCGGGATTTACATCGGCCGAACCTGCCACTGGCGCGATTGCCGGCCGGGCGTTCGCATGGCGTGCGATGCCCTGCACTGCGGGCGACGACATTATCTTCACGATGATCTTCGGTGCGTGACGCTTTCCACGGCGCTCGTTACCAAGCCGCCGCTGGTGCTTTGGCCGAGGGTGATTCGCAACGCCGCTCTGCCGGCGGACTTGGAGCGGATTTTGATTCCACGGGAAAATCGATTCCCCTCACACGCGTGATTCCCCGCTCCGTGTCTCCAGGATCCACAACACGGCCGGATTTTATCCTGTACTATGCACAGCAATCCAATGCGGCGTCTTGCCCTCCTATTGCTCATTGTCATCCTGGTTGTTCATGCGACCGCGTCGGCGCTCTATTGCGCGGAGCCGACGACCGCGGCTGCCTTGTGGTCATTGCAGCCATTAACGCATGCGCCGGTTCCCGCGGTGACAAATGGCGCGTGGATTCGGAACCCAATTGATGCGTTCGTGCTTGGGAAGCTGCAGGCCGCCGGGTTGTCTCCCGCGCCGCCGGCGTCTCGTGCGGCCCTGATTCGACGGCTCTATTTCGATCTGCTTGGCATTCCGCCATCGCCCGGGCAGCTTGCCGCGGCGCACAGCGACCCGGCGGCTGACTGGTACGATCATCTCGTCGATCAATTGCTTTCCAACCCGCACTACGGCGAGCGCTGGGCCCGGCACTGGCTTGACGTGGCGCGGTATGCCGACAGCGACGGTTACGAAAACGACGGCGACCGGCCGGGCGCTTATTTCTATCGCGATTTTGTCATTCGCGCGTTCAACGACGACCTGCCCTACAACACATTTCTGCAATGGCAGCTTGCCGGCGATGAGCTGAAGCCAACGGATGATCGGGCCCGCATCGCCACCGGGTTCATCGCCGCAGCCGCATGGCTGGAAACCGGCACCAAGCTCCAATCAGAGCTCGACAAAAATCGTTATGACGAACTGGACGACATGCTGACCGCAACCGGCCAGGCCATGCTCGGCCTGACCGTGAACTGCGCCCGCTGTCACGATCACAAGTTCGATCCGATTCCGACGCGCGACTATTACCGAATGCTGGCCAACTTCACCAACGTCGGGCGCGAGAACCTGCCAGTCATGACACAAGCCGAACGCGACGATTTCGAGAAGCGCTCGGCGGAGTTCGGCAAAAAGCTCACTGACGCAAAGGCGGTCGGCAACAAGAAGGAAATCGAAACACTGGAAAAGCAGCGCCCGAAACCGCCGTCCGCCCTGATCGTTTCCGACGAAAGCGCCAAGCCGGTCGCGAGCTTTCTGCTTCGTCGCGGCGATCCATCCAACAAGGTTCAGGAAATTCAGCCCGGATTTTTGACCTGTCTCACCAAGGGAGCTGAGTCGCGGTTTGCAATCGGCGATGCCGCGACATCGCATCGCGCCGCGCTGGCGCGTTGGATGACCGATGTCGAACACGGCGGCGGGACGCTGGCGGCACGCGTGGCCGTCAATCGCATCTGGCAGCATCATTTTGGCGAAGGCATCGTCCGCACGTCCGGCGATTTTGGAATGCAGGGAGATCGACCCAGCCATCCCGAATTGCTCGACTATCTCGCGGCGCAATTCATCGCCAAAGGGTGGAGCATCAAGGCCATTCATCGGCTGATTCTCACCAGCAACACCTATCGGATGGGCATCGCGTTCGATGAAGCCGGGGCGAGGATAGACCCGGAGAATCGTCTTTTGTGGCATCGGCGTCCAATGCGCCTGGAAGCCGAGGCTTTGCGCGACTCCATGCTCGTGACCGCCGGCACGTTGAACGACACGATGTACGGTCCCGGCGTAAAGCCGCCCGCGCCGATTGCCGGGCGCGACATGGACAATCTCATCCCCCGCGCCAAGGACGAAGGCCCGGCCGTGTGGCGTCGCAGCGTCTACATTTTCACCAAGAGATCGATTCCGATCCCCATGCTGGAAGCCTTCGACGCTCCCACCGGCAGCGCCCCTTGCACCCGCCGGCAAAATACAACCGTGCCGTCGCAGGCGCTTGCGCTGTTGAATGATCCGTTTGTCAGATTGCAGGCCGGGCATTTGGCCAGGCGCATCGCAAGGGAAGCCGGCGATGATTCGTCCAAACGGATCAAGCGCGCGTATATACTTGCGTTATCGCGTGATCCAACTTCGGCAGAGATGGGCCAGGCGTTGAAGTTTATCGAGGGGAAGGATCGCGAAGCCGCATTGGTGGATTTTTGCCAGGTGCTGCTGGGATTGAACGAGTTTGCGTACGTGGATTGACCGATGCCAAACGATCCATTCCAGAAACCGCACCGCCAAACCCGCTTCGCAAACCGGCGCGAATTTCTCCGGCGCACCGGCGGAGGGTTCGGCATGCTTGCCCTGGCGGGTCTGCTTGGGCAGGAAGGTCTTCTCGCTCCATCCGTCTCGCGCGCATCGGAAATCGCCGCCCCGATGGCGCCCAAACTTCCGCACTTTGCCGCCAAGGCCAAATCGGTCATCTGGCTTTTCATGGAAGGCGGCCCCAGCGGATTCGATCTGTTCGATCCGAAACCCGAACTGCAAAAGCGCAGCGGCCAGCGCGTTTCCAATATTCAAACCTTCTTCGGCAACCCCGGTCCTCTGCTGCGAAGTCCTTATGGGTTTAAGCAATATGGCCAAAGCGGCGCCTGGGTTTGCGAGAAGTATCCGAACATCGCCAAGTGCGTCGATGATATCGCGTTCATCAAGAGCCTCCATACCGACTCCAACAATCACGCACCGGCGATGTTCCAGATGAACACCGGCAGCACGCGCCCGGGTCTGCCCAGCGCCGGGGCGTGGGTCACTTATGGGCTTGGCTCCGCCAACCAGAATCTTCCCGGCTTCGTGGTGATCGCGCCGGGAATTGCCAAGGGCGGGGCGCTGAACTGGGGGAATGGATTCCTGCCTAGCGCGTTTCAGGGAACGCTTTTGCGCACCAAAGGGCAGGCGATTCTCAACCTCGATCGGCCGGCGGGCGTGGACGCCGCGCGCCAGCGGCGCATGCTCGATCTCGCCGGCACGCTGAATCACGCGCACCTGGATCAGCACCCCGGCGAGCAGGAATTGCTTGGCCGCATCGAAACGTTTGAGCTGGCCTATCGCATGCAAGCCGAAGCGCCCGGCGCGATCGATCTCTCGGGGGAATCCGAAGCGACGAAAAATCTCTATGGCATCGGCCAGGGCAAGAGCGACGAATTCGGGCGAAAGTGCCTGATGGCCCGCCGGCTTGCAGAGCGCGGCGTGCGATTCATCCAGGTCTACAGCAACGATGAATGGGATGCCCACGGCGACATCGAATCAAATCACACCGCCCGCTGCCGGGAAACCGACATACCCATCTTCGGCCTGCTGACAGACCTTAAACAGCGCGGCTTGCTCGACGAGACATTGGTCATTTGGGGCGGAGAATTTGGCCGGATGCCCGTCTCCGAAGGCGGAAAAGGCCGCGACCACAACCCACATGGTTTTCTAAGCTGGATGGCCGGCGGCGGCATAAAAGGCGGCGCCAGCCACGGGCAAACCGACGAAGTCGGCTACGCCGCCGTTCAAAACCCCGTCTCCGTCCCCGACTTCCACGCCACCATTCTCCATCTGCTGGGAATCCAACACGACAGGCTCACGTTCGAACACAACGGTCGAATGTTCCGGCTGACGGATGTGTCGGGAAATGTGATCAAGCCGATCCTGGCGTGATGCGCGAGTAACCACAAAGTCACCAAGGCACAAAGAGAATCAAGCCATTCCCATCCTTTGCGCAGGCCGCGATTTCTTCGTGCCTTGGAGACTTCCTGGTGAAGGATCCGGGGTTCAATACCCTGTGTTCCGCAAGGCCGCGACCGATTCGTGTTGCGCGCGCCACGGCACGCGCAACATCGTCCCCAAGCCCAAATCGCTCCCCTCCCCCGCTGGCGGGGCCGCCAACGCGGTTTATGCGACCAAAGCAAGCGAAATCGGGATGCTGCCGTTGCGCTTTGTGACAATTTGTTAATACCGTTCGGCTCGCCGGTTGCTTTTATTGTTGTGGAACTGTATCGGGGC
>DASRLH010000299.1:0-5296 GCA_035648595.1 Tepidisphaeraceae bacterium
CCCTGCCCTCCCCCGGAGTACCAGGGGAGGGGGGAAGAGCGTGTGCAGCGCAACAGAAACCGGATGAACAGACCACGGCATTTTCATCAGGCCACCCCAGCCCTCCCCCGGAGTAACGGGACAGGGGGTAAGGACCCCACAAGAAACGTCACATACCCTATATCAGCATCTACTTCTCCCGCACCTTAAACGGCTTGCCGTCGCGCAGGCCCTCAATGGTCAGGCCTTTCAGATTGGCGGTGACCATTTCCCGAAGCTGATGGGTGGAATGAACGTCTTTGTCGTTCACTTTCTGGATCACGTCCTGTTCCTTGAGTCCGATTCTGGCCGCGCGCGAGTCGGGCAGAACATGCGTGACGGCAAGGCCCTCGCCGGCAACCGATTCCTCGGTGGCGGCAATTCCCAATCGCCCCGCCGCCGGCGGCGGAAGCACGTCGCCGGGATCGGGAAGTTTTAATTCCCGCAACTGCTTGCGCAGCGCATCGCATTCGCGGTTGTATTCGCGCATCTGCGCGTCCACTTCGCCGCCGGCCCCATCAAACGCAGGCGGAAGCGCTTCCTCCATCTGCTTGAGCAGCCCCTTCACCTTTTCCTGATCGGGGGGAGACGTCTTGGCGTTTCTCATCTGATCGAGCAAGTTCTGCTGGAGCTTTTCGAGATCATCTCCGCCGGGCCGATGGAATTGCGGAGGCACAAACTGCGGCGGCATCGGGAGCGGGGGCCGCAGGCCCTGAATGATGCCGCCGTTAATGTTCACGTTGCCGGGAAGGATGATTCCGCCATTGTTTGCGTTGAATGTATTGCCCCCCGCCCCGCCGTTGATCCATTTGTTGTAAAGCGCATACGCCGGCGGATTCTCCGTCTTGAGTTGCTCGGCGTTGGCCGCCTTGTACTCGCGGGTGACTTTCTGCTTTTTCACCAACCCGGTGACTTTCATGCGAATGCCGGCGGCGTCCTGCTCGATATGAATCGTGCGCCCCTGGCTCAGCACATCCACCCTCCGGGCGCCATTGTTGACCGAGACGCTGACCGATTGCGTCGAATAAGCGGCGGTCCGCGGAAACGGGCCGGGCACCTCCGCCGGCTGCTGTAGATCCTGCACCAGATTGCGGGCGCGATTGTGAATCTCCAGATCGCTCGATTTCTCCGCTTCCTTGAGCGCCGGCAAGGCGGCTTTGCCGATCTCGCGCAATCGCTTGGCCGCGTCCTGGCGGACACGAAAGCTGTCGTCGCCCAATTGCCGGATCAACGCGGCGATCTCCCGCGGCGACCCAGCCGGCTGTGTCGCCGGAACGGCGGGCGCCGAGGCCGCAGGCGCGCGAGCCGCCAGGCAACCGGCGCCGGCAAGAAACACGATGGCGATAACGCGCATGCCTTTCATGGGGTTCCTCCGTGGAAAACGCCAAAATCGTCCGTAAAGGCTTTGGATAGCCTGGCGAATGATGCCAGCGCTTGCGGTTATTATATACGCTGCGCGGCAAGATCACTCCATTGGGAAAAATTTGAGGCGGGGTTAAGCGGTCGAGCCGCGGCGTATTGGCTTCTGACGCCGTTTCTTCATTCCCCGTTTCTTCGCTCCAGCGGCCAAGGCCGCCCATCGCGGGTGATAATGGCGAAATTCATATTCCGCCGCTACAGTCAATGCCATGATCGAAGCGGAAGCAATTCCCGCGAGCTATTCAGAGGCGGTGAGAACCCCCGTCCGCCGGCACGCGGAGGGCGGAGCGCCGGACCTCCGTGTTTTCTCGTTCCTTGATCCCTCGAACGCAACGTCCTGCGCGCCAACCTAACGTCCCACGCGCAGGCTTGGCAACTGGAGCAGCCTGTGGCGCCGCGAGAGCCGCTCGCCCAAGGAGCGCGGCATCCCGAGCGAGCGCCGTGCGTCAGTTTGTGAATTACTTCCAGCGGATTTGCCTCATGTTTGATCTGCTCTTTTCCCCCGCATTCCTGATCGCGATCACGGTAGTGGGCATTGTCCTGGCCTCGATCGGACTTCGGGGCCGGCGGATTGACAGCCATCCGCTGTGCCGACGGTGTGGCTTCGACTTAATTGGCAAACCGCAGGCCTCGACGGTGTGTTCAGAGTGCGGCGCCGATCTGGGCCGCCCCCGCGCCGTCCGGATCGGCCATCGTCAAAAGCACAGTCGTCTCCTTTGGATCGCCGGCGCCTGGCTGTTAATCGCCTTCTGCGCGGATGGTTTGCATATCTGGCAGGCTTTCTGGTCGGTGCACTGGATCGAGCATGCGCCGCAATGGTGGTTGGTTCGAGAAGTGCATAGCCGCGACGCCAAAGCCCGCGATCAAGCGATTGCGGAAGCGGCACGGCGGGATGCCAAAGGGACGCTGTCGCATGCGCGGGAAGCGTTGCTCGTCCAAGAAGCGATGGCGCACCAACACGATTGGGGATATCCCTGGAATGCGGCCTGGGGCGATATCGTTGAAACGGCCCGTGCCGGCGGGAGGGTGGGCGACTCGCAGTGGGAGCAATATTTGCTCGAGACCGTGACGGTTCGGCTCAGTTGCGAGCCGCTGGAACGCCAATGCGATCAAATCTACATCGGCATCGAGCGCGGCCCGGACCGGGGGGGGTCTGGCCCGCATCCGCCGTGGCCCATCGGGCTACATCTGAACCTGTATTGCACGGAGCAGCGCGTCGGCCAGCACACGGAGCGGATCTGGTTCGGAAAGGATACCCACACCGGCGAATGGGCCTATACACTTGACGACAACCTCACCGGCGTCAGCGTCCTGGACTCCGTGCGGGCCGGACAGACCATCGACCTCCTGGCTCCAGGCTGGGAGGTCCAAAAGGACATGGCCCTTGGCCGACAGACGCTCACCGCAAAGTTCTTCCTGCGCGCCGTCCGAAACGACAAAATTATCCCGCACCCGGCCAACCGCGACGTGGATTTGGCCGCATCGTGGACCATGATTCTTCCGCCGAAGGTGAGCTACGATCCGCGCTATCGCGAGGGCGTGGAGAAGTCGATGGGTGAGTGCAAGGTTCAGTTTTACAAAAACGACGCAGGCGCTGTTCTGGTCTTTCTTTCCTTTCATAAGCCGCCCATCGACCTGGGGTGGGGCGTTTGCCTGCGGTGTCGCGAAGCCGCCACCGGGAGAATCGTCGAGAGTGGTCCCTATGACCTGTTCTTCGGCAAGGGAGCCGACACTGGCGAACAGAACGTCTTCGCCATCTTGTTTGAAAGGGACCCTATTCGTAACGTGGGCCGTCTCGATCATCATTTTGCGGAGGTAACCCTGCGCCCCAGCCTCTCCGCCTCCCGCAAGACCGGCATCGCGGAAATCTGGGGCGGCGAAATCGCAATTAACAAAGTGACGTTCCTGCCAGATCACAACTGACACCAACTCCCGCCGAGGCGAGCCGCTCGCGGCGGCGAATTCGCAGTGGGATAGTGATCGGCCTCCGGCTTAGACACCGGGCTCCCCATCATCCTGCTGGAGGCGCCCATGCGCAAAACTTTCGGGGATGCGGGGGCGGAGCCCCTGCGTTTGGGTGCAAAACGGCCGCACTCCGGCTCGGCTAACCCACGAGAAAGATGCAACGGCAATTCAAGAGTGGGTCATGGACAAGGGCCGGCTGCCGGTTAAAATCTCGATCATGACTGCTATCCGCGTCATCTTCGATGGCAAGGCTTTTATCCCCCAGCAATCTGTGTCGCTGCCGGATAAATCCGAAGCGCTCGTCCTCATTGAACAGAATGATCCTCGCGCTGGCGCGCAACTCGATGCGGCCATTCGCGCGTATTACCAAAACACAACAGACGTTGACGATGATGCATGGGCGGCGGCCACTTCTCTGCAGTCCCAGCGCGCCTGGGATGAGGACTAAGCGATGGCATCGTTCCCGCGTCGCGGTGAAATTTGGCTCGTTGTTTTCCCGGATGATCCCAAGTCCCGGCCTGCCGTGATCGTCTCGCTCGACGCGCGCAACGAATTTTCCAACAGTGTTCTCGCGGTTCCAGTCACCACAAATCCTCGCCCTTCCCCTACGCACGTCGCACTGCCTGCGAAACAAGGCGGTTTGACACACGACTCAATGGCCCGCTGCGAGAACGTCAGCTACCTGCACAAATCGCGTCTCTCCCGCGGCCCGCTCGGCGGCGCCATCAGCCCCGCCTTGATGCGCGAAATCGAACGCTGCCTGTTAAGATCGTTGGGCATCACCACGTAAGGTCGGCAAATACAACCGCTCGCCGATGATCCGCGGGTCGGGAAAGAGGGTCAGAAGCCAATTCGGGGAATTGGCTCCTGACCCTCTTTCGCTCCTCGCCGCATATCCCGGCCATTCCCGCAGGGCGAAACGGAGCGAGCCGATGCGAGCGCCTATCGCGGGCTTCACGACGTTAAGCCGCCTTCCATTGGCGATACTGGCGTGGTAGACCAGAATGATATGACCGATCCGCAGCCAGAACGTTCCATGAACTCACGGCTAACCGACGGTCCCGTTCTCGACGCGAGAACACACGGCGGGTTTCGGGACGGCTTGAACCGCCACCGCCGGCTGGCGCTGGCGATCGCGGCGTTCGCCATCCTCGCGTCGGCGGCTTGGATCGTCTGGACGCAACGGCCCGTCCGCCGCGACCTGCCGCCGCCGCGAACGGCGTTTTATACGGTGGATGATGGGGCGACTTTATTTGTCGATGATGCCGAAAGGCTGCCGCCGTTCGATCATGGCGGAAAGCCGGCGGTGCGGGCGATCGTCTACAGTTGCGACGGCGGCAAGACGCGATTCGTCGGATGGCTCCAGAAGCTGCCGGAGGATGCGCTGCGCAAGGCCCTCGCCGCCGCGCGCGATTCCAAGGCCGAGGATGATGACGACATCGCCGCCAAAAGCGGGTGGCTGGTGAAGAAGCCGGGCGATGCCCAGTGGGTGAACTCCAAAGCCGATTTGGCCAGGTATTATCAGATCGTCGCGCATGTAAAATGCCCCACCGGCGACGCCACTCCCATGCGGATTTCTCCCGATCCCAAACGCAAATGAAAAGAGGCGGGCGTGGAGTCTGTCGGGAGCCCAGATTGTCTCGCTGGATTGTGGGGGCGGGGAATGCGGCATACGGCAGGCGCGGGGCCGGGCGCGATGGGTTGAAACCTCGCACATCGGCCCAAGCCGTGTTGCGCGCACCGCCTTGGCGCAACACGGTTTTTTCACCAGCTAATGCCGCGCAACTTCCGCAATGGAAAGTGGTTACATAACATTAAGCAATTTTATGATATCATAATAAAGCGCACAAGCGCCACCATCCGTCACAAAGTGTCGCGCCCGTCCTGTTTGCCG
>DASRLH010000300.1:0-24058 GCA_035648595.1 Tepidisphaeraceae bacterium
CCTTCGTACCTTGTTCGCTCTGGCTTCCATGCCAATACTCCTTTGAATCAATCGAACGATAATGCCACCAATATGTTATACTCGCTGGCGGACACAAAAAAATGTGACGAAAGATGAGGCGAGACGCCCGTGATACGATAATGTTCATTTTACTCCGTTATTTTGATCGGCCAGCGCCGCAACGCGTTCGGTGTTGGGGATGCCTTGTTGGGCGCGCTCTTCCTCGGTGACCTTTACGGCATTGTCGGCGGGCTTGATGCGCGTGCGCGTTCGATGGGCATAGACGCGCGTGAGCTCGGCGCCGAAGAACAGGATCTGTGCCGAGTAGTAAACCCACAGAAGCATGGCGACCAGGGAGCCGGCGGCGCCGTACATGTTGGTGGCGCTGGCCCGCCCCAGGTACCAGCCGAGTACGAGCTTGCCCACGGAAAACAGCAAGCCGGTGAAGAGCGCGCCCACCCAAACATCCCGCCAGATGATCTTCACGTCCGGCAGGTACTTAAAGAGCAGCGCAAACAGGCAGGTAATCACGACCAGCGAAATGACAAACGTGATGCACGTCCACATTACGCCATCCCCCTGATGCATCCAGCGCGTGAGACTGGCCAGGGCGGCGGTGACAATTAGGGACACCAACAACAAAAAGCAGGTGCCCAGCACCAGCATGTAGGAGAAGAAACGTTCGCGGATGATCGTCCACCAGGCGCGGCCCGGCTTGGGCTTCACTTCCCAAACCGTGTTCAAGGCGTCCTGCAATTCCCCGAAGACGGAGCCCGAAGAGACGATCAACACGATAAAGCTGATGATGAAGGCCCATTTTCCGCCGGACAGCTTGTAGCCGGCCATGCCCACCAGGGCGTCGGCCACTTTCGTCCCCATGACGGCGGTTGCGTAGTTCTCGATCTGGCGCCGGGCGGCGTTCTCGCCAAATACAAAACCCACGATTTTGATCGCGATGACCAGCAACGGCGCCAGGGCGAGCATGGTGTAAAACGCGAGGGAAGCGGCCAGCCGCAGCGCATTGTCTTCCATCCAGTTGGCGGCAGCCTCCTTGAGCATCGAGAAGTAGCCCAAGACCCTGGATTTGCCCGTGCGATGCGACGCAGTGGCGGGTTGCTCCCCCCCAACCGCCGGCATCGTGCGGTAGTCCAATTGATGCGGCGCAGGGGCGGCGGGTGCGCCTTGCTCCCGGGAGGTCACGGAAGGGCTTGGAAGGGAATTGGTTTGATTCGCGGACGCTGCCACCATGTAGCCTCCCGGCGATTTCCGTCACGCTGGATCCGGTGTGCCAGCGCGCGGGAGTCGCGGGCACATTGTGGGCAAATCTCGTGCCGGACGGCGCTTAAATGTGCGTACACAATTC
The DNA here is from genome assembly GCA_035648595.1 of Tepidisphaeraceae bacterium. Lineage (GTDB taxonomy): Bacteria > Planctomycetota > Phycisphaerae > Tepidisphaerales > Tepidisphaeraceae > RYN-428. The sequence continues at coordinate 1,364 of DASRLH010000300.1, forward strand.
GTGGGATGTGAGGGCGACCCTGTGGGCTGTCCGCTAAAAGCGAAAAAACACGGCCCGCGACGATTCGTGCTCTTCAAGTGCACCTTCGGGACCTGCAAACTCCAGGCACCTGCCGCGAAGTTTGTTTTGAGGTTTTCGCTTTCTTCATTTGGATTTGTTTCGGATTTCATGCTTCGGATTTCGGATTTCTCCCGGCTCACTTAAAAACTTCACCACTTCCTCGACAATCTTCCCCGGCTCGCTGAGTCGTCCCAAGCCGACGTTTCGGCAAGCGAGCCAGCCGGCTTCGGGGCCGATGAAGCGATAGCCGATCTTGGTGAGTTTGGCGACGTTTTCCTGTGTGACCGGGTGATCCCACATGCGGTTGTTCATCGCCGGGGCGAAGGCGACCGGGCAGGCGGCGGCGCAAACCATCAGGCTCACCAGGTCATCGCATAAGCCGTGCGCAACCTTGGCGAGGATGTTGTTGGTGGCCGGCGCCACCAGCATCAGGTCGGCTCGCTCGGTCAGGGCAATATGCTGCGGATCGGCGCTTTCGACCAGATCAAACGCGTCGGTATGCACCCGCCGGCCAGAAAGAGCCTCGAACGTAAGAGGGGCGACAAACTTCACCGCCTCGTGCGTCATGCAGACGGTGACGCCGGCCCCCAGTTGCACGAGCTTGCTGACCACGTCGGCAACCTTGTAAGCAGCGATCCCCCCGCACACGCCGACGATGATCTCGCGGCCGGAAAGTGATGAAGTTGGGGAAGGCTGCTCGGCAAGCATTTGTAACGCCCGGCTTTCGCGCGAAACAAAAAATCAACCACGAAGGCACGAAGACACGAAGCGGAGAAGAACAAAGAAAGCAGCCGCACACGAACACAAGCTGACTCGGATAATTGTCCTTTTTATTCGTGTCAATTCGTGCCCATTCGTGGCTGGCCCTCTTTTTACGTTAAAAACTTGGCGCCGAATAAACGAGAGTCTCCGCGCCGAACACCGCATCAATCCATATCTTCGGGCCTACCCAGCCCGCTCGCTTCATAATCGATGGCGATTTTGTCCTGCAGGACTTCCTGGATGACGACTTCCAGGTCGGTCATGCCGCCGCGCTCGACGAGGGGACGGGCACCGTCCATGAGTTCGAGCATGCGTTTTTGGATCAGGGCGGTCAGTTTGAAACGGCCGCCGACTTTGTTCACGATTTCATCGCTCTTCAGGGCTTCAATCATATGGGTCTAAATGCCTCCGGGTGATTTTTTCTGCCGGATCAAGCGGGCGATTTCATCGACCGCGCGGTCGATGTCGTCATTGATCACCATGTCATCAAACGCACGGCTTCCTTTTCCCATCCAGATTTCCCGCTTAGCGTTGCGGAATCGCTTTTCGATGGCTTCGGCGCTGTCACGGCCGCGATCGCGCAACCGACCCAGCAGCGTGGCTTCATCGGGCGGCATGATGAAGATCAGCAGCGCGTTGGGGTACTGATACCGCACCTGCAGCGCCCCCTGCACATCGATCTCCAAAAGCACATCATCGCCGGCGGCAAGGTAGCCGAGGGCCGGGTGCTTGGGGGTGCCGTAGTACTCATCGTACACCTTAGCATATTCCAAAAACTCGCCATGCTCCAGTCGGTGGAAGAAAGTGTCGGCATCCAGGTAATCGTAAATCTTCCCTTCATCGTCCTTGGCGCTGCGGACGCGGGTGGTGGCACTGACGATGTATTTGAGGTGCATCTTCTCGGCCAGCTTGCGCGAGATGGTGCTTTTGCCGACGCCGCTGGGGCCGACCAGGACGATCAGGGTGCCAGGTTGTGGCGGGGTGGAGGGCATAAAACCTACGTTCATGGCGAACACGAGAATACAGGCGAAAATCCGAAATCCGAAGCACGAAATCCGAAACAAATCCAAAGGAAGAAATAAGAAAGTCGTTCAAACAAGAGGTTCACGGAATCGTCCGGGTTTTCTCGGCGACTCCCCATTTTGGATTTTCCTCTTTCTCCTCATTTGAATTTGTTTCGGATTTCGTCATTCGGATTTCGGATTTTCGGCCCGGATTTCCCTGCCGCCGGAATACCCTTCGCATCCGCGCTATTCCACATTCTGCACTTGTTCCTTCAACCGGTCGATGGCACCCTTAATTTCCACGATATGCCGGGCGATCTGGGCGTCGTTGGCTTTCGAGCCAATCGTGTTGGCTTCGCGGAGCATCTCCTGGGCGATGAAATCGAGCTTGCGGCCGGCATGCTCGCCGGTTCTACAGGATTGCTCGAAGGAATCCAGATGGCTGTTGAGCCGTTGTATCTCCTCGGCAATGTCGGCGCGCTCGGCGAACACCGCCACTTCCTTGATCACATCCGCCTCGTTCACATTCAACTCGGCAGCCTTTAGAAGCTGATTGATGCGAAGCAGCAGCCGACGATGATAGTCCTCCACGACCAGCGGGGCGCGTTTTTGGATTTCCTTGAGGTTGTCGGCGATCCGGTGAACGTGCCGCATCAACTCGGTGAACAGAGATTCGCCTTCGCGCCGGCGCATGGCGTCGAGCTTTTCAATCGCTTTCGCTGCCAGTGTGCGAATCATCGAGCCGTGGCGTTCGATCTCATCGGTCTCATCGCGCGGCTCCTGGCAGACGCCGGGCAACTGCACCAGGCTCGCCAGATCAATTTGCACGAGGCTGTCCAGCCCTTTGATCGTTTGAAGCTGCTCCAGATAGGACTTAAGCGCGTGCGTGTTAATGTGATATGCGGCCTCCGCGCTGTCGGTGCGCATCTTCAAGATAAACGTGATCGACCCGCGCCCCAGCTTCTCGCGGAGCATGCTCTCCAGTTCTGGCTCCATGCCGCTGACGTTGTCGGGAAGCCGGATCACCGGCTTAAAAAAGCGGTTGTTAAGCGAACGAATCTCGACGGCGTAATGCGTCCCCTCACGCTCCGCGGCGGCGTCTCCAAATCCGGTCATGCTCACGATCATGCTGAAAATCCCGCCGCCGGCGCAACGCCTGCACAGCAATTCGTACAAAAGATTAAACACAAAGGCACAAAGACACAAAGCGGAGGAAAATCCGAAATCCGAAGCACGAAATCCGAAACAATCTCAAAACTCGAAGGAAGGAATCTCAAAACAAGAACCGCCGGACGCCATTTGAATTTTCCGCGTTTTTGCTTTTGAATCTGTTTCGGATTTCGCCATTCGGATTTCGGATTTCAGCTATGGTTTAGCCAAGCCAGTTGTCCGATTCCAGCGGCATCACAATCGCCGTCTTGGCGGCTTTGCTGTCATCCTGTTTTTGTTTGGCGTTGGCGATCCAATTGAGCACGATGGCCAGGAAGAGGAAGATGCCGAAGATGATGCTGGTGGCCCAGGTGAGGACGTCGCCGGTCTTGGTGCCGAAGGGCGTATGGCCGCCGCCGCCGCCGCCGAACGCGCCAGACAAGCCGCCGCCCCGGCCCTTCTGGATTAGAATCAGCATGGTGAGGATGAAGGAAACGAAGATAAAAACAGTCATTACGACGTAAAACCAGGAAGTCATGGGGCTCCGGGAAGAAAGAAAGTGCTGAGTGCTGAGGTTTGAGTGCTGAGAGTGGAGGGTGATGAGTGAGGAGTGAACCGTGACAAGACAGAAGCCGCCGGTCACGGTTCACTCGTCACTCATCATTCTTCTGCCTCTCAGCACTCCTCACGATTGACAAGAAACTTTCCGCTTTCAACGCGGCGCCGCCTATGAGGCCGCCGTTGACATCGGGTTGATTGAGCAGGCCGGCGGCGTTATCGGGTTTCATGCTGCCGCCGTACTGAATGCGTACGCGGCGGGCGAAATCGGGGTTCCACATTCGGCCCAGCACCTGCCGGATGAACGCGTGCACCTCTTGCGCCTGGTCGTCGGTTGCATTTCGGCCCGTTCCAATCGCCCAGACCGGCTCATACGCGATGACCAGCCGATCCGCATCGGGCATTGTAGCCGGGTTGAGCTCCTTTAGCTGCGCTTCGACCACCGCCAGCGTCTTGCCGGCGTCGCGCTCTTCCAGCCTTTCGCCGACGCAATGCACGAGAATCAGCCCGCCGGCATATACAGCGGCGGCTTTCTTGCCGACCACCTCGGGCGATTCCTTGAGCACATGACGCCGTTCGCTATGGCCGGTCAGGCAAAATTTCACGCCAAGGTCTTTGAGCATTTCCACGGAGATTTCGCCGGTGAACGCCCCGTTTTTCTCGAAGTACACATCCTGTGCCCCCAGCAGCGCCGCCGATCCAACCAACGCCTGCCCAACGGCATCCAGATAAACAAACGGCGGCGCCACGCCGATCTGCACGCCGGCTGCCGGCGCGCCTTTGGCAATCGCGCCGGCCAACTCAATGGCCGATGCCTTGCTCGTGTTCATTTTCCAGTTGCCGGCGATAAACGGAAGAACCATTCGCAATCCTTTAGCTTTCAATGAATACTTCAGCCGTAGAAATCCTCGATATTAGGTGGTTCGATCGTGACACGGGCGTCCCGCCCGTGCCGGCGGTGCGGAACTTCACAAAACCCGCGGTCTTAGCCGACCGCAAGCCGTCCGCACGGGCGGGACGCCCGTGTCACGATGATACCGTTTCGACCGGCGGCCCAAGTCCATCTTGGTCGATAACGGAATTCTGCGCCCAATTCCACAAGCGCAACATCCAAACTTGACGGTGCTCAATACGCTCACGCCCTGGCCGTCTCGCTAGTTTCCGCAAACGTCTTGCCGGTAACCGCCGCGATCTGGCGAAGATGAACCATCAGCTCACGAAATGCTTCGGGCAAAAGGGCCTGGGGCCCGTCGCACTGGGCCTCGGCGGGATTGTAGTGAACTTCGACGATCACGCCATGCGCGCCGGCCGCCATGCCGGCCAGGGCCAGGGCGGCTACCAAATCGCGCTTTCCGGCGGCGTGGCTGGGATCGACGATCATCGGCAAATGCGACCACTGCCTGGCCACCGGCACGCTGCTGATGTCCATCGAATAGCGAACGCTGTCCTCGAAGGTCTTGATGCCGCGTTCGCAGAGAATCACGCCGCGATTGCCCTGGCTCAGGACGTACTCGGCGGACATCAGCCATTCCTTCACGCTCGCCGACAGCCCGCGTTTGAGCAGCACCGGCTTGCGGGTTTTGCCGACCTCGCGGAGAAGATCGAAATTCTGCATATTGCGGGCGCCGATCTGGAAACAGTCCACCAGCGGCTCCATCTGCTCGACCTGCCGGGTGTCCATCACCTCCACGCAGATCGGCATGCCCAGCTCGTCCCCGCATTCGCGCATCCAATGCAGTGCCGCGATGCCCAAACCCTGAAACGAGTAGGGCGAAGTGCGCGGCTTATACACTCCGCCCCGCAGCACCGTCGCCCCGCCGTCGCGAACGTGGCGGGCGATCTTGTTGAGCATGGCCTGATTTTCGACCGCGCAAGGCCCGGAAATGCACATCGCATGCGACCCGCCGACCTTTACCGCCGGCGTATTCCCCCCCCCGATCTCGATAACGCTGTCCTCTTCATGGAATTCGCGGCTGGCCAACTTGTACGGCTTCATGATCGGGACGACTTTTTCCACGCCGTCCAGCGAAGCCAGGTGATTCTGATCCACCGCCCCTTCCTCGCCGACCGCCCCGATGACGGTGCGGAACTGCCCGCGCGACAGATGCGCCTGGCTGCCCATGCGCTCAATCTCCGCCACCACGCGGTCAATCGCCGCCTGCGGCGCGCTGGGATCCATCACAATAATCACCGATCGCTCCTCGTTCCAAAAGGAATTTCCCCGACCAGCCCGTCCAAGCCGGCCATTTTTACAAGGGAAATGGTCGCTTCGCAAGACCTTCCGTGCGCGGGAGAGCAATTGCCGCGTGACGTTGATCAGCGTGCCATGAACATTGGGCCAAAGCCCTGGGTCTTCAAGGTACGGGGTCCATGCCGGGGAATGGTGAAGCCATTGTCGATCCTCCAGATCGATGCTCCACTCGAATCGGTACATGTGGCTGCCCTTACGGGTCGGCAGAGTTCACGTAATGCCACCTCGGCGCCCCCGAAAGCGACGAGGACGTCGCTTCTACGTAGGGCGCGCGCCGCGTTGGCGAACGCTCAAGCTGGTTTCGGGTGAACCGTAGAAGCGGCGTCCGCGCCGCTTCTTTTTGTCGGGGAAGGGTCGACCTTGGGGATCGGGCCAAGACGCTCGACACCGCACGCCCCCACCCTACCCTCCCACGGAGTACCGAAAGAGGGGACGCGGCAACAGTCGGGGGACAACGAGCAGTTGCTTTATTTCATCGCGTCCAGCACCGCATCCCCCACCTGCCGGGTGGTCGCGGCGCCGCCGAGGTCGCGCGGATGATTCCTGGGATCGGCAACCACCGTCTGGCAAGCCTGCTGGATCGACTGCGCGGCTTTGGGCTGCCCCAGGAAATCCAGCATCATCGCCACCGACAAGAACGTGGCGATCGGGTTGGCCAGTCCCTTGCCGGCAATGTCGGGCGCGCTGCCGTGCACGGGCTCGAACATGCTGGCGGTTTTGCGCGTGGGGTTGAGATTGCCGCTGGCCGCCATGCCCATGCCGCCCTGGATCGCGGCGCCCAGATCGGTGATGATGTCGCCGAACATGTTGGTGGTGACGATCACATCGTAGACCTGCGGCTTGGTCACCATATACATCGTGCAGGCGTCCACATGATGATAATCGGTGGCGATGCCGGGAAACTCGGCCTTCACTTCCTCGAATGCCCGCAGCCATAGGTTGTGCGCGAACCGCAACACGTTGGTCTTGGCGACCAGCGTCACTTTCGTGCGGCCAAACTGTTTCGCGTATTCAAACGCATACCGAATGCAGCGCTCAACGCCATGGCGGGTTGTGACTTCGATTTGATTGGCCACTTCGTGCGGCGTGTTCTTGTAAAGAAACCCGCCGTTTTGACAATAGAGTCCCTCGGTATTTTCCCGGACGATGATCATGTCAACGTCCGCCGGCTTGGCATTCCGCAATGGCGTCGGCACGCCCGGCAGAAGCCGCGTGGGACGCAGATTGATGTATTGATCCAGCTCGAAACGCATCTTGAGAAGAATCTCGGCTTCGATGAGTCCCTGGGGAATCTGAGCCGACCCGCGCGGATCCACCCCCACCGCGCCAAACAAGATCGCATCATGCGCCGCCAGTTCCGCCAGCGCCGAGTCCGGCAGCGTGATCTTCTTCTCCAGGTAGTATTCCCCGCCGAAGGGATAGTCGGTGGTGGTGTAGGTGAAGCCGAACTTGCGAGCCGCTTCCTTTAGGATTTTCAGGCCTTCGGGAACGACCTCTTTGCCAACCCCGTCGCCAGGCATAACCGCGATTTTCATATGCCGCCGAGCGTAGCGGAGGAGCGCGGGGGATTCAAATGGGACCGCCATCGACGCGTGAATATCCAATTTTTTGAGATCGAATGTTCGATCGTTATCATGGGGGGCACTTCCATGGCGAAAATCATCACACCCTCCGTCTCGCAAAAGCTTGTCAAAGCGCTGGCCGAAATCGATCGGCCTGGAACATTCTGCGCGAGCGGAACCATACCCGCGGTATTGCCGGGCCTGGAGGTAAAGGGCGTTGGCGCCATCGGCTTGCCGCTCACGGCCGAGCAATTGAAAGCCTTGAAGCGTCAATGCGATCAAGCGCCGCATGGGAAGGGGACGAAGACGGTCGTGGACACCAGCGTCCGGCGTGTGTGGCGCCTGCCGCCCGATCGCTTCACCTTGACCAATCCGGCCTGGGAAGCGCTTGTCGAAAAGATCACTGCGGATGTCGAAACGCAGTTGGGCCTGGACCGCAAGGCGCTCCAGGCCCATCCCTATGACCTGTTGCTGTATGAAGCCGGCGGTTTTTTTCTGCCTCACCGCGACGGGGAAAAGCTCGATCGGATGGTGGCGACGCTCGTCGTGGTGTTGCCCTCCAAATTTGAAGGCGGGGAACTGGTCGTGCGCCACGAAGGACAGGAGCAGACGGTTGATTTCGCGGGCGCCGACAGTCAATTCCAGATTGGCTATGCGGCGTTTTATGCCGACTGCGAGCATGAGGTCAGGCCGTTGAAGTCGGGACATCGCTTGTGCCTGATTTATAATTTGGCGCTGGCCAAGGCGAACAAGCCGCCCAAGGCTCCGCGGCGCGCGGAGCACGTCGCCAAAATCACGGACATCCTCCGCGAGTGGAAAAATGACGCCGGAGCGCCCCGCAAGCTGGCCGTGACGCTGGGCCATCAATACACCCAGGATGGATTGGCCTGGGACGCCTTGAAGGGCGTTGATCGAGCTCGCGCGAGCATTTTGGCCGAAGCGGCAGGCAAGGCCGGATGCATGGCGCAATTGGCGCTGCTCACGCTGTGGGAATCGGGCGGGACCGAGGACGGGGACTATTCACCGCGCGGATATGGCCGCCGATGGCAGAGCGAGCCGCGCGAACCGGGCACGCGGAATATGTCGGAAATCTACGACACCAGCCTGACGGCAGAACACTGGCGCGGCCCCGCCGGCGACCGGCCTCCGTTCGGAAAGCTTCCCGTCGAGCGCTATGAAATCGTTCCGCCCGAATCATTGATGCAAACCACCCCTGAGGAGCAATATGAGGGCTATACCGGCAACGAAGGAATGACCCTCGAACGCTGGTACCGGCACGGCGCGGTCTTCCTTTGGCCCCGGGAGCGACACTTGGAAATTCTTTGCCAGGCGGGAAGCCCCCAGACTTTACCAACCCTGGGCCGCATGATCGCGGAGTGGAAAAAAGCGGACGGCCAGGAAGCCCATGCGTTGAAGGAGGAATGCGTCAAATTTGCCGGAATGATTATGGCGACTTGGCCCGCAGTGGAGTTTCGGACGCGACGCTGGTCACAGGAGCGGGACGATCCCGACGGCAGCCAACGTGATCCAATTTCTTGCCTGCGGAAACTCGACGATCCGGAGTTGTTGCGCAGTTATTTGCGGGAGGTTCTGGGGCGGGATGCATCGCTGGAGTTGGACAAATCAGTGGCAAAGTCCATCGTCCGCCATGGTTGGACCGCCTGCCGTGCCGATCTGCTTTCGCTCCTTAAGACGACAAGCCGCGAGACGCTCGAACGAAATATCCGCCTGCTGGAACAGTTTTGCGCGGCACAAGCCAGTGCGCCCATGACGCAAAAGCCGGATGCGATTGAAACCTGCCGAAAAGCCGCAAAGGCAGCCGTCACCGCGCTGCTGGACATTGACGTGAAGGGCGATTCCAACGATTGGCGGGCCGCAGAACTCAATCGCCCGGCGATTCTTGCCGCGCTCACCCGCGCGCTATTGCTCGCGGAATTAGACGAAATGCTGGCCCAGGTCATCGAGCACGTTGGAAAATTTGCCGCGCGATACCCCCTGCGATCCGCCCAACTGCCCGCTCTTGCCGAGTTGACCCGCTGGCTTAAAGAAAACCTGAACCATTGCCCGGCCGCATTGTCGCAGTGGGTTGTTCGATGCCGTGATGAGTTGGCGGTGCTCAGTTCAATCGCCCCGCCGCCGCCGGCTGATTTCCGTCGTGACGCCGACATCGAATGTAAATGTATTGACTGCGCTGAACTCAAGCGATTCCTGCTCGATCCCACCGAAGAGTTACATGGGTTCCAGATGGCGGAAACCCGCCGCAAGCATTTGCGGGATAGCATAAATGACAACGGATTCGACCTGACCTGCAAGACCGATAAGAATCGGCGTCCTTTCAACCTCGTCTGTGCAAAAAACACAAAATCCTACGACCGCAAATTATCGCAATACCACGAAGACCTTGAGCAATTCGCCGCCATGCGATCTCTTGAAAAGCTGCTCGAATCCATTGACGCCGACGGCAAGGCATGAATACGGCGCGGACGGCAAAATCGAATCGATGGTTCCAATAAGCGCATCTTATTGCCCCGGAAGCGCGAACTGAGCGATGTCGCCGGATTCGGCGGTGGAGCGCAGCCGCGGCGTCGTGAAAACGAGCAGATGACTTAGTCGGTCGTGACCTCGCTCCAATTCTCCATACTTTTGGGATTGAACGTCATCGCGCTTGCGTCATACCGCTCGAAGAGCGCCACATGACTGTCATCGAACAACACGTTGTTTCCGCCGCGGTGCATGTAAAACCCGCCGGTGTCCCAAGGCCAGGCCAGAATGGGAGTGCCGGCGCCGGCGTCATCGGGATCGGCGTCGTCCATCAGATGTTCGCTGGTCCCGAACGGCGGCGGATATAACTGCCGTTGCGTTTTGTCCCCGCCGAGCACGAAGCGGCTGGTCATCGCAACGTCGGTAAGTTTCATCGCGTGCATGCCGTTGCGCGCCGCCCATTGCGCGGCCATGAAATAATTGCGCCGGCGGTCGCGGCTGCGGAAGGCCGGGCAATTGTAAACCGCCGAATCGGGCGTCCCAATGTAGGGGATGAGTTCAATCGTCCACGCCGGCCCCGGCGAATCATCGCTCTGGCCCGATGGGTATGTATGCCATCCCGACCACGCCGGCAGCCAGCCCTTGTTGCTGTTGGCGTACATCTGAAACGCCATGCCAAGTTGGTGAAGGTTGCTGGCGCACTGCGTGGTCTGCGCCTGCCGTTGCGCGGTCGTGATGGCAGGCAGCAAAAGCGCGATGAGCGTTGAAATGATTCCCAGAACAACCAGCATCTCGATCAACGTAAAGGCGTGCGGCGCGTTCCTGGTGACAGGGTAATACTGCCCGATGTACTCGCGGTCGGGCCCCGGCGCGGCGGGAACGGGCTGCGTGGGTTGAGGCGCCAATTCCCGAACAGGAATCGGGGGCGATGCGACCGCCGGGCCAGCGTCGGCGGTCCCCTGTAGCCCCCGGATCATCTCCTCTCCGAGTTCTTGCAGCCGGCGTCGGTCGTCGGCGGTTATCTCCTGGCGCCCCATAACTGGATCGGGCCCCGCTTGGAAACGATCCAAATCATAAGTCTCACGTTTGCGGCCGAATCCCGCGCCGATGAGGAGACGAAGCAGGATCGGCCAAACCCCGCCGATCACCAGAACGCTTCCGCCCGTCCATATTGCGAAAGATACCGCCGGGTCGTCCCACCACGCATACCGCACGGCCAATTCCGGGCGCGCCTTGGCGGCTGCCCGCAAGAAGTCAGCAACGCGATACTCCGCCGAAGGCCCCGCCGTGCCCAACGGGGCGTACGGGCGCGGCGCCGCGAACTTGCAATCCTGATACGCCAGCGTTTCAGGCTCCAGCCGCCGCAGCGTCACCAAGTCCACCGGGCCGTTTCCCGGATGCACGACGATATTCGCCAGGTGTGACCGCCCCATGACCGGCGGCAGCCGTAGTCCGCGCTCAAACTCAACCTGGCTGATAAATCCTTCGCCCCCGATCGGCTGATCCGAAGCACGCCAGCGCGCCGCGGCGGCAAGCGCCAGCCCCATGATCAGGCCGATCGCGACCCATTGCCACCAACTGAGCGATTCAATGTTCATGGCGCGGGACGAATGGAGATGACGAATTGATTGGCTTTCCCCAACCCGCCATCCTCAGCTTTGATGACCTTGGCAATTCCCTCCGTGGCGTATTTCAACTCACCCTTCGGAGCAATCGCGTACACCTTGTCGAACACGGCGTGCGCCTCCTTCAGCCGGCCGGCCATCAAGAGCAGGTTTCCCGTGCCATAAAGCTCGCGGTACTCGGTTAGCCCCGCGCGGCTTGCAATCGCCTTCGCATAGGGAAGCGGGTCGGCGGGGATCGATTCCATGATGGAGTTTCCGCCGCATTTGGCCAGCAGCCGCGCCCGATCCTTCGGGCCTTCCTGGGCGTTGGCCAGCATCTGAACCTTGAATCGGGGCACAATCCCGGGATCCTCGGGATGCGCCGCCTTCAGGCAATCGCACAAGATCGGCAGCGCATCTTTCGTAAACCCCATTCCGCACACGTTGAACAGCCCCCTGGCCGCCGACAGCGCCTCCCTGGGCTTGCCCTCGGCCAAAAGCGCCTCCACCCGATGCCTCTGTAACTGCTCGATCCGCCACGTATCCGCCGGCAGCGAGATTGTCCCGGCGATAGCGAACTCCTCGACCGCCGCATATTGCTTTGCCTGGAGCAATGCGACCGTCCATGACTCATTGAGCCGATCCACGGCATGGCCGGGGTCGGATTGCAATTCGGCGCGGATTGACGCGATAGCCTCGCGGATCTGTTGGGTATCCCCGCTACGGATTTGCAGCGTCGATGGATCATCGCCAGCACGCAAGAAACCCGCGCTTAACGCCACGGAGACAAGCACAGCCATCAGCCCATGAACGCAGGATCGCGTAATTCTCATGACTTCCTCGGCATTACCCGCCAATTGCGTCATCCGCCTATCGATTCTCCATCCTCTTCCGATAAAGCCGAAGCGCATGCACGGCATGCGAATAACCGCCGTAATTCATGTCCGCCGGCAGGTTCTTCAGCTTTTCCAACAACGAATGCGCCGCTTGGCGCGGCCATTTCTCCGAAGCGAGCTCCTGATCGGAAAGCGCGACCATAAGCCATTCCAGCATATGCCCCTGGTGGGAAATGAGCGCGCCGTCGTCCGTCGGCAGCGCCGGAAGGTTTCCGGCGTTCGCCGGGCGCTTGGGGAATACGCCCCATTCAAGCCGAAACTGACCTGAGGCGGTGTCCTGGCTCGCTTTCGCCTCCTGAATCGCCTCTCGAAGCCGCCCTCGCGCCCTTCGCATGGTCTCACCGGAAATTTCCGCCCCTCCCTCGCGTACAGCAATTGCCAGCCCCATCCGCCAGTGCGTTCCAAAGCACGCGACACATCTGTCCTCGCGATCAAGGTGTTGGCGCAGCAGGCGATCCAAATCAAAGTCCTCCCCAAACCGATTCTTCCATGTAGGATGGCCCCAACGGATGAACACCGGAAGTGCCCAACTCACATCGAGAAGGCCGTGGCAGAAGCGCTGCTCGTCGGCCACCATACTCGATAACAACGAGGATCGACCCGCTGGAGGGACATGCAAAATAACGTGTGCCGGATCCATTCCGGTCTCACTCAACATGTACAAAAACTGGCAGTAATGATCTTCGTACTGCCGTACCATTGCGGGACTCGGCGCATGAGCGAACGACAGCCCGTATTCTCGCTGGACCATAATCTCTCTGCGGCCATACGCCCTCTCCCAGGAGCTTTCCCGCAGCAGCCACTCTTCCGCGCTATAGGCACTGCCATTCTTTATGATTTCATAGTTACCTATGTGCCCCAAGAATCCATGAAACAGGGCCCACGGCGGCTGCGACGCTGATGGTTGAATTCGCTCGTACGAGGCAAACGCGGCGGAATCCGCAGCGAGGTTTTGCTCAATTAATTCGGGCGCGTTCCAACCAACGTGCTCGCGCACCGCCCCGTTCTCACGCCCAAACGACCGGCGCCTCACGCTATAGTATCCAACGCCGAGCGCGGCCGCTCCTCCGAAGCAAATCACGAAACGCAAAATGGAGCGCGACAGCGACACCTTCATCCCTATTTCCGTTCTATGAACTTTATTGGGACGTCGACGACACCGCTTGTCGCCGTGGCAAATGTTATTGTGCAGATGCCGGATGCCCGTCCGCCGACAAGCTCGGGCCGAATCCGAAGGCGCAGCACATTCGTACCCGCCCGCGAGGACTCCTCCTGAGACCACAATTCAAGCTTCACGCCGCTCACCTTCACGTCCCGAATTTTCGTGTCGGCCCCTGCGCGTCCGCGAATTTTCAAACTCGTGTCCGTCACTTCGGAGGCCCCATGGGAAACTACCACGATGCAACTCGGCACAGTTTCAATCGGCCCGAACATATGTGCGCAAAACTCTCCGCGTAGCTCGATCCGTTTTTGGTCTTGCTCGCATAGGACAACGATGTTGCCATGAAATGGCCCGGCTACCTCCTTGAGAGGGTCTAGCCGAATGACCGCAGTGTAAATCGATTCGACCACGCCATCCGCGAGCGGCTTTATGCGGGGGGCGGATACTTCCGCGGCAGTGATCTTCCCATCACTGGAGGTGATCTTCAAGACCGCAAACCGCTCGCCTTTAGGGCCTCGGTGGACGATCTGAAGCGGTCTTTCGATCGCGGTTGATTTGGGATCCACGTCGCCGAAATCGATCATCCGAGGCAATAGGACCGAATCTCCCGAAGCAGTTCCAGAGATCGTCAATCTAATTGCCACCTTGACGCCCGATAAGTGTATTAGAACGCCGGCGGCGGCGGGCCCTCGAGCCGCGACATGCATCGTCAGCAGAACCTTGCCGTGCCCGCCCGGGCCGAGCGTTTTAGACCCCGTTATGTCCGCGCTAACGCATGTGCAGCTTTTCTCTCCCAGCGAAACCGTAAGCGAAGAGGTACTTGGGTTCACCAACTCAAATTCGTGCGCCACCACCTCGCCGACCGCCAATGGACCATGGTTAAACACCGTCGAACCCACCACATAAGGAGAGGTGTCTGCACCGGCTCCTCTAGCCGTCCCACAGAATGCACTATTCATGCCAAGGAGAGCCAATATCCAAGCGACCGCCGCAACGCTCCGCATGGGGGGCTCGGGCCGCCATTTCCGTGCGGCACATAATGCGCCGATCATTACACAAAGTATCCCCGCACCAAAAGCTAACAATAATCCAATCTCAATTCGCGAAACGCGTTTTACCGACTGTGCAGGAGCAGCACTGTCAATGGGGTATTTCGAGAGAATCAGCGCTTTCCCGGTGTAGAATTCAGCCAGTTCAGTCACCGGGAACGGCCCCCTGAGTCCGGAACTGACAACCGAGTCAAATAGGTAAAGGCACTCGCCAGATTCCGAAGTGGCGTTTAGCGCATCCAATGGGGCGGGTCCGGCGGACACGACGAAATGGTCTTCCAGTTTTCCCCCGGATCGCCCCGGTTCCCGAACCTGTAAGATCGCTACGTTATTGAGTCGATAGAGTTCCGAGGGGGGCAACGACACCGCTTTGGCGAAAAGCCCACGATGAGCGGCGTATGAGACGATTGACGCAAAACTCGTTGTCCCATCCCTATCAACGAGCGCCGACAATTCCTGGTTGTCGATCGGGACGCCCAAAATCTTAAACGCGATCGCGACGCTGGCTGGACCGCATGGCAGACCTTTTCCGCTAACGCCGTTCAATAGGTCCGCGCTGTTCGGCGGGCTTTCGCGCTGCGCCGCCCCGGACACCGCCGTCGCGACGCACAGCACACAAAACAACGCCAGCGCCGCCACGGGACGCGCACTCCTGGTCGCGGAGCACACGGCCGATGATGATACCTGCTGCGGGAATCTAATCAGCATGCGCGTTCCTCCAGCGTTTGGTTCGAAACAGGATTAGTGCGGCCCCCACAGCAACTAAGACAATTCCGATAAAGGTATAGTATCGATAGTGCGTCGTGCTCATGCTCGCGGCGACTGGCAGGCTGTGTGGCGCCGGCGCGAGAGAGTTAGGCCGTTCAGGCACCGTAAATGTCGCGGACTTTATCGGCAATTCGTAATTTGATGACAGCCGCTCGTAATCGTTCCCACCGACCGTCGTGGACGCGTGCGTCTGAGCGTCGACGAGCATCGTGCCCGGCGGCAAGTGTTTCCATAGGTCAAACAGATCATCGCTGACATTCTGATTCAAGGCGATCACCCATGTGCCATCCGGGTTCCTTTCCACGCGCATGACCCATTCGCACTCGTAGTTGGAATAGGGTTTCACTGCGTGGAGCTTTTTGCGTCCAATCAACGGAAACCACAGGCCGGGACTGAGTTGGACGGCTTGCTCAATGCGCGACTCCATCAAAACCGTCGCGTAATCGGGCGGAGCGGTATAGATGTGGCGGACGGGAATTAAACCTCTATCAACGTCCAGCCAAACCGTTTCTGAGGCCCGATCGGACTTTGGGTCGATGCTTTCGACGACCTCGCAATCGTGTCCGCCCACCTTCTCCGTCTCTGGCCTCAACCGCAACCTCGGGCGGTCCAACAACGCGTGCAGGCTCATATCGTCCCCGAACCCACGCTCAGCGGGGTTGTATAGAGCGATATCGAAAAAGCCCAAACCGCGCGTTTCCGCCTGGGCGCCGCGCTCAATGGAGACCGAAGCGGTCGCCATGTGTTTCATGAAATTCGTGGTGCGGACGCCATTGAAGGCCAGCTCCCTCCCAAAGCTCGTTTTATCTTTCGCTGGATCGGGTCCGTACGCGTCGTCGTAATAAAGTTTGCTCCCCTTGACGACAACTTTCATGCGCGATCTGTACAGCAATTGGTTGTCAGGGTCATCTTTAATCGCGATATAGCTGAACGTTACCGATAGGTCCTCGATTTGTGAGCGGGAACTCTCGACAATGGTTCGCATATCCGCGATTGTGTATGGCGGGGCGCTCCCTGCCGCGCACGCATTCCAACATAGAAACACGATTCCTACGGCCGCGAATGCCAAACGCGCCGCCCGACGCCAACCGGTGGGATGATGGACGACCATAGCGATCCGCTCGTTTGAGATGAATGATTCGATACCGGCGATGCGATTAGCACGGCGCAAATTTGTAAAACCAGCGCCCGCCGCAATTGCTAGTCTTTATGAATGTCCCCGAGCCGCATGACCCGCAATAGTCAGGCGGCGGGTAAGAATATGGGCCGGGGCAGACATAGACGTTCTCCGTTGCGCCGTTGCTCGCGCAATTGACATACACGTTAGAGCCATTGCCGTATGGCGGCGAAAAGGGGAGGGGGTCAAAATGAGAGACGTACAGCGGTGTGCAATCGCTGTAACATACGTTGCACACGCCATTAACCGGCGGCTTACAATCCGCGAAGGGTGATCCGTTATGGCACACCGTAGGAGTGTCGATACCCCCGGTCAAACAGAAGCAGCTCCCGGTGACGCCCCCAGCCTCGGAGGCAGTCAACTCAACGCCTTCGCCGAACATTGGGACTGCCTTGGAGTTGGCTCCGCAAAGAACAAGCAATGCGCCAATAATACACAGCGACGTTCCTATGACTGATCTCATTTGTGCTCCGAGTTTATGAACCTGCCGTCAAAAAAATCACCCTCCCGAAACGGGAGTGGGATCTATACTGGCGTTTTTCCATTTGGACGCGTTTATTGCCCGCATTAGCTCCCCGGCCACCGCCGCGTTCGAAGATGCTTCCGGGTTTAGGGCGCGCCACCGGGCAAACTCGCCGCGCGCCTCATCCGGCCGCCCGAGGCTAGCCAAGGTTACAATCCGGCATCGCATTATGTTTTCGCGGTGCCCCTCGTCCGGCGCATCCGCGATTGCTGTCAATTCCGGCATTGCCTGCGTTAGGCGGGCCGCCTTAAATAGAAAAAGGCCGAGCATATAAGTCATCTCGTAAGCGTCGGACTTCTCAAGACGGCCAAGGTCGCCGGCGCGGTCATGTTGATCCTGTACCTGTAGGATGCAATCCGCCGCCTCGTCAAATCTGTTCTGGTAGAACAGCATCTCCGCATGAAGGTATCCGGCTCGGCGCGATTCAGGCGAGAGCGACGGCGACAGGCGACTCGCCAGCGAAAAACGAGTCTCTAGTGCTGGGTAGTCTCTAAGTCGCCAAAGAGCTTTCGTCTGATCCAGGCGACGCAGCAATGGCAGCGCAATCGGGTCGCCCGGGCTGGTGGTCCTGTACGTCTTCGCCGCTTTGTCGAGTGCGGCGCGATACCAGACGTCGGCTGCGGAGTCGTCTTCGAGGAATGCGAATGCGTTCCCCATTTCAAGAAGGGATTCCGCGCCGATCGATGAGGCCACCGCCATGCCCTCTATTGACGCGGGAAGCGGCGTGCTACGTCCAGAAGCCCATCGTTGTCGCCATTCGAAAATCTCCTTGTTCAGCAAGCCGTCGCTCGCGTTCGCACTCGCCGCTGATTTGACAAAATCGAATGGGTCGCCGGGTGCGCGATAATGAAGCTCGCGCCGCTGCATCACGCCCGATGGATCGCGCGGCGGCGCGTGCTCGACGCCATGCTCGTAGTAATCGCAAAGCAACGCGACATTGATTTCGACCGGCTTGAATTTGCCGGGGATAGGACAGGCGAAGGTGGTCGAAGAACTCGAACTGGCCGAAAAGCCGGTTTCGGCGCGATGCGCCCCGCGGATGTGCAGCACCACTCCGATGGCGCCAACCACCAGCCCGAGGGCGACTGCCATTGCAATCGCACGTTTGTGACCTGGTTTTCCAGCAAACAGCCTGCTCATCCGGCCCCCCTTTAGCTGTGGGGTTCACCGATCTGCCGACGCATACTGAATTGAAGCGATCGAGATGATACAGGCTGTTTCCGATTATGCAATACAAAAATTCCAATAATTTCAAGTTTCTATTATTCCCACCGGTATTCCGTATTCCAGGGACCGCTCTGGCATGGCGCGAAGGTCATTGCCGCAGGGACGGCAAAGGCCTTGAGGTTGCCGGACATCCCCGGCCCAATCGCTCCTGAATTGTTCAATCCAGGAAATTCGCACTCGCCCCCTTCCCCGTCTTGGCGCCGGCGGAGTATAAGGGATGAATGATGAACCACCGAAATCTCGGCAAATCCGGCCCATCGGTCTGCGCAATCGGCCTGGGCTGCATGGGAATGAGCGAATTTTATGGCGGGCGGGATGAATCCGAATCCATCGCCACGCTGCATCGCTACCTCGATCTGGGCGGCGATTTTCTCGACACCGCCGACATGTACGGCCCGTTCACCAATGAGGAACTGGTCGGCCGGGCGATCAAGGGCCGGCGGCACAAGATCGTCCTGGCAACCAAATTCGGCATCGTCCGCGACCCGGCCAACCCGCACGCGCGCAATGTCAGCGGCAAGCCCGATTACGTCCGCGACGCCTGCGATGCAAGCCTCAAGCGGTTGGGCACGGATCATATTGATCTGTATTACCAGCATCGCGTCGATCCGCAAACGCCGATCGAGGACACCGTCGGCGCGATGGCCGACCTCGTGAAGCAGGGAAAGGTTCGGCATATCGGTCTGTCCGAGGCGTCGACAACCACCCTCCGGCGGGCGCATCAAGTGCATCCGGTGGCAGCGCTGCAAACCGAGTTTTCCCTTTGGTCGCGCGACGCCGAGGAGGAAATCCTGCCCGCCTGCCGGGAGCTGGGCGTTGCCTTTGTCGCCTATAGCCCGCTGGGGCGCGGATTTCTCGCGGGGCAAATCAAATGTTTCGAAGACTTGAGCGCGGACGATTACCGAAGAAACGCGCCGAGATTTCAGGGCGAAAACTTCCAGAAAAACCTGGATCGGGTCAAGCGGATCGGGGATTTGGCCGCGGGAAAAGGATGCACCGCCTCGCAACTGGCCATCGCCTGGACGCTGGCCGCCGGAGAAAACATCATCCCCATTCCCGGCACCAAACGCCGCAAATACCTCGAAGAAAACATGGGCGCGCTGGACGTGCATCTGACGGCTGACGATCTTGCCGCCATCGAGGAAGCCACCCCAAAAGGCGCCGCCGCCGGCGAGAGATATCCCGCCAATGCGATGGCATCGGTCAATGGATAATGGACGGCACTTGACACCCGCCCCCAAGCCGATAAAGTGAAGCGTTCCCTCGCTCAAGGGGGACTATCTTCGGCAGTAGCTCAATGGTAGAGCAGCCGGCTGTTAACCGGCTGGTTGTAGGTTCGAGTCCTACCTGCCGAGTTCGCGATATAACTTCGACGGCCAGTTAGACCAGACGTTTGGCAATGGCGGGACCGTCATCACCTCGGTCGGAGCCGAGGACGACGCCCGTTCGATGGCGTTGCAAAGCGATGGCAAACCGGTCGTTGTTGGAGATGGCAACTCCAAGTTCGTCGCAATCCGGTACAATCTGGATGGAACGCTCGATAAGACGTTTGGCGGCGGAATTGTGACCACGGGTGTGAGTTATGGCGACTATTCGTCCAAGGTTCTCATCCAGCCGGATGGCAAGATTCTCGTTGCCGGCTACGCCAATAATGGGAATCATTACCGCGCCACGCTTCTTCGATATAACAGCAATGGCACGCTGGACACCTCTTTCAATGGCGGCGGGATCGTGGTGGCTGACCTGGGCCCTGTGGTCGGAGGTACCGTTTCCGATAGCGCGTTCATATCCGGGGTCATTCTACAAAACGGGCAGATCGTTCTCAGCGGTTACGCCGACAGCACCCCGATCCTCGCCCGCTATAACAGCAATGGGACTCCAGACACGAGCTTCGGAACCAGCGGGCTTGCGCATCCCATCCCATCCACCCAGGCAAATG
The DNA here is from genome assembly GCA_035648595.1 of Tepidisphaeraceae bacterium. Classification (GTDB taxonomy): domain Bacteria; phylum Planctomycetota; class Phycisphaerae; order Tepidisphaerales; family Tepidisphaeraceae; genus RYN-428. Next base: position 21,536 of record DASRLH010000300.1, read on the forward strand.
AAGCCTCCGCAATTGCGCTGGCGCCCGATGGGGGCTATTACGTTTTAGCCAGTTCATTCGGTGATGGCAGCTCCCTGACCCACTTGACAAGTACCGGCCAGATCGAGACCTCGTTTGGCACACAGGGTTTCACGGCGCTGGGCGGAGGGGGATACGGGCTTGGCGGAGACATTGCGGTTCAGCCCGATGGATCGATCGTGGTGGCCGCGGAGGTTGGCAGCGGCCACGCGGGATCGTCCAATTCCGTGGGGATTACCACCGTGTCTTCGGGGGGACAGTTTTTATTCGGAGTCGGACAAGGTGGCGGCGGGCAGGATTATGCCGGCCATTCCCTCGCTCTCGCGCCTGACGGGCGGGCGATTGTCGGCACCAACGGGTCAATTGTCCGTTATCGCACCATGGCCGATCCCCCCGAGGGCGTACGCCTGGAAGGGAGCATCCTGACCGTTTTAGGCGAGGGCGCGTCTAACAGCGTTGATCTTGTCAGCGATGGCTCAAATTATACGGTAAGTTTGAACGGGCAAGTGCAGGCATTCCCTGTATCCTCGGTCAGTCGCATTGACGTCCGACTGTACGGAAGCGGCAATTCCATCACCGCGGGGCCGAACATACCGCTGGACGTTATCGATATGAGCGCCGGCGGCCACAACACCGCCACGATCGCCAGCGGCACGCTAAGACTTATCATCCCGGGGACCGGCAACGATGTGGTCACGCTGCCGGCTGTCACGGATGGAGGCTCTGGCAATTCGGTGGTGCAGGGCGTCGCCTCCGACACGGTTGTCGTTTCCGGCACGGATGGCAATGACCAATTCAATGTCTCCACGTCGCCGCCAGCCGTCAATTCGCCCAGCCGGCATCTCGTGCTTCAGGGGCCCGGCCATGTGCAGGTGAATACCGGCGCGGGTGACGACACGGTGCAGATCCCCGGCCCCGGCGGTCCATCGGTGACCGTGATGGGAGGAAGCGGCAATGATGTCATCACGATGACGGGTGGCGGGCCGTCTTCCTCTCCCGATCTAATCGTTGCCGGCACGGGAAACACTCAAGTGCTGGCCACCACGGTGCCCAACTCAACGGTGACTTTTGAGCCAAACCCGGCAGGCAGCAACTCCATTCGCGTGATCGGAGCCTCCGCGACCGGTCAGATCTTCACCATCGGGGACAACGCAGTTTCGACCGCGGATGGATTTGTCCTGAATCTGCCCACGCCGACGCAAGTCAAATCACTCGAGGTGGATGGCGGCCCGGGCTGGAATTTCTTCGGCCTGACGAGAACCGTCCCGGGGATCGCGACGACCATCGTCGGTGGCGGCGCCGCCAATCAGTTCGTCGCCACGGGCGCGCCATTGGCGACAGTCGCCAATGTTAATTTCGTGGCCGGCGGCCGACCGGTGGATAGCGCATTTCTGGCTGATGGGCCGCCTGGCGACGGTAAATCACACACCTACAGCATTGGCACGGGCGTCATCCTGCGCGACGGGGTAGCCACGCTTCAATACGCGGGCCTCTATCAGCTATCATTGCAAACGGCGGACTCGGGCGCCAGCGTGAATATCACCGATGCCGCCGGGATGTCGGAACTTTCGGTGATTGGAGGCGCGGGCAAAAACACGATTCAGGTGGTCGCGAACCCTGGGGGATTGGGCATGGCGCCCAATTCCAAGGTCTCAATGAGCGATCTTCCGGGCGCGATCACCACGTACGCGGTGGTGCCGGATCCGAACGCGGCATACAGCATTGCCGGCGACCTTGGTTTCCATGATTCGCTGCAAGTCGCTCCCGCCGATGGAGCCGTACGGACTTTCACCGGTCCCGGGTCCGGACAATATACTTTCACGTCGCGCCGGCCGATCACATTCCGCGATATCGGGCAAATCGACGGCATACCCGTTCCACCTACGGCGTTCGCGGCGACTCCCTTGGCTGGGTCCACTTCCGCCATCGTCTTGACATGGGCCGGCAACTCCGCGGCAGAAACAGGATTCGCAATCGAACGACAGGATCAGCCCGGCGGCGCCTACACGCAGATCGGAGCGTTACCTGCCAATGCCACGTCCTTCACCGATCAGAATCTGCCCCCATCGACCTCCTTCTCGTATCGAATTAGCGCGATTGACGCCAACGGGGCATCGGAGTTTGCGTTCGCTTCAGGAACCACATTGGCGCCCGAGGCGCCATATGGCGGAGCCTCTGCCGTGATTCCAGGGTTGATTCAGGCTGAGAACTTCGACAATGGCGGGAATACGATCTCATATGCCAGTTCTTCCCCAGGCAACTCCGGCGGCACGTATCGACCCGGTGTGTCGGTTGGAATCGACCCAACTGCGGATGCCGGCGGTGGTTTCGTACTCGGCGCGCAAACTGGCGACTGGTTCAAATACGGTTCTTCCGGCTTTTGCGTAGGTAGTGCTTGAAAAAAAATGGACATGGCCGTCTCCTCTGGAGTTACCAATCTTCAGAAAGGAGACAAACTCATGTCCACAAGCCTGTTGTATCACGGATGGGGTATTCGCGGCTACC
>DASRLH010000301.1:0-17955 GCA_035648595.1 Tepidisphaeraceae bacterium
CCCCCACGCCGTGTGCGGCATGAGCAGCATTACGATAACAGCGGCAACGAGGAATCCGACGATGGCGATCAATCGGCGCGGCGTTTTTCGCGGCTTTGGCATGGCCATCATCGTACCGCCGACCAGCGGCGCCGCAAAACCCAGATGAAATGAGGCGGGGACAATGCCGCACTCCGGGCGGCGACCCACTCCTTGCCGCAATCTGTTAATGCCGTTCGGCTCGCGTTGGCGGGGTCGCCAGAGGAGGCACTGCTTGTTGCGCTGGCTCATCCACCTGCTCGCGCATCCTTGTTCCCACATCGAGTTTCATTCCCATCACGCGGCCCGTCGTCGCATCGCGCAGAACGGGCCGATATAAGGTATCGCGCTCAACGGGCGTGCGCCTGGCCTCCCGAATGAGGCGTTGAATGTCGCGGACGTGAAGTTCCTGATGGGTGCCGTCGCCTTGCGCTTTGGTGATGTCATACCAGACCACGGTGCCGTCCAGATCGTCGCAGCCCCAATTCAGGGCGATTTGCGATAGGCCGATGCCTTGCATGATCCAGAACGCCTTGATGTGCGCGATGTTGTGAACCATGAGACGGGTGATGGCGAGCGTCTTGAGGTCGGTTAATCCCGTGTTGCCGGGCAAATGGCCCAATTCGCTGTATTCGGGGATGAAGGACAGCGGAATGACACAGTTGAAGGCGGCGGCGTTGGAGGATGATCCAATACTCGCAGTATCTGTTTCACCGCATTGCGTTTCGATGGCCGCGAGGGATTCGGCCTGCAATTCCCGCAATTTTATGAAATGCCCGACGCGCTCCTCCACCCGCTCGACATGCCCATAGAGCATGGTGGCGTTGGTGGGGATGCCCAGGCTATGCGCGGTGCGATGCACCTCGAACCAGCGGTCGGCACGCACCTTTCCCTTGAAGACTTCATCATGCACGCGATCATCGAATATCTCGGCGCCGCCGCCCGGCAGGCTGCCAAGGCCCGCCTCGCGCAGGGCGATGAGCGTGTCGCGCACGCTCTGTCGGCTGATCCGGCCCAGGTGGATAATCTCGATGGCGGTAAACGCCTTGATGTGCAACCGCGGGCACTCGCGCCGCACGCCGCGCAGCATATCCAGGTAATAGTCGAACTTCAGCCACGGATGCAGCCCGCCGACGATATGCACTTCCGTCGCCCCCGCGTCGGAGGCCTTGCGCGCCATGGCGATCACCTGCTCGACGGGCATCTCATACGCCCCCTCTTCGCCGCGCTTGCGGTAGAAGGAGCAAAACTTGCAGGATAGAGCGCAGACATTGGTGTAATTGATATGGCGGTTGCGGTTGTAATACGTCCGGTCGCCATGCAGTTTTTCCCGCACGAAGTTCGCCAGCCGTCCGATGCCGTGCATATCCCGGCTGCCATACAGGGCCACGCCATCGGTGAACGCCAGCGGCTGTCCCGCCAGCACCTTCTCCCGGATGGGTAGGAGTGCGGGATCGTTCACGCGAATGGAATCTGAGTTGCACATAAGGCGTGGGAGTATATGGAATGCAAGGCATTCACTCCATTGCTTTCGGGAGATCCGAGTTATGCAATCTGCATCAAATCTGAGTGAGACATCGCACGGCGATAATTCACCGGAGTTACGCTGCACTTTGAGAACGGGATTACGAGTGTTGTTCCGTCGCTAAAGAGTATTCGGTGAACAAACGACTTCTGATCATCCCTGTCGAAATCCACTTCGTCGTAGAGCCAGTCGACTCGATTCTTCGCAAGAGGCCATCCTTGTGGCGAATCAATCCGACGCGGTTTCTGCCGAAGCGAATACGAGAGAAACATCACTTCTCCGATGTTTCCGAGTGCGATCACCATGGTTGCACCCCTTGGATTGGCGCGGTCCTTCCCATCGGAGATTTTGAGGACTTGCCAGTCGTGAAGCGATAGGTTAGTGAGCGGCTGCAACTGCGGTGGCATGTCGCGGTGAATTTTTTGAAGGTGCTTCTGGTAAGATGAGAGCGCGCTTTCCCAACGCACCATTGCCTCGTCCACAGTGTCACTGTCCGACGAATTGAGGCTCGATACCAGCTCGGGTGTGAAATATCGCATGGTTCCGATCATTCCGGGTGGCGGGAGTCGAACCCGCAAATCCCTTTCGGGACGACGGATTTTAAGTCCGTTGCGTCTGCCGTTTCGCCACACCCGGGGTTGCCGGCGCTTCGCTGGGCTCTTGCCCTCGTGCATTATACCGTCCAGCTTCCCGTTTCGCGGCATGGGCGGCGCTGGCGGAATGCGCGCCGCTCGTGGTTCACGGCCCCGCCGGCAGCGGCGCCGGCGGATCATGCGCCGCGGGCGTTTCGCCGCGAAGACGCCGGGCGATATCGGCGAGAATGCGCGGGTCTTTGTATGCCCCGTTGTGCGCATCCTCGAAAGCCGGCGTCGCAACCCACCAGGCGACCCGGCCCGGCGGGGCCGCGTTGGCAACGCCGACGGGGTGGTCGCCCAAACGCACATACGCAAAAATCGGATACGGCGCCGCGCTGGCGTTGATCCGGGACAGCACTGCCGATCCTGGGCGCAAATCCTTCTGGATGGGAAGCAACGCCGGCCATCGACAGACATCATCGGCCCCTTGCAACGGGCTGCTGATCGCAAAGAGCCGAGCGATCCGCAGCGTCCGGCAATTCGCGCTTGAACCCACCGCCGCGTAGCGCGCGGCAAAGCCACCCAGCGAGTAACCGATTACGTCCACTTCCGACGTACGCTTCGGATCCGTGTTCGGAAATGCGCAATCGACGGCCCGAATCACTTCCCGCCGGCACGCCTCCGCGCTCCATCGCCACCACAACGAGACGGCGATGATCCGCCGTCCGCGGGTCATGGCGTCAAACTCCCGTTTAAGCGAACCCGCCGCGATGCCCGGATCGGCAAATCCGCCGATGATGACCAACGGCCGCTCGAGCTGTCCCGGCGAGGCCTTCATCCGGCTCAAATCGCATTGGGCCTGCGGCGTGGTGGTTGGAAGCGATGGGTTGACCGGTTGAGCCGCACATCCCACAAACAACATGGCGGCAGAGCAGAACGCCAGCGAACGGTGCAGGAAGGTCGGCATGCCGATGCTTTTACCGCGCCCGCGATCGCGTTGACACAATGTCACCTTCGATATCCTCGGCGGTCAGAGGGATTGCCAGGTTGATTGTCCTCATATCGAAAAACGATAGGCGTCCGCTTACTCGCCGGCAAGCCATCGACAAAGCCGCGTTTGGCCGTGCATTTCGATTTGCCCTAAATTTCCAACACCCGCACCAGGGTTCCCTTAGGCGCCAGCGAATCGTTTTCGGCTCGCACGAGCAGCACGTTGGCGCTGGCGAGGGTGAAGAGGTCTGCCGACCCTTTCCAGGCGAGGGGGGTTATGCTGGCGAATTCGGATTGGCCGCTGTGATGGCCGGGCGCGACGGCACGGATGGCGGGTTGATAAAATTCGCGCGGGCCGTTGGCGGGCAGGCCTTCGGTCAGGCGGCCCGTCACCCATCGCTCGATCGGCAGACCGCCGCCCATCCGCGCCGCCAGGCGCGATGCCAGACGAACCGTGCAGACGAACGCGCTCACCGGATTGCCGGGAAGGCCGAAAACGTACGTTGGAGTTGTGCGCGGAGCGCGCGAGGATTGTTGCTCATTGGAGCTGGTTGGCGAGAGTGAGCCGAACACGAAGGGCTTGCCCGGCTTGATGCGGAGCTTGGTGATTTTGAGTTCCACGCCGAGTTCGGCCAGCAATCGCGGGACGTAATCGTATTCGCCCATGCTCATGCCGCCGGTGACGAACAGGGCGTCGAAGGATAAGCCGTGCCGCAGGGCGGCGCGGGTTTCTTCTGGATCGTCGCGCACGGTTCCGACGTCCGCGACTTCGCAGCCGAGGTTGCGCAAGAGGGCGGCCAGCATGGGCGTGTTGGAATCGCGGATCTGCCAGGGACCGGGCGTCTGATAGACCGGCACGATCTCATCGCCGGTGCCCAGCACCGCGACGCGCGGGCGCGCGAAGCACAACACCTCATCAGCGCCGATGGCGGCGGCCACCGCGATCTGGCGGGGGCCCAGCATCGTTCCGGCCTTAAGAACCACGCGGCCCGCCGGGCAGTCGCTGGCGGGGGCAGCCGTGTAGCGCGGCGACGCGGGCGCGCGGAGTATGCGAACAATCTCGCCAATCGGCACGCGCTGCTCGACATCTTCGACCGGCACCACGCCATCCGCGCCAGTGGGGAGGGGCGCGCCGGTCATGATGGCCATCGCCTCTCCCGCCTCCAGCGCGCGATGCGATGAAGCGCCCGCGGCGACTTCGCCGACCACCCGCAGCTCCGCCGGCAGCGCACCCACATCCACCCTTCGCACCGCATATCCATCCATCAGGCTCTTGAGAAATGGCGGGTAGTCGCGGTCCGCGGTCAGGTCATCAGCCAGCCGCAGCCCCACCGCCGCCTCAAGCGGCACGCGCGCCGTCCGCGGCGCCACCGGAGCCTGGTCGATGATGCGGATGGCCTGCTGAACGCTCAATAACTCCTGCGACGGCGGCTGAGGCATGCACCGATCATCGCGGGAAGATGGGAACGGCGTCAATGAAGGTAGGCGATAAGTGGACTTGGGCGTGGCCTGAATTTGTGGCACGGGCGGCCCGCCCGTGGCTTGCCGTGCGCAGCAAGCAAGAATCGCGATCCGCCGATCTGTGCGGAATACCGCACCCACGGGCAGGCTGCCCATGCCACAAAAAATGGCCACGCCTGTGGACGTGGTAAGATGGCGGGCGGTTGCTTTAGCTCACGACAACCCTTCAATGTATCATGGGCGTCTCGCCCGTGCCGATGGTGTCGATTATGAAAAATCGAATTTTCGCCAAATTTCCAGCGTTCCCGCTTGCGGTCCTCGCATGTGGGTACTTCTTGTGTTGCATCGGCGCGACCGACATCCCGAATCCATCCCCCGCGCCCACGCCATTGCTGCATGCCCACGCGCACAATGACTATGAGCACAAGCGGCCTCTATTTGATGCGGTGGACAATGGCTTCACCAGCGTGGAAGCCGACGTGTACCTGGTCAACGGCAAGCTGCTGGTCGCGCACATGCCTTGGGAGGTGAAGACGGATCGCACGCTGGAATCGCTGTATCTGGACCCGCTGAAAAAGCGGATCGACGGCAATGGCGGCCGGGTGTATCCCGGCGGGCCGCCGGTCGTGCTGTTGATCGACGTGAAGACCGATCCCGTCCAGACCTATGCCGCTCTCAAGAAAGTTTTCAAGCAGTACGCGCCGATTCTCACCATCTGGCACGATGACAAACCCGAACGCCGCGCCCTGCAGGTCATCATCACCGGCAACCGCTCGCAAAAGCTGATCGCCGCCGACAAGGAGCGTTACGCGGCGTGCGATGGAGAATTGAAGGATTTGGATACCAACCCGCCGGCCGAGCTGGTGCCGTGGATCAGCGCGCAGTGGAGCAAGAGCTTCAAGTGGAACGGCAACGACAAAATGCCCGTCGATCAAAAGGCCGTCCTGGATAAAATCGTCAAGCGATGTCACGAGCAGCATCGCAAGCTGCGGTTCTGGGGATCGCCGGATTTCCCGGCGTTTTGGGCCGTCTTGCGCGACCATGGAGTTGATCTTGTCAATACGGACCATCTTCCTGAATGCCGGGCGTTTCTGATCAAGCGCGGAGAGGAGAATAAATCCTAACTCATCGTTGGCATCGGGCGGAGTGCGGTAGGCCACCTCACTTCCCGTTGCATGGCCATAGCAATAAGCCCCGTGGCAAGCCCCATAGGCGGACTCCGAAAGAGTCTTGAGAGCGATGTGACGAATGATCGAAGAGTTCCATGATTTAGACGGTCGATCTTACCACCGCAAATTTCAGTCTTGGCGAGCGAATCATAGAAAGTCGCACCTCCTCAGCTTCAAGACGAAGAATACTGCTAATCTACACGCATCGCACTGCCGTCACTTGGGATCTCCGAGTTATGAAGAGCCCGGCGTTTCTCTGACATCCAATCGAAAAGTCGTCGGCCGGACCGTACGCGAATTACTCGACTGGGCTAAGCACCAGAGAGTCGAAGTTCGCGATTGTAAGGATTGCATTGAATCAGAAACCAGCCGAACGAGAACATCTCGCGCCAATCCCGACCCGATGACGGCGCTCACGTCGGATGATTTTCGAAGAGCTCTTAAGGGAGTGGGGAGTCGAATTACCGCGCTACAGCAGCAGATGCTGAGTGCTCATTATCACGCGCAGGATCGAACACTATCCGCGTCAGAAATGTCTATTGCGATGGGCTGGCGAGGATTCGAAGCATCGAATGCACAGTACGGTCGACTAGGAAGTTTACTTGGGAAGAGATTGGGGGCTGAGCAATTCAATATTCGCACGCTCGTCACCATGATTCGCCCCCGGAGCGTCGGTAATTCTGATTGGCTTTGGGTGATGCGGCCGCAACTTGCGATGGCTCTTGAGGCACTCGGATCGGTAGGCGACGGCTCTCGAGTGTGGAAGGAGCTTGACGTGGAGAGGTTCGCCGGTTCGCCCGACGGGATGGTTCGACAGGAGCGACTGGTTCAACTTCGCCTCGGACAGGCGAAGTTTAAGCAGGGACTCGAACGAAAATACGGGCGCCGGTGCATGATTTCAGGGTGCTTACTGATGCAAGTCGTCGAAGCGGCCCACATCGCGCCGTATTGCGAGAATGCAGATGACAGCCACGACAATGGGCTGCTACTCCGCGCAGATATTCACATTCTTTTTGACCTAAACCTCATCGGAATCGAACCGAATTCCCTACAGATCCGCATTCATGATCGTTTGCAATCCAGCATTTACTATGACTTCCATAAGCAAGTGCTTAGCTGCGGAGATTTCCGTCCGAGATTGGCGTGCCTCGAAGCACGTTGGAAAGAGTTCTTAAGCATTTCAAATGAAACGGAATGATGATGCCCTCAATGCGATTGACAATCGCGATTGCAAAATGAGTGCAAGAGAAGCCGAATTTTATCCAAGCGTCCTCGTGAACAATCGGACATGGCCAGGGTTTGTTCTGCGCCGGACTCGTTCGTTGAACACCTGCGTCTTTTGACTACCGTACCATCCGCATGATGCGGATTCTTCATCTGTTGGGGCACGCGCCCGACTTTCAAACTCAACGAGGCGTGCTTCTATTGTCTGGAGGAGCCGGCGATGAATTCTCCTTCACCCAGCGCACCATCGGCCACGACGGAACTTATCGAAATACCCTCGCAGCCGTCATCGGCCTGGGAATGCGTCCCGAGGCGTTTGATCTGATTCACGCATGGGACGATCGCGCGCTTCAGGCGACAATGTTGGCCTTCGGGCAGGGCGTTGTTTTCAGTCCCATCCAACGCCCTTCGCCCACCTCGTTGGCGTGGCTCCGGCTCGCCATAACGCAACGCGAATTGCGCGTGGTCTGCGCAACGGCGGCGCAGCAGCGCGGGCTGGAAACCGTTGGAATTCGCAATGAGTATTTGAGCTTGATTCGCCCGGGTATCGACCCTGGCCATGCGCGGATCAGACGCGATCGATCCCTCCGGCGGGCCCTTGGCTTTGCCGATGACGATTACGTGCTGCTGCCCGCCGGCGAATCGACACGGGCGGCGGGGCATCGGGATGCGGTGTGGGCGGCGTCCATTCTTCACGTTTTGGACCCGCGCTACCGCGTGCTGCTCTGGGGCCAGGGAGACCAGACGCCGCGGTTGGAGCGGCTGGCTGAAAAACTCAGGCAGCCCGGCTTGCTCGTGAACGCACAGCGGGCGCTGGGTCGGCGAGTGGAGTTTGAAGAACTGCTGGGCGCGGCGGATGTGGCGCTTCATACGCCAAGCGCAATCGGCCCGGAACTGCCCATCGCCACCGCCATCGCCGCGGGGTTGCCGACGGTATTATGGGGATCAGGGGCGTTGGCGGAATGTTTGGGAGCGGCGGCGAGCATCGCGATTGTTTCACCGCCCTCGGCTCGTCTGTTGGCGCAACGCGTGTTGAAAATCCGGGAAAATCCGGAATTGGGCCGGGGCATCGCGCATGCAGCCGGCGTTGAAGTGCGCAAAGCGTATTCGTCCGACCGATTTGTCGAACAATACGGATCGCTTTACCGTTCCATGGGCGTGGCCTGAATGGTGGCACGGGCGGCCCGCCCGTGGCTTGCTGTTCGGAGCAAGCAAAAATCGGAATTGGGTTGATCGGTGTGCAATCCCCACACATGGGCAGGCTGCCCATGCCACAAAGAGTGGCCAAGTTCCGCTCCATAGGTTAGAGGCCGCTGACAACGCCGATTCCCCCCGCCGATATAAATGGATGGATATTCCCGGAGCTTTATTTGATGCAACCTGATCTTCGCACATTCTCCCGCCGCACGATGCTTCGCTCGCTGGCGGCGGGTTCATCGCTGCTGCTGCCGGGCATTTTGCAAACGCTGATGGCGGACGAGGCCCGCGGGGCGGCCATTGGCGGCGCCATCAACCCGCTGGCGCCGAGGGCGCCGCAGTTTCCGGCGCGGGCCAAGCGGGTGATTTTCCTGTACATGAGCGGCGGGGTTTCGCATCTGGATTCGTTCGATCCCAAGCCGCGCCTCTTTGCCGATGGGGGAAAGCTTTCGTCGAATAAGCCCGGGGCTAAGCCGTATCTGCGGCCCAATTGGGAATTCAAGCCCGGCGGCAGGTGCGGCACGCAGGTCTCCGACCTATTTCCGCACGTTCGCGATTGCATGGATGATGTCTGCCTGATCCGTTCGATGCACGGAGATCACAACGATCATTTCCAGGCCACGCTGGGCATTCATACCGGCTCGGTCACTTTCGCACGGCCCAGCGTCGGCTCGTGGGTGAGCTACGGGCTAGGGACGATGAACCAGAATTTGCCGTCGTTCGTGGTGCTGGCGCCGTATCTGCCGTACGCGGGGAGCCAGGTCTGGTCGAGCGATTTTCTGCCCGGCTGCCATCAGGGCACGCGCGTGCTGGCGGGCGCCGAGCCGATTCCCGATCTCATCCGCCGCGCGCCGTCGCTTGAGGTGCAGGAGATGGAGTTGGGACTGCTCTCGCAGTTCAACAAGCGGCACCAGCTTTCCCGCGGGAACGATCCCGCCCTCGCCGCCCGGATCAAGAGCTACGAGACCGCGTTTGGCATGCAGATGACCATGCCTGAAGTGCTGGATTTGAAGGGCGAAACCGATGCCACGCTCAATCTCTACGGCCTCGAGCGCGGCAGCACCAAGGGCTTCGCCTGGCAATGCCTGATCGCCCGCCGGCTGGTGGAGCATGGCGTACGATTTGTCGAGCTGATCGACACCGGCTCGAACAGCAATTGGGACAGCCATGGCAACATGCGCGATCACGGGCCGCTGGCGCGGAACGTCGATCAGCCGGTCGCGGCGCTGTTGAAGGATTTGAAGAGCCGGGGGATGCTGGAGGATACGCTGGTGGTTTGGACGACCGAGTTTGGCCGCACGCCGACCACCGATGCTCCGCTGGGGCGCAGCCATCATGCCGGGTGTTACGCCAGTTGGATGGCCGGCGCGGGAGTGAAGCCGGGCATCGCCTATGGCGCCAGCAGCGAATACGGCGACAAGCCGGTGGAAAACCCCGTCCATGTACACGACCTTCACGCGACGATCTTGCAGCTTCTGGGCTTCGATCACACTAAGCTCACCTACCGCCACGCCGGCCGAGACTTCCGGCTCACAGACGTGGCGGGGCGGGTCGTCAGCGACATTATCGCCTGAGCACATCCGCCTTCGAAAGACGCCGAACTACATGCAATCATATGTAGAAACACAAAAGCGCACTCTCGACTGATTTGGCTCAAATCGTTGATCCCCCAAAAGTAACCCCGTGATTTTTGCTTTCTTGACTATCGGCGTGTCGCCTCGATCGCGCCTCCGTGCTTCGGTGCCTCCGTGGTTGTCTTCTGATTGAATTGCGGGCGCCCCATCCGATGGGTGGATTTCTCCTCATGGCGTGCGGCGTAATTTCCCCGGATCAAAGCCTGGTCCCGCCGGAAGCTCGCCCATTTCGATCGCGCCGAACCCCGTGCCCGCCGCGAAGGCCGGCAGGCCCAATGCCTGGGCCAATTCTCCGTGGCGGTTGATGGCATATTCATACGGCTGCTCGGGTTTGCCTTCCTTGCGAAGAATCGATTCGACGCGGCGCTCCGATCGCTCCATTCCAAACGCGGCGCAAAGCAATTGTGCATTGCCCGCGGGGGCAGGATCGCGGAGCTCCAGATCATCGTGCGGGCACGAGACGTAGGCGTCGGTTTGTTCGCCTTTTTCGTAAAGGTGGTATAGCAGCACGCCCCTGCCGTACGCCATCACCAGTAGGGCGGGGCAGCCAAAGTGGGCCGACAGCCGGGCGGCGAGGCGTTCCTGGGCGGACAAATCTTCATGAAACACAACCGCCGTCCCCTTCGAGCCGGCGGCCACGTAAGCCACATCGCCGTTGGATTTGAGATATGCCGCTAATTCCTCAATGTCCGCCGATTGAAGCGTGATGTTGGCGTAAAAGCTTGACATGAACCCACGATTGATGGAGCAGTTCTACTCACCACGAGCAGAATTTCACCACGGAGGCACGGAAACACTGAGGCGCTTTCGATTGAACCAGTGCACTTCACCGAACTTAGACTAAAAAGAGAAAACCATTCAATTGCTTGTTTTTTGCAACATGGCGATCGCATCGGATGCGCCTCCGTGATTCCGTGCCTCCGTGGTTGTTTTCCCCTTGGGTTTCGGGCGCAAGCCGGTGCGGGGCTGATAGTGGCGCTCTTTGTTTATGTGACCACCGCAAGCGCGGTGCTGGCCGCCCGCTTGCCAAGCAGTTGTATCGCGGCGTCATGCACCATGGCCGGCGTGAGGCGGGTCATGCAGCGATGATCCAGCGGGCAAACTTTCTTCTGACAGGGTCCGCAGAATACCTTCACCGCCACCTGGCGCTCGCGGGCATAATAGATTTCCGTCCATTGCGGGTGCGTGGGGCCGAAGATCGTCACCACCGGCACATCCATCGCCGCCGCGATATGGCGGGGGCCCGTGTCGTTGGTGATCATCAGATCGCATCGCCGAACGATTTCCTTCAGCGAGCCGAGCGTCACGCCTTTGTTCGACAAATCCAAGGGCGCATGCTTCATCGCGCGTTTCACGGCTTCCACGATTGGCCGTTCGCGGGGCGATGCGCTGAGCAAAATGGTGGCTTGCTGTTCATCGATCAAGCGATCCGCCAGTTGCGCGAAATACTCCGGCAGCCAGATCTTCGCCGCTCCGTAGTTGGCCCCGGGATTCAGCAGAATCAGCGGCGGCCCTCCCGATGCGCCGGGCCGCGACCGTCCCGTTTCCAGGCCGCAGCGCGACAGAATCTCCGACGCCTCGCGCTTTTCGTGTTCCGTCACGAACAATTCCATCTTCAGATCGCGGTGGTCGGATCCCAGGTAGTGGGCGATTCCGAGGTAGGATTTGATGATCGGCGAGGGGACGAATTTGCCGCGCTCCTTGGTGGGCAATAATTTGTCGGTCAGCAAAAACCCCCTGCCATCGCGGTCGTATCCCACCACCTTGGGGATATTGGCCATCTTGGCGAGCAGCGCGGTTTTGAAGCTGTTGGGCAGGAGGATCGCCAGATCAAATTTCCCGGCCCGCAGTCGCGCGGCAACGTCGAATATCCCCTTGCCGGTGCGGGTGGGCGTCTTGCCGGTGCGATAGGTGATGAGTTGATCCGCCCAGGGCATGCCCGCATACAGCGGCTTGACGTAGCGGCGCAGCAAGTAGCTGATATGTGCCGCCGGATACAGCAGCCGAATCGCCCGCAACGTCGGCGTCGCCATCACCGCGTCGCCCACCCAACTGGGTTGCACGACGAGGATTCTTTGGGGAAGGGACATCGCCGAGCAGTATAACAGCTTCTTTAGAGAGGCAGAAGGTGCACTGCGAAGCGGGACACTTGAGGCGTCTGAGATCGCTTCGTTTCTTGTTCCTTCGCTGGATCACGATGTCGTATCACGGGCGTCCCGCCCGTGCAGGGTGCATGGAAGTTTCGATATCGCGATTCTTCGACCACCGCGCCATCAGCACGGGCGAGACGCTCGTGATACGATGACTGGCTTCGTCCGCTACTTTTCCACCACCATTACTTCAAGCACCCTTCCCCTGTCGGCATACGCCCATCCCGTATATCGGTCGATCACGCGAAGCCCCGCGCGTTCCGCGAGCGTCATCTTTTCCCACACGTCCGGCGTAATCACCAGCCAGCGCGGCCAAGCCTTGAAGGGCATTGCCAGCAGGGCGTCCTTCTTGCATTCGCGGATGGTTCCGCCCTGGTAAAAGCCGAGGCTCGGCTCCTTGTAATCGACCATCAACACGTCGCCTTTGTGCGTGGCGCCCTGCCGTTTGAGCACCTTCGCGACGTGCTCGGAAATGCGAAGAAACGGTGCGTTGGGGAAATACAGGCCGCAGAGCATCGCCATGAACACGAACATCCCGCCGCCCATGACCAGCAGTGCCGGCCCGAGTTTGCGGGCATGTAGGAGCGCCATCACCACCAGGCCATACGCAATCGTGAACAGGCTCAGGAGGATCATCGTGCGCCAGGGGAGTTGATTGAGGCCAAAGGTGCGCGCGGCCAGCCAGGGAAGGCCGCCGATGCCCGCAACCGCCGCCGCCCAGAAGCCGGCGCCGATCAGGAACGGGCGCGATTCGGTGTCACGGCTTTCGCGGCGCAAATTTCGCATAATCGCGTAGGCGGTGAGAAATGCGATCGCGGGATACGCGGAAAGAAAATAGTGCGCGAGCTTGGTGCCGATGAATTCAACCATCAGCCACGGCCCGAGCGTCGCCGCCAGCGCAAAGCGCACCTCGGGCACTCTGCGATTCTGGATGCCGATGCCGATCGCCATCGGCAGCAAGAGGCTCCAGGGCAAAAACATCGGCCAAACCATCATCAGATGAAAGCCCGGCGGAAAATTGTGCCCCTCCTTGCCGTTCTCAAGATGCTCCCTGGCCTCAAGGAATATGCGGCCCAGGAATTCCGGTGAGCGGTGATGCACCAGGATGATCCACGGGAGAACGATCGCCGTGATGATCGCCACGGAAACAATGACCTGTGCGGCGATCCGCGTGTCACTGCCGTGCCGTTGAGGCTCGTAGTCCGGGATCAAGCCCGGCGGCGCGCCGTTTCGCCGTTGCCCGAAAGTCTGCGTTGTAACGTCGTTGGGTCGAACGGGTGCGTTGATGCCAAGCCTCGTTCCCGCGGATAACGCAATCGTTTCTGGCTCACGCTCCCGGCCACGTCGGTCCGACCTTCGAGTCAGACATTTACCCACCATCCGAAACAACCCCAGCGCCGCCGCCGTCGCGGCGACGGTGCCGAGAATAAACGGCCCCTTGGTAATTCCCCCCAATCCCAGCGCCGCCGCCATCGCGATCGCCACCGCCCACGACCGATTCCCGCGCCACATGAGGAACAGGCAGATTTGCGCAATCGTAGTGAATAAAACCAAAACGCTGTCCGTCAGGCAGATCTTGGCGGCCATAATGGCCAGCGCGCTGCTCGACAGGATAAAGATCGTCCAGAAGGCCATCTCGCGGCCGCATTGACGGCGCAGAGCGATGGCAAGAACAATCAGCGTCGCCAGCATTCCCAGAACGGAAGGGACGCGGGCGGCAAAGGCGTTTTCGCCAAACGCGCTCATCGCCGCCAACTGACACCAATAAATCAACGGCGGCTTGGCCGCGCGCAGATTGTCGTACAATCGCGGCACGACCCAGTCCCCGCTGTCGAGCATCTGCCGCGAGCATTGCGCATAGCGCGGCTCATCGCGGTCCCACAACCCAATCCGCGAATTCCCCACCAGATACACCGCCGCCGCCGCGAGCAGAACCAGAACGATTCGTCCGTTGAATGACATTGAGGAGGAACAGGGTAAGGAGCGAGGTGAGAAAAATCGAATGGGAATGTCGCGCGGAAATCTTGCGCAGAGGCACCGAGGCGCGAAGGCGCGGAGAATTGGAGACGCGTAACCCAATCGGCCGGTGTAGCCGTTCTGGCGGCAAGGCGCCACGCGTTTATACGAACAGAAAGTATGGTTTTCAGGTCGCCCCGCACCAAGCTTGTCTCTAAAGTCTCTGACTCTCGGAATCACTGCGCGATTCTGACTGTGTGGTGGCAAGAACGGCCGAGAGATCCGGCAATCGTTTTATGACGAACAGCAGATTAGATTCTCGTCTTCCACATGCCCGCCCCTGGATCATGCGCATGCGATGGCACGAGCTGCTGTTCATGCACTGGCCGATCCGGCCCGGCCTTCTTCGCCCGTTGCTGCCCGCGGGGCTGGAATTGGACACTTTTGACGGCGAGGCGTGGCTCGGGCTCGTGCCGTTTCGGATGAGCGGCGTTCGCCCGCGCGGGGTGCCGCCAATCCCCGGAATGTCGGCGTTCCCGGAGCTTAACGTCCGCACCTACGTCACTACCCTGGGGCGGCCCGGCGTTTGGTTTTTCAGTTTGGATGCCGCCAATTGGCCGGCGGTTCGAATGGCGCGGCGGTTTTTCCATCTGCCCTATTTCAACGCCGCGATGGCCGTCGATGCCCAGGGGGATGAAATCCGCTATCACAGCCGCCGCACGCATTGCAACGCGCCGTCGGCGGAGCTGCGCATGCGCTACCGGCCCACCGGGCCGGCTTATTTCACGCGCGAGGGAAATCTGGATCATTTCCTGACACATCGGCTGTGTCTCTACTGTGCCAATTCGTGCGGGCAGATTTTCCGCGGGGACATTCACCATGTCCGCTGGTCTTTGCAGCCTGCCGAGGCAGAGGTTGAACTGAACGAAATGTCGGCCCAGATCGGCGTGGCGTTGCCGGACATTCCGCCGCTCTTGCACTATGCCCATCGGTTGGACACGGTTGCATGGCTGATTAACAGGATCGAGCCGTAACGGCAGCTTAGGCTGGCGCGCAAGGTGCGAGGAGAATGTGCGGGAAGTTCGTCGAGCCGAATCGTAGAAGCAGCGTTCTCGCCGTGGTGATGATGCGCGTGATGTTCTGCCGGAGGCGGGAGCATGCCCAGAATCCCCACGAGGACGAACACAATCGCCGCCAGTATCACTTCCGCCACCACATTGTTCAGCAATCGCGCGATGGCCTGCTCTTTGACTGAATCGCTCGCACTATTTGCCGGCATGGCGGTCAGGCGCGGCATCACGCGCAGCAGGTTGACCGCGCCGAAACCTACCATCGCGCAGAACCCGACAATCTTTGCGACGAGCACCAATCCATAACTTGTTGTTGTAACGGCGGGCAGACTGCCCACCAGGAACCAGCTATTCGCCACGCCGGTTGCTGTCAGCAGCAGCACACTCACGACGGCCATCGCGGAGAATCGGCGAACCAGCAGGACCACCGGCGGTTGCCAGTCGGTCTGCCGGGTGCGTCGGAGGGATACCAGCAGCATGGCAAATGGCAGCAGCCCAGCCGGCCAGCATCCGCTCACCAGCAGATGCACCGTGTCCGCTGCCAAATGCCAGGCGCGCGGGCCGCCGGTCTGTCCATGCCCGGCCCAGGCCAGACTGCCGCATAGAAGCGCGGCCAGCAGCAGCGCGGCCCAGCGCGCGGCGGCGCGAACCGCCTTGCGCGAGTGATCGAGCAACGCCATCGGCATCACCAGCAGGCTGGCCAGGGCCGCGAGAGCGCGCAGTTTCCAAAGTTGGCCGAAATGCGTCTGGTTCCAGACCAGGCCCAACACCTCGCCGCTGATCGCTTCGCGCCAGGGAAGACCGCTCATTTCCACCGACACGATGGCGAACCACACCGCGCCCGACAGCAGCGCCAACGGGAATGCCAGTGCGAATAGCCGGCGCGCGATCCGCTGCCACCGCGGGCCGATGTCATCGCCGCCAATTTGGGCGGTCGGCGGGACGATCAATCGATCGAATACAAAAATGGCCAAAATCAGCAGGCAGGCCATGAAATGGACCGACCGCGCAACCACAAACCAAACCGGGAAATTTGCGTCGTCTGGCAAGCGCGCTCCATCATGACTTAATCGTGAACTTGAAATTGCCCTGCGTCCGATGCGTGTCGGCGGAAACAACCCGCCAACTCACCTTGTAACTGCCCGCCGCCAACTTGGGTACGCCGACGATCAACAGCTTGCGATCTTTGGAATCCAGGTGAGAATCCTTCTTGTCCAATTGTTTTCCATCGGAATCGAAAATCTGAATCTTGCTGAACGCCGGCTCGAGTTCCTGGGTGAACCAGATTTTGATCTCGGCGGGAGGTTTTGCAATTTTCGCGCCGACCTTGGGTTCGGCGCGATCGAGAAACGCATGCGCGCTGGCGGTCTGCCGCGCCGTCAACACCGTCGCCAGAAGCACCGCGATGATTCGAAAAAGTTTGATATTCATGGTTATTCTCCAAAGAGCGGATGTCCGAAGACGCGCGGGAAAATGTCATCGAGATAGATCCACGCCTGGATGGTGAAGCCGACGCTGCTCCCGGAACGGCGGTTGATGGGGATATTGGCCTCCAGGCCCAGTTGGAAGTAGGGATTCTCATAGAGGACGCCGGGGTTGATTGTGCCGGTGGTCAGTCCACCGCCGGCCCGGTTCTCGGCAGTCTCGAAGGAAAACTCGACCAGCGGAATCAAATCGCGGAATGGGCGCGGCAACCCTGTATCCCGCACGTTCTGCTCCAGATACGGCAGGCTGTACTCCAGGGCAAAGCCCGTTTGAAATGTATTGGAGTTGTCCGCCCGCGTGGGAAAGCTCTGGCCCAATTCCGCTGTGAGCGCGAAAGGCTTGAAGAGATCCACCGAGTCCGGCAAGTCGCCAAACCCTTTTCCCAGATACAGCTTTGGCGTGAACGTGCTGAAGGTATCGGAACCCACGCTCCGAGCCCCGGCGCCGCCAATGTCGGACTCCAGGCCGAGAGACACGATGAACTCGTGTTCTGGATGAATCAGGATCTCGTATTTTGCCGTGACGGCCAGGTTGTCCCAACCATGAATCGAGGAACGATGATCCACGTCTTGGTAGGTATATCGATCGGAAATCCCCAGCGCCAATCGCGGGAAAATCTCCTTGTCGAACTCGAAGCCGGCATCGATCTCCCGGTTGCCCGGCGATCCATCGGCGGCGCGGTTCCTCGCGTATGAAACGGTCGGAAAAGCGAATTCGTCAACCGCAAACGGATCATCCGTCGCAATCGTCGGTGGGAAAAAACGATCGCCGGCAAAGCCATGCGCGCCGGCCTTTTGATGGAGCGCCATCGCGGCCAGGAACGCCGCGCATGCAACGCCCGCGGGAACAATTCTATTCATGGAAGCACTCTGTAAACGATTTGGCTTCGTAGGGTGCACTTCAGCGCACGCCGTTCCGCGACGATGGTTTCACGGCATGGGCCACGAGCGGACAGCGTTCGCTGAAGCGAACCCTACGAGAAGATCTCCCTTGGGCATCAAGGGAACAGTTTCAGATGACGTGAGTCGACGGCGGGGCGCGACCATCGTACGTCGCGGTCAGACAGACGCGAGGGAGGTATTGCATCCGCTGGCGCGGCGCCATACCGAGGAGTCCAAGCGGCGGAAGCGACAGATCAATGGCGGGCGGAATGGATAAGTGGGCGGCGAAGTTGCAGATGGCGCAATGCCGGGCAGGATCAATTGGCGCGGGCAGATGTCCGGCGCCGGTTTGTGACGCATGCGAGCGGCAACAGGGCGGGACGGCCGCGACGCCAGCCCCTTGTTCGCACGAGCCACATCGTTCGCCCGGCAGCGCCACCGACCCCCGGCGGTGGCCGGGGACGACGACGTTCAGCCACAGTGCCTGAACGAGCAACAACGCGATATGTAATGCGCGTGAACGCATGAGGTCGTATCGTAGGAACCGTCGCTGTGCGGGACAACTCGCAATCGTGATAGGAGCTCTCGTGCGGCTTTACTCGAAATGCGTTGCGCTTTCC
>DASRLH010000302.1:0-11433 GCA_035648595.1 Tepidisphaeraceae bacterium
AACGCCTTCGTACCTTGTTCGCTCTGGCTTCCATGCCAATACTCCTTTGAATCAATGGAACGTTAATGCCACCAATGTGTTATACTCGCTGGCAGAAACAAAAAAATGTGACGAAAGATGAGGCGAGACGCCCGTGATACGTTGAGGGTATTGGTCGTGCGAAGTGGATTCGATGCACGCCCTCCATTCCTGGTGTGTTGATACGCGACCGCTCTTTGGAACTGTGGGTGCGAACCAGGTTGCCGTCGCGATGAAACCCGTGAAACCTTCCCCACGTCCCGCCGGATCTCTATAATCCCGCCGCTTTCCAAACTTGAGGAGTTGATTGGATGGAGCAACAATTGCTGCGGCTGGGGCACTCGCCCGATCCCGATGATGCGTTCATGTTTTATGGCCTGGCCAAGGATTTAATCCCGACTGGCCGCTGGAAGTTCCAGCACGTCCTTCAGGACATCCAAACGCTAAACCAACTCGCCATGCGCGGCGAGTTGGAGATCACCGCCATTTCGATCCACGCCTATCCCTACGTCGCCGACAAATACGCCCTGACAAGTTGCGGCAGCAGCATGGGCGATCAATATGGCCCCATGCTCGTCTGCCGGAATGATCGCGCCGGGGAATTTGGCGATGGTCCGATTCCAAACTTGCGCGGCAAAAAAATCGCCATCCCCGGCAAGCTCACCACCGCGTTTCTTGCGTTGCAATTGTGCCTGGGCAAAGCCGGCGAGGCGTTTGAATATGAAGTCGTCATGTTCGACGAGATTCCCAAATCTGTGGTGGATAGGAAAGTGGACGCGGGATTGCTGATTCATGAGGGACAGCTCACCTACGCGCAATCGGGGCTGCATTTATTGGTGGACATGGGCGTTTGGTGGCATCAAAAGACCGGCCTGCCGCTGCCACTGGGCGGCAACTGCATCCGCAAGGATCTGGGCCGAAAGGCGATGCAGGAAGTCACTGACATTATCAAGCATTCGATCCGATTCAGCCTCGATCATCGCAGGGAGGCCGTGGACTACGCGCTGCAGTTCGGACGTGATCTGGACCGCAAACTGGCTGATCAATTCGTCGGAATGTACGTCAACGACTGGACCCTGGATTACGGCCCAAAAGGCCGCGCGGCGATCACCCGGCTGTTAGCCGAGGGCGCAAAAGCGGGGCTCGTGCCCGATGCCGGCGAGATCGAATATGTAACCGCAAACGAATCGGCTTGATGCCCACGGCACACGATCCGGGGCTTCGCCTATGAGCGGTCATCGGTTTTGTGCTTGGGTGTTTTTGATTTTGTTTCGGATTTCGAGTTTCGGATTTCGGATTTGGTGGCGGGCGCGGTCGGTGATGTTATCACCAGTTGAACCAGAGCATTTCCTTCATGCGCGTCTTGCTGGCGCCCGTGGCGGCATGATTGGCGATCTCGATCGATTCGGTACGCCACGATTTATAGATTTCGCGATACAGCGGCGACGGATATCCGCTGAGCACCACCTTCCCCTGGCAGGTGTTCAAAAGCGCGGCGAGGCGACGGTGATCGTCCTCCGTCAATTCCACTCCATACAAATCGCGGCTTTGCCCGTCTCGCGTGCTATGGACATACGGCGGATCGCAATAGAACAGCGTATTGGGGCCGTCCCATTTTTTGATGACTTTGAAAGCATCGCGCGAAACGATCTGGACCGTTCGCAGGCGCTCGATAATCAACGGCAACTGCTCATCAATCGCCGACAAATACCCGGAGACCACGTCCGCCATGCCGCGGCGTACGCGGTGCAGGGTGAGGCTGAACCCCTTGCCGCGCCCGCCCACGGATAATCGCCAGCGCACAAAATCACGGCGGGCCTGCTCAATTTCGTCGCCGCCGGCCGGTTCCACCGCCTGGTCGAACTCCACTTCGCTGTAAGGCGACAGCGAAAGCCGTCGGCGAAGCTCCTC
This sequence comes from Tepidisphaeraceae bacterium, assembly GCA_035648595.1. GTDB lineage: Bacteria > Planctomycetota > Phycisphaerae > Tepidisphaerales > Tepidisphaeraceae > RYN-428. Next base: position 1,930 of record DASRLH010000302.1, read on the forward strand.
GCCATTGTCGCGCAGCACGCGAAACAGGCGGGTGATGCGTTCATCCAGATCGTTGTACACCTCGACGGGCGCGGGCGGCTTGTTCAACAACACCGACGCCGCCCCGCCAAACGGCTCGACAAAGGTCTCGTGCGGCGGGAACTGCTCAATGATCCATTTCCACAAGTAAAACTTCCCTCCATGCCATTTCACGGGCGGGCGAATGCCAGGATGTCCGAAACGCGGGGGTGATTTGATGGTGTCTTGCAAGGTTCAGGCTCGATTCGATCGGTTGGATGGACGGGATATTATAGCCAAAAAGCAACACTTCAACGGATTGGGTCGGATTCGATCGTCGAATACGCTGGTCGTATCACGGGCGTCTCGCCCGTGCCTGGTGCTTTGAGATTGAAAGTACATTAGTTTCTCTACTCCCTCGCCGTCCGCACGGGCGGGACGCCCGTGATACGTTGACCCCATTTGTTCGACGCATTGAACCACGTAGCATTCGGCTGAAGTGTTACTCCAAAAGGTGCTTCAAGCCGTCTTACGTGCCCGCGTAACGCGTTTCCGCCCGAAGGCGTCGGTGGCCGTCAGCAATTTGCTGGCGCGGTTTGGGTCGCTGATGGCGGCCAGGGCCGCGCCGGAATCGGCGCCGGCGGGCGGGGCGGATTCTATTGCGTGTGCAAGGCGTTTGCGGGCGAATTCGACGTACTCCTCGGACTGATCGATGCCCACGTATTGCCGGCCCAACAGCGCGGCGGCGACCACCGTCGTTCCCGAGCCGTTGAATGGATCGACGACGATGTCGCCGGGATTAGACGAGGCCGCGATCACTCGATTGAGCACGCCGACTGGCATCTGGCAACCGTGCCAGCCTTCCCGCTCCTTGAACGTCCCGCACACCCGGCTCACATTCCAAGTGTCCCCTTCGGGCGAGAAGAACGGCTCAGGGGCTTCCTGCGGACGCAGGAACCACACGTCATCGGGCAGCTTTCCCTTGGGGTTGGCGCGGACATCGGCGTACGTCGTCTGACGGGCGCTGGGGATGCGCACGGGGTCGGCGTTAAACGTGAATTCCTTGGCGTCCTTCGTGAAATACAGAATATGCGTGTGGCTTCGGGCGAATTTGGCCTTGGGCTGCTGGCCGAAGGTGTAGTGCCAGATGATCCAGTTGCGCATGTTGAATCCAATTTGCCGTTTGGCGATCACGCACAAATCGGCGGCATAGTCATCGCCAATCGCCAGATAAAACGACCCCGTCGGCTTGAGCGCGCGATGCACCGCCCGCATCCAGTCCTCGCTGAATTTGAGGTAGTCCTCCATCTTCCGGCGGTCGTCGTAGCCGTGATAGAGGTAGCCGATGTTGAACGGAGGATCGGCAAAAACCAGGTCGATCCACCCTTCGGGGCCGTCGTTGAGGACCTTGATTGAATCTCCCTGAATGATCTGGTTTGTGTCGGGCATATCCGACCCATTGTAGAGGCACGGGCGGATGGCGCAAATTCTGCCGGCTGTGCGCGCCAGGCCGGGTTTATGATTAAGTCCGGAGAGGCCTTTGGTGAATGCGCGTTGTCGGTTGTTCATGAGGTCCTCGCATCTATGGGCGTTAATTTTTGAATGCGCCGCGTCCGGTGGGGCAGGCATTCTTGCCTGCCATCGAATCACGAGCGGGAGGCATTCCTGCCGCCCCGAGTGATTTGACTCGGTCGGCCGCACTCGATACGAGTCCGCTCGGGGGGCACGAATGCCCCCACTCGCGGACTCGTGGCAGACAAGAATGTCCGCCCCACCAGTTCAGTTTTTCGTCAATGCCAAAACTCCAAGCAAGGCCGTCATTGCGTTGACGAAGCTGGCGGACCTTTCGCCGCGTCCTATAATCGGCCCCGCGTGAAGGATCCCATGAATGGCGCGGTTCTCCGGCTTCTCGATGCCAACGCCAACCGCGCCCGCGAAGCGTTGCGGGTGCTGGAGGATTATGCGCGGTTCGTGCTCAATGACGGCCAGACCTCCGCGCGGCTCAAGGCACTTCGGCATGGCTTGGCCGAGGCGACGGGATCCTACGTACCCGACGCGATTCTGCATCGCGACACGCCCGGCGACGTGGGCACCGGCATTAAAGCCGACGCGGAACTCAAACGCCATGACCTGGCGCACGTCATTACGGCGGCGGGCAAACGGCTTGGCGAGGCGTTGCGCAGCATCGAGGAATTCCTCAAGACCCAATCGCCCGCCGACGCCGGCCGGGTCGAGGCGATGCGATACGCCTTTTATGATATCGAGCAACAGCTTGCCCGCACTCTGCATTCGACCACACGATTCGCGGAGGTTCGGCTTTATGTGCTGATCACGGAGTGCCAATGCAAGCTGCCCTGGTTGCAAGCAGCCGAGCAGGCGTTGCTTGGCGGCGCCGACTGCCTGCAATTGCGCGAGAAGGATTTACCGGGCGGCGAATTGCTTGCGCGTGCCCGGGAGCTCGTGAAACTGTGCCGCCGACATGGCGTTTTGTGCATCATCAATGACCGGCCCGACATTGCCCTGCTGGCGGATGCCGACGGCGTTCACGTTGGGCAGGAGGATCTTCCGGCCGCCGAGGCGCGCAAATTGGTGGGCCTGTCAAAAATCGTCGGCGTCAGCACGCATTGCATCGAACAAGCCCGCCAAGCCGTGCTTGATGGCGCCGATTACATCGGAGTCGGTCCCTTCTTTCCCAGCACCACCAAGCCACGCGATTTTCTGCCCGGCCCGCAATACGCCCGGCAGGCGGCGGAGTCCGTGCGAATTCCGTGCGTAGCGATTGCGGGGATCAACGCCGGGAATGTCGATGAAGTGCTGGCGACGGGAATACGCGCGATCGCGGTCAGCTCGGCGGTGATCGGAGCGGTGGATGTGCGGGCAGCGGCAGCCGAATTGAAAAGAAAAATCTCACGCGGAACGACAAGCTAATTAACCGGGCGCGATCACGCGCCGCTCAACTGTGAGGAAACTGGGACTGCGTGAAGTGGGTAAGTCTGGGAAACGCGAACTCTAATCGTGACACGGGCGTCCCGCCCGTGCGAGTTGCCATCGGTCTCCAAAGGCGTTGATTCTCGCGCTTCCCAAGCCGTTGGCACGGGCGGGACGCCCGTGTCACGTTAAAAGCAATCGCAGTCCCGCATAGTGACACAAGCGAGTTCTGACTTCTAACGCTGATATCGTCAACAAGATGTCAACGGCGCATGATCACGCACCGCAACTTTTCGGGAAATGGATGTCCCAGGAAACAACGATACTTCCCTACGCCTCGCCCCCTTCCGACCCGAAGTCGGCTCCTTCGTTTCTTGGCCATGCCAAGTTGATCGGCGGGCTAACGCTGGCCAGCCGGGTGCTGGGGTTGGGGCGGGAGATCATCGCCGGCCATTACATGGGGACCCGCCTGGTGGCGTCGGCGTTCACGGTTGCCTTCACCATCCCCAATCTCTTCCGAAAGCTCTTCGGAGAAGGCGCCCTCTCCGCCGCCTTCATCCCTCTGTACACGCAGTCGGTAAAGCGCGAACGCGAGGAGGCCGAGCCGCCGGCTCGCTCCGCTCACGGGGCGTCCGAAGACTCCGAATCCGCGCATGCACTTATTCCCCGGCCCGCACTATTCCGCGATGATCCCCGAGTTCTCAGCACTCACCACTCAGCACTCAGCACTTTCCCTTCTTCCCTTCCCCAATCCAACGCTTTCGCCGCCGCCGCCGTTACGCTGCTGTGCGCGATTCTGGTCGGCATCACCATCGTCGGCGAAGCCATTTTGCTCACGATCATTTTCCGCTCCCACAACATGCTCGTCGAGCGGATGCTGACGCTGAAGCTGACGGCGATCATGCTGCCGTACGTCGTGTTGATCTGCGGAGGGGCGTTCCTGAGCGGCATCCTTCAGGTGCATAAGCGCTTCGGCCCCCCCGCCGCCGCGCCGATGATTCTTAATGTTTGCCACATTCTCGTGCTGCTGATCGGCGCGCGGCTGCTGCATTTGCGCGCCAGCACGCCGGTGAATGTCGCGGTGGTCTTGCAGACAAAGCTGGCGTATTGGCTGGCGGGCTTTGTGCTGGTGGCGGGCGTGTTGCAGGTGTGGGTGCTTGTGCCGGCGCTCAAGCGCATGGGGTTTGCGTTTGTGCCGGTGCTCAAATTCTGGACGCCGGCCATTCGTCGGATGCTTTGGCTCTCGGTGCCGGTGGCGCTGGGGGCGGGCGTGATGCAGATATCGGTCCTGCTCGACAAGGCGCTATCGCTGCTTCTGATGCAGGGCGTGGACAAGGCGGGGCAGACGATCACGCACTTTCATTTCATGGGGCATCTAATCCGTTACCCGATGCAGATGGGCGCCCCCCGCCGGCTGGATTTGGCGCAGTTCATGTACCAGTTTCCGCTGGGCATTTTCGCGATCGCCCTGGCCACCGCCATCTTCCCGAACCTCAGCAGCGACGCGCTGGACAAAGACCGCAAACGCTTCCGCGACGTACTGCGGCAGGGGATCGAGGCGGCATTGTGGGAGGGATTGCCGGCCAGCGTCGGCCTGGTGCTGATTCGCGGACCGGCCATCAGCCTGCTCTTCCGCCACGGCCAAATCACCACCGGCGACGTCAATCTGATCGGCTCATCGCTGCTCTTCTACGCCTGTGCGATCTGGGCCTTCAGCGTGCTTCAGATTATCAACCGGGCGTACTATGCGCTCCATGACACGGTGACGCCGCTGGTGATGTCGATCGTGAATATCGTGCTGAATCTGGTGGTGGAAATCCCCTTGGTCTGGACGCGCCTGGGCGAATCGGGAATGGCCGTCGGAACGATGGTGAGCTTCGCCATCCAAGCGCTGGTGATGCTCTGGCTTCTGGATCGCAAGATCGGCGGCCTGGGACTGCGGCAAAGCGCAAAGCCAGTCGCCAAAATGCTCCTGGCCACCGCCGTGATGGGAGGCGCGTGCTGGTTCGTTGTGCGCCTGCCCGGCTACCCGCATGCGCAAAATCGGATTTCCTGGGCGGCCCAGGTGATGCTGCTCGCCACGGTGGGCGCGAGCGTTTACGCCTGCATGTGCGCGCTCCTTGGCGTCGGAATGCTTCAACAACTGCGGCCCAGACGAATGAGCCGCATGCCCGCGGCGCCCGGAAACAGCCAGCGACGCGAATGAACCGTGAGCGTGGTTAAAAATAACCAAGGGCCAGACACGCAGACAAGGCGTGCATGAAAGTTCTGGGGGCGGGAGGGCTTTGCTTCCCGGATGGTGGGGCAGATAGGAATGACGCCCCACCAAGTCGCCACAGATGCGCCGTTTCCCGTGCCCGCAATCAAATCCCCGCCGCGTTCAGCGCGTTGTTGAGCGTGTCGAAATCGAAAGGCCCATCATGGCGGATGCCGTTGATGAAAAACGTGGGCGTGCGTTTCACGCCGCTGGCCACGCCACTTTGGTGGTCCTCGGCCACTTTGCGCGCGAAGCGCTGTGAATCCATGTCGGCTTCAAAACGATAAAGCTCCAAGCCCGCCTGCAATGCGTAGTGTGTGAGTTCGGCGGAGCCCAGGGCGGATTGGTGCTCGTAAAGCAGATCGTGCATTTCCCAAAACTTCCCCTGTGCCCCCGCCGCCTCGGCGGCCTGCGCGGCCATTGAGGCGTGGGGATGAATGTTGGCGTGCGGAAAATTGCGGAACACAAAACGCATCCGCTGCCCGAATTGTTCCCGCAATGCGCGCACGACCGGGTGCGCCCTGCCGCAGTAGTCGCATTCGTAGTCGCCATATTCCAGCAGCGTGAGCGGCGCATCGGGCCAATCGCGGATGTGGTCGCGCCCAGTGACGGGCACGGAAAGCTCGATTGAGGCCGGGTCGTGCATGATCCATTGAAGGCGCGGATTGGGTCTGCCGCCACTGTTGCGACAGGAAGGCGGTCAAGCGGGCTGCGAACTCCCTCTCCCGGTACCACGCGGTCAAACGGCTCAATATAGCTCGCAGAGCAGAACCTCCCGCGGGCAGTTCCAACGCAACGGCAGCGTGTCGGCCGCGCCCATTGCATGAATCTTCTTCCGAGGGTATCAAACCGCCAGCAAATTACGTTTGCCGCGCCCGGTGAAGAATCCGCGCGGCATTGTCCGATAATCCCCCAAGTGGCATGGAGGCCGCTGCGTGACTGATGTACTGGATCAATCTGAAGTCGATGCGCTGCTGGCGGCGGTGGATGCCGGGCAGGTGCAGCAGGAGGAGACCACGTCCACGCGCATCTTCGGCAGCCGTGGGCAGGCGCAGGTCGATGTTCAGGTCTACGACTTCAAACGCCCCGAACGCGTCAGCAAGGATCAGATGCGCGCCCTCGAAGCCCTTCACGAGGGCTTTGGGCGAAATCTGGGGGCGGCGCTATCCGGCTATTTGCGCACCATCATCGAAGTGAGCGTCGCGCAGATCGAGCAGCTGACCTACAGCGAGTTTATCCATTCTCTGCCGAATCCCACCTGCTTCAATCTGCTGAAAGCCGAGCAACTGGACGGGCAGTTGTGCCTGGAAATCAGTCCGCTGATTATCTATCCGATCATTGATCGATTGCTGGGCGGCTCAAACGCCGACTTGTTCATTCCGCAGCGCCCGCTCACGCAAATCGAGCAGCGGCTGGTGCAGCGCATCACCGACCGGGCGACGCATCATTTATCCGAGGCCTGGAGCAATCTCACGCCGGTCACCTTCAGCGTGCATGATTTTGAGAGCAATCCGCAGCTCGTGCAGATCGTGCCGCCCAATGAAACGGTCGTGGTGGTCGGCTTTGAACTGAAGATGGGCAACCGGGCCGGCACGATGAGCCTGTGCATTCCGTATAATGTGATCGAGCCGATCATGGGTGTGCTGGCGGCACAAAACTGGTTCAGCTACCAGCGTCGCGGCGGACAGGAAGATCACATCCGCAAACTCCGGGGCAACGTCAGCAACGCCCCCGTCGAAGTGCGCGCGTTCCTGGCGCAAACCACCATCAAGCTCAGCGAACTTCTTTCGCTGCAGGTCGGCGACGTCATCACCACCGACAAGCGCTGCCAGCGCGATGTGCTGATCCAAGTGGAGGGGCGCAACAAGTTTCTCGGGCAGCTTGGCAAGTTTCGCGGCGCGCGGGCCATCCGAATCACCCGGCCCTGCGCGCAGGCCGAGGCGAAGGTGGAAAAAGCGGGGGGAGGCCGATGACGCGCACGGCAGCCGGGGCCCCATCCGAATCGCTGCTGGCCGCCCCGGACGGCTACCTCCGCAGCGCAACCCTCCCGCTGCCCAGCCTCGTGCTTCTGTTGCCCCTGATTGCATTGTACGAAGTGGGCACCCGCTACCTGACCACCGCCGCCCAGGAAGGCAAAGACCAGCAGATCATCGCATTCAGCAAGATGGAGGAGTTCTTCCGCATGCTGGGGGCCGGTGGCAGATACATGCCCGCGTTCGCGGTCATTGGGATCCTTCTCGCCTGGCACATCGTTCGTAACGACAGTTGGCGGGTGGATTTACGGACGATCATCGGCATGGGGATCGAAAGCGCGGTTCTGAGTCTGCCGTTGTTGCTACTCGCGTTTGCCGTCAATCGCTATTTCCCACTGGCGGCTCTTAAAGGCGTTTCTCACGCCTCGATTCTCGCCCACTCCAGTGTGCAGGATCGCATCATTATGGACCTGGGGGCGGGGGTTTATGAGGAATTTGTGTTCCGCCTGGTTCTATTCACACTGCTGAGCCTGTTGCTTAAAGATATCATAAGGTTGCATAACGCATGGGTTTATGTGCTGACCGTGGCGGGGTCTGGTTTGCTCTTCTCGGCGTATCATTATTTCAGCCCCAATGAGTCATTCGCCTGGCGCGTATTCGCCTTTCGCGCGCTGGCGGGCGTATATTTTGGAATGATTTTTATGTTGCGCGGATTTGGCATAACTGCCGCCAGCCACTCTGCTTACGATTTTATTGTCACGGTCTTCTAAATAATTTCGGCATTATTTTCCGAAAATTTATAGTGCGGAATCGGCGAAAGGTTCCTACAATACGTCTTCCTCACGCAAGTCCCCACTGTGGCGGACTGTAACGGCGGGTGGTAGGCCGAAAAAGGAGTTTTGGCTTGCTCCAAATATTTAGTGTCTCGACAGCAGTACCGTTCGTCGTTGGCGTAAAACCCAAGAGGGCACTTCGTTGCCCCGTTCCTTAGCCGAAGAGTCGAAGAACTCTTTCAGAAAGAGCACGGACGCCATGCCAAACCGCACCAAACAACGTCGCACCGGTGGATTGACGCTGCTTTTGTACCAGCGCCCTCTTCATCCAGAGCTTTTCAAGATTCTCGCCACCGAGCAGGTGAGCCGCCGCGCCTATGAAGCGGACATCTGGCTGGTCGAAGGCGGTCATGTTGTCACCCTCACGGCCGGCAAAAACGCCTTGGTCGAAGTCATCGCCACCCAGCACGACCCCCTGCTCGAACGCAACGTGTTGCAGACCGTCCCCTGCCGGGGCGAAAAATACCACGAGGCGGTGGTCGCCAACATCAAATACATGATCAGCACGCAGGAAGAGCAACTCACCCAGACGCTCTACGATGCCACGCGCGATGAAATCGCGACGTACGCTGAAAAACGCGAGCTCATGACCGCCGAGGGCTCGGGCGCCGGCGACACCGGCGGGTTCCTCAGCGTCTTGGACATCGAACGCCGCAGCCACGAGTTGCTCGTCCAGAGCTTTCACCTCTTCGATGAAACGCTGATGGTCATCAAGACCCAGTCGATCATCGAAGTGATGAAAGGCGCGTAGCGATTCGGGTATTGGGAATTCCGGCCGCCAAAATCCGAAATCCGAATCCCCGAAATCCGAATGTCGCTCCCAGACGTGGCACGCGCTCTACATTCGGGTATTGGGAATTCGGAATTCCCCCGTCGCCAAAATCCGAAATCCGAATCCCCGAAATCCGAATGTCGCTTCCAGACGTGGCTCGCGCTCTTCATTCGGGTATTCGGAATTCGGAATTCCCCCCGCCCCAATCCATCCTGTAGTTCCGACGCCTCATGCGCCGATAGCAGTGCTTGACGCCAGGGGTTCCTTGGCGCGCCATCAGCCGCCGACACCGACGCTCGCGGCTTGCGTTGACTCCAACCCCTCTGGAGGTGGCCACAGTGTCTTCATCGCTTCAAGAATGGCTCGACCAGGGCGAACTGCTCTATCAAAACGCCCTACGCGAATTTCACGCCCTCGAATCGCAGCTCGACGCGGTGGGTCAGCAATTATCGGCCCGGCAGGCGGAGGTAAACCAGATCGCCGCCATCATCGGCAAACCCAAAGTCGAGGCCGCCCGCGCCGCGCCGACGCCGGTGATTACCTCGATTGCCGCCGCCCCCGTGATCGAAGAGCGGTTGTGCGCCCCCACCTTCACCAACAACGCCAACATCGCCCGTGCATTGGCCGGGCGGTTCGGACGATAGCGGCTTGCGGAGATCGCCGGTTTTGATGCCATCGCGGAAGCGCCGTAGAATCGCGGCAAATGAACGAGATGAGCCCGACGCCCCCGCCGCTTCCCTTGCC
>DASRLH010000303.1:0-2677 GCA_035648595.1 Tepidisphaeraceae bacterium
GTCACTCCGCTTTGATGCTGCGCGCTATTCGCCCCCTTCCAAGGCGCTGGCGCCTGGGGCCCGTGCAACCACCTCGCGCCTGAACCCCATACTCGTGCCCAGCATATAATAAAGCAACCGGCGAGCCGAACGGCATTAACACTCTGTGGCGCTTTGTGGCGCTTGTGCGCTGACGCAAGTGCAACAATATCAAAAACTTGCTTTGATGCTGTCGCAACCGCTTGCCATTACATCAGTTAACCGCCGGCGGCTCGCGAAAGGTTCATGTTGCGCTTTTGTGGCGCGCAACACGACCCCAGCCGTTGCGCGATTTTGATTTTGCCGCGTCCCACCGAGCCCCACCCAGCCCAACAACCAACGAAAAACCGGCGAGGCGCGCCTCATTTATCAAACTCTTGTTAATCGTCATAACCTCCCGCCGCCGCCATAATTACAAACCGCCGAGTCGAAAAGTCGGCGAGGCGCGCCTCGGAGGTGTCTCGCCAAATGTCTCACCCCGCCGTCGCGGCATTTCCGCATGGGCTTCACTCACAGAACAAATAGATGAGGCGGCTGCGCCGCGCGATGATCGGTTGGATACTGGAGGCATCGCTCAAGCGTCCGATGGGATGCAAAACCCGGCAAGAAATAGCCAAGCCAAGCCCAAAGCGCGCCGATGGCGCGGTGCGGTTCACGGCGAAAAAGCACGGGCCGCTCTTCTCTTCATTCGGACGCTTGAGCCATGCCTCCTGATATCCAACCCTCGATCGGCGGCGCAGCCGACTCATCCCGCGGTCCGCCAATCGCCGGCCTTCGGGAAAACGCCCGCGCCCAGATACATCAGCAAACGCGGCCGGCTACGGGCGCAAAATACAATTCTCAAGGAGTGCCTGCAACATTAACTCATCCGAAAGAACGGAAAGAACGGGACGCCGGCCTCAAGAATTGGTTCAACTTGCCGCCTTGGACGCCCGACAGGCACACGCGGCGTCGCCGGACAACTCGCCGTTCGCCCCGACGTTATTGCCCAACCCGCCGTTCGGCTATGATGAGTAAATGCGAAAGACGGTGGCGCAACTGCACCAGTACACGTCCGGCCCGGCAACTGGCCCAGAGGGCCAGGGAAGAGAAGCCCGGGAACGAAAACTAGCCGCGTCCCGGTTGCCAGGCCGCCAGAAGTGTGTGGGCATTATAAGAGCCGGAATGGTTGTACGCGCTATATTTAGCAGCATAAAGCGCATAATTCAGCGTAACTGCGCTTTGCTGACGGCGACGGCTGTGGTTGGCGGGGTTTGGGTCGCTAGTGTCCATAACGCCGATACGTTTTTATTGTCGCGTCATGGAGTCGCGGTTGGAAGCTGGCGTCAGAGGATGGTGTTTGCGAAGCGCAGCCCTTCGGGTGGTGGATGGCATGTGCCGGCCGGAATTCATAGCGAATTTTTTCTTGACGCAGCGTTGATTCATAATCGCTTGAATCCCGACGAAACCTACTCTGATTGGGACTGGGATTTCGACGCGGACCTTGCGACGTTTCACCGCACGTTTGCTGGTGTGATTGTGGCCACATACTCGTATCACGATGAAACTGTTTGGGGACTTGCTATTCCCTATTGGCCTTTTTTTTTAGCCCTGCTCGCTGTCGCCTCACGCAGAACGACGGTGCACTGGATGCGGCGTCGCCGGGCACTCTCGGGGCGATGTGTGGTTTGCGACTACGATTTGCGCGCAACGCCCGGGCGTTGCCCTGAATGCGGAACAGATGCTGGAAGGAAAAAAGGGGATAAGTACATATATTGACCGACCTGTGGTATTGACGCCGATGCGATCCAGATGATGCGTTTTTCACTACATTCAGTTCACGGGCGTTGGGAGGATTACTTCCCGCGGTACAACAATCCGCGCCGCCAATTGTGCCCCAGTTGCCCCGGCGTCGGCACGACCACCGACACCTTTGTGTACACCGGCAACGGGAACCTCGATTATCCCGGCGACGGATACAATGTCTGGAAGACAAAAACCGCTCAAAGTTTGCCGGACCACTCGCAGGTCGTGGTCTACAGCAATTACGCGGGCCTGCCGATGCTTCGGGTGAACGTCGATCCACTTGGGAATATGTGGGCCACCTTCTACCGCTATCAGGCCGATGGGCAGGTGATTTGGGAGGCGCAGCCGTCGGCGGTGGCGCTGCCGGCGAGCCTGGGTACGCTCGAGTCGAATAACGATCTGCTCAACTACAATACGAGCACCGGACTGTATCAGTACCTGAACGCGACGGGCCTGATCAGAAGAACGATACCGGGACGCCGCTAGAATTCATTAAAATGGCGAAGGAGCAGACGTATGGAAAGCACAAATGGCGAGAGCCTCCCGAAACAAGGCCCGCCTTCCCCGCCATGCCCGCAATGCCGGGGCAGCGGACTGGTGGTGCTGCTGACCAGCGCCGGTCCATGCACGGCGTGCGGCGGAACCGGAATCGCCAGCGGGATTGCGTCGGGCCCGGAGACGCCGGTCGGGCCGGTCAATCGTAAGTTTGATGAGCGGGGGCGGCTGGTGAGCCAGGAATGGGTGACAGGACGATACCACCTTGAGCGCCGTTATGATGCGGAAACGGGCCGGCTGATCCAGGAGTCAGAAACGTGCCTCGATCCGGGCGCGGGGCCGTCGACGACGTACAGCTACCGTTGATGCGGATGCCAAA
>DASRLH010000304.1:0-6853 GCA_035648595.1 Tepidisphaeraceae bacterium
AGATGGCGAGGCAGAACATGGGCGAGCCGCCCATGCCACAAAGAATCGCGGGGCGCGGCCTGCCGCGACGGAATGCCTGACGATCCATCAAAGGCTGGCGCGGCTCGGCCTGCCGATGGATCGCGTGACCCTCCTCGGCAAGACCGGCTCGCGGCGGGAGTATCTCGAGCGCTTCGCCGGCATCGACATTGCGTTGGACACCTTCCCCTTCTGCGGCATCACCACAACCTGCGACGGCCTGTGGATGGGCGTGCCGGCGGTGAGCCTGGCGGGAGACACCAGCGTATCGAGGGCGGGAAGAAGCATCCTGCACGCCGCCAACCTCCCCGAGCTTGCCGCCGATACACCCGATGAATTCATAACGATTGCTGTCGATCTGGCGCGGGATGGGGCTCACCTCCGTGAATTGCGGTTGACGCAGCGCCAGCGCCTTATGGACTCGCCGCTTTTGGATCATCGTGGCTTCGCCAGCGGCTTGGAGGCGGAGTATCGCCGGATGTGGCGGGAATGACGCGGCCCCCTCCGCCTGCCGATCCAGTGCCACGGCCAATTCCCGCCCGCGAAGCTGCAGGCAGGGCCTTGGAACGGCCAGACGCCAATCATTCATGCCCACGCCGGCGACGCTTATCTACTCACGGGCGGCTTTAATCCCGCCACGGGCCAATGCAACCTGGCCTGGGCGTTCTCGCCGAAGCTGTATTTGAATTGGTGGAAGTCGGTTCCGGGAATCGGACGGCGGGTTATATAGGGCTCTTGCGAGTTTCGCGCAGGTAGTTTGCGATGCACGAATAATCAATCTTCATTCGTATGCATTCGTGCCCATTCGTGGCTCCGCTCTTTCTTTTCGGTTGCGGGCTCGGCCGCCCTGAGGACCTTCGTTCCGTCGTGGTGAAAAATCCGGGTTAGGAGATACGGTTTACCCGATTGACGCCGGGGAGAACTCCCAACGCTCGCTCTCGGATACCGGGCGATACCCTATTCTTTGGTAGATTCGATTGCTGGTGGGATTGGCGGCGTCGGCGTTGAGGAAACAGAACTTGCGCCCTTCTTCGAGCAGGCGGGCGCTGAGGTGGGCGACAAGATTGGAGGCGTAGCCGCGACCGCGATGCTCGCGGGGGGTGAAGACGGAGTTGATGCGCACGCCGTTGGGAGTGAGGCCCGCGAAGCCGGCGATGGCGACGGGTTGGCCATCCTCCCAAAAGTAGATTCGCCGCTGGGCGATGCGCTGATCGGCCCATGTGAGGTCGTCCTGGGCGCTGGGTTCATTGATTTCGGCGGCGAAGGCGCCAAGCAGCCTGGCCAGCGTCAGCCGATCCTCCGGCCCGCATTGCCGCATGGCGCCGGGCGCGGGAGCGGGATGGACGACTTTCGTGAGTTGATACATGCCCAGGCACAGCGTCATCCGGGCCGGCCGGCCCGCCAGCGCGGCGAAGGCGTCGGCGAGCGTTTGGACACAGGGCCGGGGGCCCGCGATGGTCGTTCCGCTCCACTGCCGCCGCGCCAGCTCCCGGCCCAGGAGGCGCATCGCGGCGGGCGAGCCGCGTGAGACGTCCATCCTCTGGCGAAGCGTCTGAATCGCGACCATGTCGTCGCGCTGCTCCTGGCGCACGGTCAGGAGCAGCGGCCGCTGCAGTTCATCGCCGGGGATCGGCACATATCCCTTGTCGCGCATGCGCGAGGCCAACCCGATCAACAGACAGTTCTCCGCCTCGGCTTCGAGGAGGCGGCGAAGCACGAGGTCGGAGAATTGAGCGGGGTTGGTATGTTCGACCAGTTGGAACGGCATGTTGGTATTCTAACCGTATCCATCGATTGTAAAGCCGTACGACCCTTGGGCAGGAAGGCGCTACTGTATCACGGGCGTCTCGCGGCTCGACTGAGCGCTCGCGGAAGTCCGGTGCCGGCGGCATGGTGGTTGAGGAATCACAGTGGGTGTAGCGCCCGACTGTGGCGGTCCCCCTGGTGGGGCGGACATTCTTGTCTGCCTCGCGTCCGCGAGCGCGGGGTTGTACTCACCCCCGCCGAGCGGACGCGAAGAAATAAGGAAGGGACAGGAATGTCCCTGCGGCTCATGGGCAGACAGGAATGTCTGCCCCACCAAGTCGCCACAAACACGAAGTTGCACCCAATCGCAGTATTCCTAACTCTGCGCACCATGCACGGGCGAGACGCCTGGCCAGACGCCCGTGATACGTTGAGGGCACGAATTCCCGGATTGGACAATCCCCGAAGCGATGTTACGCTTTTGGACATGGAAACGGTCATCACCGATGGCCTGCGGAAGAACTGCCTGCTTCCATTTGGCATCGACGAAAAAGACGCGATCGCGGTGGTCGAGCATCCGGAGCAAAGCGAGGCGGCGGCGATGAGCGAGGAGACCGACACGCTGGCGTTGTTCGCCGGCCGGCCCAACCCGCTCGATCCGACATTGGTGTTGCTGATCAGCGGGCGCCTGGCGGAAGGCGTTTTCAAGGCTGACATGGCGTTTAGGATTCCGCCCGACATTGCCGGGCCGACGGGCGGGATGAATTCGCCGTTGCGGATGTTCAAGGGGTTGGCCGAGCAATTTGGATTGCCGATTGTGATCGGCGACCGGATCGAGCGGTTCTTCGCCGGCGAGCGGGTGCCCGTCCGTGCGGTCGAAAAGGTCAATCAGCCGAACGTTCAAAACCCCGGCGATGTTCCGTACATGCTTTCATGGTTGGCGCGGCCCGTCGTTCACGCGGATTGCGATCTATGCTTCGCGATTGATCTGACGAAATACAAGCAGGCGATAGGCATTGCGCCCCCGCCATCCGACGCGAGCGCCCCGGCCCCGCAATCCGGTCAGGGCGGCGGGAAAATCAGCATCGTCCTCGGGAAGGAAGTCCAGGAGATGATGCGCCGCACGGGCATCCGCTTCGAACGCGCCGGCGCCGTCATCAACGAGCACGACAGCGCCCTGCTGCTCAGCACCGAGAATCCCAACTCCACCGTCCTGGCGATTCGCTGGTTCGATGACGGGCAGATCGTTTTCATCCAGGCACACATCAGCAAATCGCGGCGCGAGGGGACGCTGGTCACCGTCGAAACCGTGACGGCCGCCGTCGTGCTCGCGCTGCGGCCCGACCTGCCCGGCGGAAAGCTCGAGCGCGACGCGCAAATGGCGAGCATTTTCCCGCTCATCGCCCGCAGCTTCGGCGTTCCGGTCGTCTGCCATCCCGATATCGGGCCGGCCAAGTTCCAGTCGGGCCCGTGGGACGGGAAGGTGCCGCACATTGTCTCCCCATCAGGCGATCCAATCATGCTTTCGGGCGAATTCAATCCGACGGCCAACACCTGCGAATGCGTCTGGGCGTTTTCGCCGAAATTTTATTATGCGT
The DNA here is from genome assembly GCA_035648595.1 of Tepidisphaeraceae bacterium. Lineage (GTDB taxonomy): Bacteria > Planctomycetota > Phycisphaerae > Tepidisphaerales > Tepidisphaeraceae > RYN-428. The sequence continues at coordinate 3,363 of DASRLH010000304.1, forward strand.
GGCAGAGCTCGGGCCCGACGCCGGGCGGACGAAGCGGCTGAGCATAGGGCCCGGCGAACGTGGGGAGGCGCGAGGGTTCATCGCCTTCAATTGGAACTGGCAGGATCAAGTTGATACCGCAGATTCATCAAAGATAGGGCCATGCTTTCCCCTCCTCCGGTACGCCAGGGGAAGCGAGCGGAATTGGCGGCCGCCCGCGAGCGGGTAGGGCGGGGGTCTTCGTTCCCTCGGGCCTCGCGGTGAAAACCCCCCACCCCAACCCTCCCCCGGAGTACCGGGAGAGGGAGAAGAGTTTGGCAACCTAACGTACACTGAAGTGTTGCAGCGTGAACCGGTCCCAAGTTCTGATCCAGCGGGGGAACGGCTGATCATAGAGCCGCGCCACATGGTTGACGCTCACCGCGAATAATACGCTGGCGGTCAGCTCGAATAGGAACGTGAGCGCGATGGCGGCGAGGGCGAACCCGCCGCGCGGCTTGGCGCGAAGAGTAGCCATCGCGAGGCAGCCGTTGAGGAGGAAGAAGGCCATCTGGAATCCCTGCAACGCGCCTAGGGTGACGGTGAACAGGTACTCATGTACCAGGGCGGAGACGAGGAAGGCGGCGAAGGTGGCGCGGAGGGGCCGGCGAAATCCGCCGGCGGGGAGAAAGACGTAATGATGAAAGAATTGAGCGGCGGGCCGGTTCCAGCGGCGCCAGAATTCGGCGGGCGTACGCGAGCGGGCGACGGGGCCGAAGGGATCGAGCGTCTTCACTCCCGCCAGCCGGAATGTTGCCGCGATCGCGTTGACGCCGAACGCCAGGGCGAAATAGAAGGGGATGACTTTGCAGGCGTGCTCCTCCCAGAATGGGCGATGGGGGTTGGGGCGATACGACAGCAGTGTTATAGCGATGGCAACCGCAACCACCGGCAAGCGGATGGCGAGCAGCCGGGCATTCTCGCGTGCGCTGAGTCGCGCCTCGGCCGGCGGGCGGGCGCGGACAAGCCACATGGGATTTAGGAGGCTGGCGAGGAACGCGAGCAGGGAGACTTGGCCGCCGGCGCGGGTGTAGCCGCGGAGGTCATATGTTTCGGCCAGTAGCACGACGCAGAACACGGCGTCCAAGCCGCGAGCCAATGGCTTGTTCAGTGGGATCAGACAGGGGCCCAGGGCGATGCCGAGCCAGGCGAGGAGGAGGAATAATTTGCGGACGGGGAATTTGAATCGCAGGGCGGCGAAGAATAGGAGGCTGCAGGCCAGCTCAAGGGCGAGGGCGTGGGTCAGGTGGGGCGCGAAAGGCATTCACGTTTCCTTGGGGTTCGGGAAGATTACCCGCATGATGAAGACGGAGCCGCCGGGGGGGATTTCATGATATGGGACGAGAGTGAGGAACCGCAATGTCGGACCCAGACCATGCCTGCCGGACGTCAACGGCGCGTATCCGCGCGCGGCTATTTAGCGCGGCGCCTCCGTTAGATCGACAGCCGAGAAAGCGATCTACTTTTGTTGACCGTCGGGCAGTCGGTGACTACCGTTTTCCATTATGAAAACGGTCATCGTGGATGGAATGCGCGAGCATTGCCTGCGCTCCTTCGGGATTGACGAAGCCGATGCGATGGCGGTGATCGAGCATCCCGAGCAGTTCGCGGCGGTCGCTTTGAATCAGGAGACCGACACAGTCGCACTGTTCGCGGGAAAAGCGAAACGGAATGATCGTTTCGTACTCCTGATTTTTGGAAGGCTCTCGGGCGAAGTGTTTACGGCGAACATGGCATTTAAGGTGCCGCCGGATATATCCGGGCCCAGCGGCGCGCTGAATCCGCCGCTACAGATGCTCAAGGATATCGTGGAGCGGTTCGGACTGGTTGTGTCCGTTGGGAAGCGCTTCACCAAGTTCATCGCCAACGAGCGGATTCCGGTTCCATCCATTGAAGCCGTGCAACCTGTCATCCACAATCCTAAGAATGTTCCATACATATTTTCGTTCTTGACGCGGCCCCTCGTACGCGCCGATCTGGACGCCACCGGCGCGCCGATACGGTCGCGCCCAAGGATGACGGGGCCCGAGATTTATGCCGATTGCGATCTTTGCTTCTGCATCGATACTTTCGCATACAAGGAGGCGATTGACGAACTGTCGCCCGAGCAGCGCACGAAAAGGCCGGAAGAGGGGAGCCATCAGGTCAAGGGAGTTATCACGGCGGATGCCGCGGAGATCATGCGGACCGTCGGGCTTACGCCGGATCGTATCGAAACGACCCTGCGCGAGCAACACCGCGGCATGGTCCTGAACACCGGCAACAACCAGCTTTTCGTGGCGAGTCATTGGTTCGACGATGGACAGATCGTGTTTGTGCAGGGCTTTGTCTCCAAATCGCACCGCGAAGGAATGAAGGTATGGGCACTGGAGTTGACCACAGACCTTGTACTGGCATTGCGCGACGAGCTCCCGGCGGGCAAACTCGACCGAAATCAGGAAATGAAAACTATCTTTTCGCTCGTGGCCAATAGTTTTGGCGTCCCGTTGGTATGCCATACGCAGTACCGGCCGGCCAAACTGTATACCGGGCCATGGAACGGCCAAGTCCCCACGGTGCTTGCGCCGCAACCTGAAGCGATCCGGCTTTCGGGAAGTTACAATCCATCCGTGAACGCATGCACCTGGGTGTGGGGCTTTTCATTGAGATTATATCTGGAATGGTGGAATTCGGTGCTGGGGAAAAGGCATTAATACGCATTGGGCAACCCCAACTGCGCGAAATCATTCTGCGCATACGGCAGAATCCGGGCGATGCCTTTGTCGTTGGTGGAGCTGAGTTGCACGTCGTCGGGGACTTTACCGGTGTAGCGATCGACGAAGTACTCCAAACGGTCCCAGCCGTCGGGATCGTACTCGAAGAGGTAGCGGACTTCGTAGCGGGAGAGGCCCGCGGCGCTGGCGCCGTCGATGGCGCGGCAGAGCCACGTTTTGGCGTTGCCCCCCTGCCAAGGTGATGAGTTGACGGTTCGGCGGAAACGGGTGGAGAGGCGCAGGGGGCTGGCGGGCTCCTGGCGGGTGAACTCCAGAAGCGTGTTGGGAGTGAGGATGGACAGTTGCAGGTGCTCCTGCATGGCGTTGCCTGCCGGGTCGGTGTATTTCACGGTCATCAGGGCGCCATCGGGAGTTTGCGTGAGGAGCTTGTGGCCCCATGATCCGCCGATGCGGATGCGCACGGCGCCGGGGACCGCCGCATATTCCGGGGAGCCGTAGCGCACCGTCACGCGGGCGGTGGTCGAAGAATTGTTGATCGGCTCGGCGTCGATCTCGTTGGCGTACAAACTCGCCACCGCCGGGTGCGGCTGGCCGTAGACGGGGATGCGGGAGCCGGTGCCGGAATCGACCGCGCGGGCCGCCTGGGCCAGCGTGTCGCGGCCGGGGGTGAGGCCCGTTACGTCGAAGACGCGAAGGAGGGTGGGGCCGTCCTTGGTGTAACGGTAGCGGGCGCCGAGGATGAGGTCTTCGGTAATCTTC
>DASRLH010000305.1:0-27104 GCA_035648595.1 Tepidisphaeraceae bacterium
TTCCTGTTCCATCGTCCCGGATCGTGCCACGAACCCGCCGCCAGCGCAATACGGCTTTTGTTAGGATCGCCGCCCCGCCATCAATCGCCGTGCCGAACGGCATTAACGAAGTGTAACACGCCGGCGGCTCGCCAATGGCGCACGGAATCGCAGGCGCAATGAATGTGTCGGTGGCGAGACAAAATAATGTCTCACAGTCTCATGCATTGGCGGCGTCCCGATTCTTCGGGTAGCCTGCGGAGCGTTGGCCGAGTCGCTTCAATTTGAGCAGTCGCAGTAGGAGGCGTCGTATGAACCGCCGAGATTTTTTGTCCGCGAGCGCGGCTGGGATGGCCGCGATGGCGTTGGGGGGATACGTCCGTGGCGCGGCGGATCAAAAGCCGCTGCGCGTGGGATCCATCGGGACGGGGTGGTACGGGAAGATCGATTTGTTTCGGCTCATCCAGGTCGCGCCCGTCGAGGTGGTGTCGCTGTGCGATGTGGACAAAAACATGCTGGAACATGCGGCGGAAATGACCGCGGCCCGGCAGGCTTCGCACAAAAAGCCGCGCCTGTATCACGACTATCGGCAGATGCTCAAGGAGAAGGATCTGGACATCGTGCTGATCGGCACGCCGGATCATTGGCATGCCCTGCCGATGATCGCGGCGGTGGAGGCGGGGATGGACGTGTATTGCCAGAAGCCGATCAGCGTGGACATCGCCGAGGGGCAGGCGATGCTCGCCGCGGCGCGGAAGAACAATCGCGTGGTGCAGATCGGCACACAGCGCAGAAGTACGCCGCATCTGGTGGAGGCGAAGAATCAGATCATCGACCAGGGACGGCTGGGCAAGATCGCGTTTGTGGAGTTGTATTGCTACTACCACATGCGCAACAACAGCAATCCGCCGGATGAAAAGCCGCCGGCCAATCTGGACTATGAGATGTGGACCGGCCCGGCCCCGATGCGGCCGTACAACCCGATCGTGCATCCGCGCGGCTGGCGCGCGTTCATGGAGTACGGCAACGGGATCGTCGGCGACATGTGCGTGCATATGCTCGACATGGCCCGCTGGATGCTCGGACTGGGTTGGCCGCGCAGCGTGTCGTCCACCGGCGGCATCCTGGTCGATAAGCAAGCCAAGGCCAATATCTCCGACACGCAAACGGCCACTTTCGATTTCGGCGATGTGAATATGGTCTGGAACCATCGCACCTGGGGCGAGATGCCGGCGGGAATGGCCTACGGCGACAACGGCTGGGAAGGCTCGCCGCTCAAGCATCCACGCTATCCGTGGGGCGCCACTTTCTATGGCGACAAGGGCACGCTGGAAGCCAGCGTCATGGGATACACCTTCACTCCCTCCGGCGGCGGAAGGCCGATCCACAAGGACGTGGTTTACGAGCTCGAACAGTATCCCGAAGACAAGACCGAAAAGGATTTGGAGACGCATGTGGCCCCCGCCGAGCGCGCGCATATGAAGAACTTTCTGGAGGCGATCGCCTCGCGCGGCAAGCCGGTCGCGGACATCGAGCAGGGCTACATCTCAACGGCTACCTGCATCCTGGCAAACATGAGCATGGCCCTGGGGCGCTCGCTCACCTGGGACGCGGCCAAGGGGCAAATAGCAAATGATGAGCAGGCTAATAAGTTGCTCAGGAGGCCGTATCGCAAGCCGTGGGTGCATCCGGATGCGGGAAGAGCTTGATGTCGAGCTATTCCGTTGCAAGCAACAGGCGACCGATATCGATGCGTGAAGGCAGTCGATGCGCGTTCACCGCCGGCTATTTGGCGGTGCCGAGGCGGGGCGTGTTGCGGATGTGGGTTGGGTAGTCGGTAAAGGGATTGGTTTGCCCGTCTTTTCAGCGACACTATCGAGAAGATCGAACAAATTAGGTTCTTCCGCAAACGGATTATACAACTTCTCGTGCGGCTGGCCTTCCGCGTCGCGCCAGCGGAGCAACCCGCCTCCCCATCCCATTGGATCAGGCTTATGCGCGGGCGCGTCAGCGCCCTGCTGCACGAACCGATCAAGTCGACCCTTCGGTATCTTTCCAGTCCTGCCTTTGACCAATACCGTACCGACATGCACATCATTCTTCCACAGTTTTTCCGTGAAAGTTCCCTCATCTCTAATGAAGCATTCCGCCCAATCGACGATATTGCCCTCACTTATCCATAGCTGTAGCTTTGGCTGAACACCTCCGGCGGCCTTGGCAATTTCTTTCACGGCGGCATCAATCGACTGCCGCGTGCCGGGGGCGAAGCGAACGACATATGCTTCTTCCCCCGTTGACGAAAGGTACAGAAGATACGATTTGCCAACTTCAAATTGGCTGGACGGAACCACAGTTGAAAACAAATCGCCGGTCACGTCCGTCCCCCGGAGCGTTTTTTGGGCGACAAAAGTCCATCGAGCGTCGGCGGGCGGCCCCGAATAGTGCTTTTTTGCCGAAAGCGCCTTCGCCACTACGACATTGATCTTTTTTCCAGTGGTGTCCACGGGCACCATGAGGTCCCCGATCACATGAGGAGCGACTTCTCGCAGCCGCCAAAACGTCAATTGGCGGTTGATCCTCTGGTGCAGGAACCAGTCGCCCAGCGCAAGAAAAAGTGCGCACGCCACGACGGCGCCGGCGAGCGGGAAAACAAGCCGCCGGAAGGACGCGCGCGCCGCGGGCGCGATGGCTGTTCCGCATTCAGGACATCGCACAGCACTGGCCCGAAGATCATACCCGCACGCCCGACAGAAGCCCCGACGCAAGCGGCTCCCGCGCCGCAATGCGACGATCACCCAGCCAGCCACCGGCGAAACAAGCAACAGGGCGGCCAGCCAAAATGGGATTACAATCCGCCATGTGCGGCCCGAGCCTGATGGCACAAGCGTCTCGCTGGCCGAAGAATAATAAAATCCCAGGTGGTCGCGCACAATCAGGAAGTTTTTTAGTTGCTCGGCCGGGTGTTTCTCATGAGAAGCAATCGGCGCGTCGAGGGCTTCAAGAACCTCTTCGTCGCCGTCTTGCACATGCCAGGCCAGCTCAATCTTTCCCCGGCTGGTGATGAACTCGTAAACGCGAACGAACTGGCCCTGTTTGTTCTCGATCACTTCGTACGCGTGCCATTCGTCAATGATCCGATAGCTGCGCACCCACGCCGTTGTCACCGCCGCAAGCAAAAGCAGCGACATGAGGAGGAAAGCGCGAAGAAGAAAACGCGTCATTGAAGGCTCGGGTGCAGATCTCATCAGATTGATCCGAGATTATAAGCCGGAAGAGGACCGGTTAGGGAAACCTAAGGCCGATTCCTCTCGCCGGAGCGCATACATGACATACCACGGCATCCACACGCCGCACCGCCCCACCACGACCAATAGCGTGCCGTAGATGATGCCGCGGAGGCCCAGGCCGGCGTATTTGACGAAGCAATAACTTGCGATCACGTTCACGACGCCGGCCACGATTGCCGCGATGGCGTATGGCTTAAATTTTCCCATCCCAAGCAGCACCGATCGTCCGACGGCACTGCTGCCGCCAATGACGGTGGATGCCAGAACCAGCAGAAGGATGGGGCGTGTGTCCGGCGGCCTGGGGCCGAACCAGAGGCGAAACAGCCACGGCGACAGTGCCCATACCGCGATCGCCGCGAGCAAGAGTAAGGCGGTGCAGGCGGCCGTGCCGCGCAGGTAATACTGGCCGAGCAACTCCCGCGCGCCGCGCGTGTGGGCCAGGGCGGCGCGCGGCAGCAGCACCGCCGACAGGCCCGTCACCAGCATCAGCAATCCCGAATCAATCTGCATCGCCGGCGCATAACCGGCTACCGCGGCGGGACCGAAGAAATGGTTGATCAGGATGTAATCCGTCGGCGAGTAAAAGTACTCGGCGAGCTGCGAGAGCAGCACCAGGAACCCAAACGACAGAAGCCGGCGCACGATGGCGCGCTGGGCGAGGGCGAGTCTGGGCGGCCAGGGGGAATCATCGAGCCGCGCGACGGCAAGCGATCGCATCATCACCAGAAGCGCCGCGGCGCAGGCGTACGTGAGCGATGCGGTCAAAACGCCCGGCCAACGAAACAGCGCGATCGTGGCGACCGCCCAGAACGCATCCGTGCCGGCCAGCAAATAGCTATCGAGCGCGATTCGTCCGCGCGTCTGCAACACCGCGCCAGGGGCATCGCTGTAGAGGCGGAGCAGCGTCCCCAGACCAATCAGCAGCACCGCCCAGGGCGCCTGCCAGCGAATCGCCGATGGCACCGCGTGGAGGTGATTGAAAAGCACTGCGTACAACACTGCCAGCACCAGACCAACCGCCACGGATGCCCGCGCCACCGCGATGCCGTTGGAATACAGGATCTGCTCCGAAGGCGGATCCGCAAGCGACGCGTATTCGACAGTTTTCGGCAAAGCGATATCGGGTGCAAGACTCGAAGTGTCATCGGATTGTTTGCGGATATCTGCGGGTGTATTCGACCTTGGGCGCCGAGTGTGCGCCGCCTCGGCCAGTAGCCGGATGAGAGCGGGCGTGAGGCCGGCGGCGGTATAGTTGAGCAAGCCGATGGTTCCGCGAATGAGGGCGAGCGTGCCGAATTGGGCCGGGCCGGCCAGGCGATAGACAATCGCCGACACCGCCGCCCAGGCGCCGATGCGCGAAAGGGCGGCGACGTATGCCGCCGATACGTCGCGGCGCATCGCACCGGACGCGCCCGATGGCGGAACGGCGAAGCGCGATGCGGACAACAAGGAATTGTTAGCCATCTCCGTCGCGACACGGGCGGCCCGCCCGTGCATGTTGACAATGGAACGGGAATGCGTCGATTTCTCAAGCGCCCCGGGCCAATTCGCACGGGCGAGACGCCCGTGTCACGATCAAATATTCGCCGGGCAGCGGTGGGTGGTGGGGGTCAATTGCCTGCGCAGGCATCGCGCGATGTGGAGCGCACTGAGTGTCGCCAGCAACGGCACGATCAGGTTGAGGCGCGTGTGGCCCGCGAGCGCGGGATTGAAATAGCTTTCAAGGCCAACCGCTATCCATGCCGCCAGCAGCCAATAGTCGGTGTGGGTGATGAATTGCGGGGTGCGCACCCATTCGGAGGCGAGCAACACCGCCGGGATCGCCAGCAGCAGCAAATCATAATCCATGTAGTAAGGCATCAGGAGCGGCATGGAGACGACCGCCGCCGCGATCAGGCGGTCGCGCGACAAGGAGCTTGGCCCCTGGCGAATATGCCGACGCGCGGCGACGGCCAGTCCCGCCAGCACCACCGCCGACGAGGCCCACCACAGCAACTTAGCGGCAAACACGGTCTCGCCGCGCACCTGGCCCTGCGTGAGCAATCGCCAGAAGCTTTGGAAAGTGACTTGCCGGCCCCAGTTGTAGGGCGATTCGTTTTGCAGCCAATGGAGAATGGGCGGCAGGCGATGGAGGAAATCGCCCAGGCAGCCGGGCATGGTAAACAGCGTAATGGCGAGCAATGCCGCGCCCGTTATCGCCAGGCCCGCCAATGCGCGCCAGCCCATCCCCACGATCAGAGCCATCGCGAACACGGCGGCCAGTTGCGGCTTGAAGAACAGCAGCCCGGCCAACACGCCGGCGCGAAATCCATCTCCACGCCGCCAGAAGACGACGGCGCCGCTCAAAAGCAACAGTGAGATAAACGTGTTTTGCTGATGGCACATCGCCTGCCAGAAGGGGAGCGGGAGAACAATGAGCAGGGGAATTAGAACGGTGCTTGCGAGTATCTGCCCGCGCGGAGAAAATCCGAATTCCGAATCCCCGAAATCCGAATGAATGGGAATGCGCGATTGGCGGGGACCCACCATCCGCGTGAGCAAAACCAGCGACGCGGCCAGCAATATCACATTGATTGCCAGGAACAGCGCGGCGGCTTGCCGATAGGGCAGCGCCGACAGCGGCGCGAAAGCCCAGGCGTAGAACGGCGGGTTAAGCCAGGGGCAGAACTTTGCGTCCATCGCCAGGTCGGCATCGGCGATCGTTTGCCGTTCCACCGCGGCGACGGCGTTGCGATCGTACATCAGCCGGGGATGGCCTTCGCGTACCAACACGCCGGCGGCGTAGGAGGGAAGCAGATCGTGGCCCAGCGCGATCTGATGGCTGGGATGGCGAATCCGACCCACGATCTCGGCGACCACGATCACCAGCAGCACCGAACCAACGACGATTGCCAGTTTCCACAGGCGCGAACGGATGGGGTGGGCGACGGATCGGGCCGGAGACGAGGTGTGCGAAAAATCGCTGCCAGCGTGCATGAATTCGCGAGCCGATACGCCGTTGGATCCAGCGGGCGCGCGGGAAAGTTCATCGTGACACGGGCGTCTCGCCCGTGCCGCTTGCGATGGAGCGTCGAGCAGCTTCATTTTCCGAGTTCTCAACAGTCAGCACGGGCGGGACGCCCGTGTCACAAAAACGCCACCTAAAAGTCCGTGCCTCCAAACTGAACCTGTTTGCGACTGCAGTAAACGTCGTTCATCGCACGCCCGTCCTGCCCGCGCGATCAAGAGCCCGGCAACCACGGCCAGCAACGGCACCGACAGATTTACGCGCGTGAGCAGAGCGATGTCGGGATTGAGCATCAGCCAGACGTAATAGACCGGCCAGATTCGCAACAACCAGCGGTCGCCGGCTCGAAGCGATATGGCGCGGTCGCGGCGTATCAGATCGGCCGCCAGCAGGACCGCCGGCACGGCCAAAAGAAGCTGATCGTAATCAAAGTAGAAGGGCATCAGCAGCGGCGTCGCCGCGATAGTCGCGGCAATCAGCCGATCGCGTCGGATGGGGGCGGAAATCTTGCCATGATTACTGGGCGATAGTTGTAAATGCAACGAAGCCCTGCCGCGCAACGCCGCCCAAAGCAGGCCCGCGCCGACGGCCGCCGCACTTAAAGCGGCCAACGTGCTTACCGTCCACGTCGGCTCTCCCGCGCCTTTGCCCTGGAGCAGCAGCCGCCAAAACGCTTTGAAGGTGACGTGCCGATCCCAAAGATACGGCACCTGGCATTGCACAAAATGCAGATTGAGCGGCACCTGATGCAGGAAATGCCGCAGTGATCCGGGCAATGCCAACGTGGCCAGGAGCAGCAATAGTCCGGTCACGGCCAACCCCGTGAAGGCGCGCCTGCCTTGATCGAATATCAATACCGCGGCGAGAACTGCCCCCAGTTGCGGCTTATAAAAGAGCAGCCCGCACACAAGCCCCGCCGCCAACGCCCGCTCCTTTCGCCAAAGCACGGTGACGCATGTCACCAACAACAGCGAGGTGCAGGTGTTTTGCGCGTGGCTCAGTGCATGAATGAACGGCGTCGAGAGCAACATCAGCACCGGAACCAGTGCCCAGGTGTGCCATGTTACAAGAACGGCGGGTTCAGGCAGGCGCGATGACGCAGAGTCGATGAGCATATGCGACAGCATCAGGCACGCCAGCGCCGCGCAGGCAATATTCACAATTATCCACAACCGCAGGGCGGCGTGATAAGGGAGCCGGGAGAGTGGGGCAAACAGCCAGGCATAGAACGGCGGATTCCAGTACGGGCCGACCGCCGATCCCAGATCAACGCCATTCGCGCGTGCCAGGTCCCCCTGGAAGCGTTGCACGGCGTGGATGTCATATAAATCCGCGGATCGCCCCTCGCGCACGAACGTGCCGGCGGTGTAAAACGCGATAAAATCCAGGCCTACCGTTCCTTGGCCATGGGGACTTTTCGGGACGGCGCAATAGCCGATGAGGAGAGTGCCAATAAAAAGCGCGACGCCGGCCGCCCCAAGCCAAAGACGTTTACACGGCGAGGCCTGAAGCAGTGAAGCGGGAACGGGAAGACGCACGGTAACGGTTGTATCGGTTGCGAGGGGCGAGGGCTGAATGCGGCAACCTCAATTGTGACACGGGCGTCCCGCCCGTGCGTACCGTCATCGAACTTCCAATCTGTGGAGTTCTCATACTTCCCACGCTTCCGCACGGGCGGGACGCCCGTGTCACGTTAAAAGAATCGCCACCTTGCCCGATTCTACTATCCCGCCTGAACGCGCAACCACTTCATGATCGTCCCGCAACGACCGGATTTGACACCTATGATTCACCTCACTACTTTCGGATGACTCATGCGCGGGAACGGGAAAAAGGTTGTGTTGGCGATGAGCGGCGGAGTGGATAGCTCCGTGGCCGCCGCCTTGTTGCTGCGCGAGGGATACAGCGTGATCGGCGTGTTTATGCGCCTGGGCTCACCGGCGGGGGTCGAGGCGCACGAGGCGGGGGCGCACGACGACATGGCGCACGACCCTCGATTGGGCATGGACGGGACGCACCACGACGGGGCGGCAACAGGCGCGGGCTGCTCCACCGCCGGCAAGCACAAGCAGGGTTGCTGCTCGGTGTTGGATGCCGACGATGCCCGACGGGTGGCGGGGATATTGGACCTGCCGTTTTATGTGCTGAATTTCCAGGAGGATTTTGGGCGCGTGATCGACTATTTCGTCGCCGAGTATAACCGTGGGCGCACGCCAAATCCGTGCGTGCGGTGCAACGATTGGCTGAAGTTCGGCAAGCTTGCGCAGTATGCCAAAGCCGTCGGCGCGGATTACGTGGCCAGCGGGCATTATGCCCGCGCCGAAACTGATCCGCTCACCGGCGCCCGGCAGTTGCTGCGCGGCGTGGATCATCACAAGGATCAGAGCTACGTGCTTTTTGGCATGAGCCGCGAAACGCTCGATCATACCCTCCTGCCGATTGGCGGCTATCAGAAGCATGAAGTGCGGGCGATCGCGCAGGAGATGAAACTGCCAGTGTTCAACAAGCCCGACTCGCAGGAAATCTGCTTCGTGCCCAATCAGGATTATGCCGGCCTTGTGCGGCGGCGCAGCCCCGAGACATTTCGGGAAGGCGCATTCGTTACCGCCGACGGCAGCGTAATCGGCGCGCACGCCGGCCATCAGCAATTCACCATCGGCCAGCGCAAGGGACTTGGCGTTGCCCTGGGATATCCGGTGTACGTTGTGAATATCGACCCCGCCGCCAACCGCGTGACGCTGGGATCGAAAGACGACCTCCTGAGCTCCGGTCTGATCGCCCATCAGCTCAACATCCTGAGCGACTCACTCGCCGAAGCGGCCGGCCCGGTGCGCTGCACGGCAAAAATCCGCTACAACCATTCGCCGCAGCCGGCCACCGCGACGCGGACCGGGCCTGATGAATTGATGGTTCGATTCGATGAGCCGCAAAGCGCCATCACGCCGGGACAGGCCGTGGTGCTCTATGGCGGCGAGGAAGTTCTGGGCGGAGGGTGGATCGACGGAAGTGTCGAAGGATGAATGCCGTTTACGTATCACGGGCGTCTCGCCCGTGCGAATTGCATGGAAGACGAAGAACCGCAATATCGCCACGTTCATGAACACCAGGCACCGATGGGGCGCCCGTGATGCGGCGGAACATCCTAATCTTCCATCTGGGCGCGCTGGGTGATTTTATCATGACTTGGCCGCTGGCGCTTGCGCTGGCGCGGCTTCATCCGCAGAGCCGGGTATTTTATGTGACGCATGGGCAAAAGGGCGCGCTGGCCGAGCGCGTGCTACGGGTCGAGTCGATGGATGTTGAGACCGGGGGTTGGCAAGCGCTTTTTGCCGATGGCCCCGATTTACCCGCCCCCGCCGCTCGAGCATTGGCGGGCGCGCATACCGTTCTTAACTTCCTGGGCGACCCCGGCGAGCGGTGGGCCGCCAACGTGAAGACGTTGAATCCAGAAGCCCAGGTTCTTTCCATCTCCACGAACGCCCCAACTGACTTTGCCGGGCACCAAACCCAGCATCTGGCCGACCAACTCGCCCCCTGGCCCGCAGCCCACGCCGCGGCGCAGCAGATCCTCCACTCCATCGCCCAGCGCGGATTAGTCACACCCCCCGCCCGTGCCGGCGGCCCAATCATCATTCACCCCGGCGGCGGATCGCCGCTGAAATGCTGGCCCGCGCCCAGTTACCTCGATTTGATCGCGCGGCTGCGCGCGGAGGGCCGCGCCGTGCGCGTGCTGCTGGGCGAGGTGGAGCTCGAGCGGTGGCCCGTGGAACTCATCGCGAAATTTCGCGCGATCGCGGAAGTGCAGACGCCCGGCAACCTTGTGGATATGCTGGCGGCGCTGTCCGGCGCATCTGCTTTTGTCGGCAACGACAGCGGCCCTGGCCACTTGGCCGGCATTCTTGGCGTCCCCACGCTCAGCCTCTTTGGCCCCGCCTCCCAGCCCGACCGGTGGAAGCCGCTGGGGCCCAAAGCACGGGTGCTCAGGGCCGATTCGCTGGAGTCATTGACGGCGTCAGACGTTGCGTGCTCCACAGTCGCGGCGGCGTCTCATCTTCCCCCTCCCGGTCCTGCGGGGAAGGGTTAGTGACGGATTCCGCCAACTCGATTGAACCTCGAATCGCGCCCGTCTAGCATCTGGTTCGTGCAGCGAACCCGCGTCAAGATTTGTGGCGTGATGCGCGTCGAGGACGCTTTGGCCGCCGCGCGCCTTGGCGCGGATGCGATCGGGCTGGTATTTCACCGGTCGTCGTTTCGCTGCGTCACGGCCGGGCAGGCGTGGGGCATTCTGCGGGCGTTGCCGCCATTTGTAACTCCCGTGGGATTGTTCGTGGATGCATCGGCGGAAGAAGTGCGCGATACCGCCGGGTCTTTGGGATTGCGGCATGTGCAACTTCACGGCGGCGAAGATGCCGACTGCGTTCGCAAGCTGGAGGGGCTGATTGTGATCAAAGCCGTTCGCGTGGCGTCCGAGACATTCCAGGCGGAATTGGCGGCTTGGCGCGAGGCGATCGCGCGTTACCACTTAGCAAATCTGCGCGGCCTGGTGCTGGAGACCCCCGCCGTCGCTCCTGGTGGAACGGGTATGCCAAATGATTTTGCGTTTGTGAAAGCGTGCCAGGATGCCGGCATGATGGACGGGCTTCCCCCCATTATCGCCGCCGGTGGCCTGACGCCTGGGAATGTGGCCAACGTCATCCGCGATCTGCGCCCCTGGGCGGTGGACGTGAGCAGCGGCGTCGAATCTTCCAGGGGAATCAAATCGCCGGAGAAGATTGAAGCATTCATTGCGGCCGCGTCATCGAGAGCCGCAAGCCACGGCTGATGGATTCGCGCGCACTTCACGACTCATCGCCGGCGTACCCGCTGTCGGCCATTTCCTCGATCGCTTTATCCACTTCCTTTTGATTGAGGATTTTCAATTCCTCTAGCGCCAGCAGCGCGGCCTTCTGCTCGGCCATTTTCTTGTTCGGGCCCCAGGCGGAGGTGAAACGCCGGCCTTCGATCGCCACGCCGACCTCGAAGCATTTGCTGTGGTCCGGCCCTTTCTCGTCGAGCAACTCGTAAAGCGGCGTGGCCCCAAGCTCTTTTTGCGAGTGCTGCTGAAGCAGCGCCTTGTAGTTCATCTGGTGGGAGTTGGAGGCGATCGCATCGCTCTTGGGGCCCATCGTGCGCAGGACGTATTCCTTGACCACGTCGAACCCGCCATCAAGATAGATCGCCGCGACGATGGATTCATACACGGCTGCCGCCAGCGACGACGGCATGCTTCGCCGCGAGCTGATCCCCTTGCCGGTGATTAGCAAATCGGTCAATCCCGTTTCGTTGGAGACTTCCGCGCAGGTTCGCCGGGATACCACCGCGGACTTCACCTTCGTCAGATCCCCTTCCTGATACTGCGGAAACTTCTCGTACAGATCATGGCAGATGATCAGATCGAGCACGGCATCGCCCAGAAACTCCATGCGCTCGTTGCTGTCGAGCCGATTATCGGCGATCGAGGAATGGGTGAGCGCCTCCTTGAGGAGGTCGGGATTCCTGAAGGTGTAGCCCAGGATTTGCTCGGCGTGTTTTCGGGCTTCACTGTTCACTTCAAGACACTTTCGCTTCGGACATTCCTGCAATTTCGCGCCCGGCTGAACGCCGAGAATCAGTAGGCGGCGACGGTATCCCGGTAAGCGGAAGGTGTCAATTGAGTGGTGGTCGGTTGTGGGTCGTAGGTTGTGGATTGCGGATGGATGGTTGCGGGCATTCCGCGTGTTATATTTACCTGCAGGTTCTGTTGGCGCCATTTGACCATCCAACTTCGAATCCCATGAGAAGACGACGACGTCCATTGCCAGTTCATCATTTCCCCCGCCCCCGCTACACTTCACGCGCATGATCGAAAAATCTTTCCTGGTTCAGAGGTTCGCCAAAATCCCGCTGGGGATGTACACCGTGATTGGTTACAGCGTGGCCGGCGAGGAGACGGTGGCGCAGGTGCCGGAGCTCAATGTCTGCTTTGACGTGGGCCGGTCGCCGTATTTCGCGCTGACCAGCGACATCGTGTGCATCACGCACGCGCACATGGATCATATCGCGGGCCTGCCTTACTACCTGTCGCAACGGCATTTTCAGGGGATGAAGCCGGGCACGGTGCTGCTGCCGCGCGAACTGGAGGGGCCGGTGGATAACATGCTGCGGTGCTGGCGGCAGATCGAGCGGCAGGCGACGCCATACACCCTGGTGCCCATGGAACCGGGCCAACTGCGCGAGGTGCGGCGCGACTTTGGCATCCGCGCCTTCGCCACGCATCATGGCGGCACAAGCCTGGGGTACGCGCTCATCAGCATCCGCGAAAAGCTTCTGCCGGAACTCATTGGCAAGACCGGCCCGGAGCTGGTTCAGCTTCGCCGCCAGGGCGTGGAGATTCAGTATCGGCTGGAGGTGCCGTTGGTGGCGTTCCTGGGCGACACCACCGCCGGGCCCGTCTTCGATCAACCCGATGTGCAAAACGCCCAGATCCTTATCACCGAATGCACCTTCTACGAAACGCTTCACAAACAGAAAGCCAAGGCCGGCAAGCACCTTCATCTGGATGGACTGGTCGAACTATTGCCCAAGCTCAAGAACGAAACGATCATCATCGGCCACGTCTCGCGCCGCACCGGCGTGCGTCGGGCCAAGCGAATGCTCGCCAAGCGCGTCGGCGAGCAACGCATGAAAAACATCCTGTTCCTCATGGATTTCGAGGGCGCTGCCGACGGGGGAGACATGGAGGAAGCGGGACCGCCGATCTCGGAAAACGCGGAATAGGCGTTTCTTTCCAACCGGCGGGCCCCCCGCTACACTCGCGCCATGAAGCGGGTGTTTGTAGTGGCTAATCCGAGCAAGCCGGCGGTGCCCGAGGCGCTGGCCTCCTTGACGGCGTGGCTGGCCAGTCGGGCGAAGCTCACCGGCGTCGAGACCGATGCCGACCATGATCTGGCCGCCGTGCAGGCGGACGTGATGGTCGTTTTGGGCGGGGACGGCACGCTGCTTTCCGTCGCCCGGCGGCTTAAGGGCCGGCAGATTCCGATCCTGGGCGTCAACTTCGGCCGACTTGGATTTCTGGCCAACTTCACTCCCGATCATCTCGAGGATTCCCTGGAAACCTATTTGCGCGACGGCTTGCCGGTGCTGCCCCGGCAGATGCTTGAGGTGTCGGTCATTCCGGCCAATACGCAATGCAGTTGGTGCAGCGACGAGGAAATCGGCCACAGCCGGCGGTTCCAGGCGACCGCGCTCAATGATGCCGTCATCACCGCCGGCCCCCCCTTCCGAATGATCGAGTTGGGCATTTCCGCCGACAGCGACCAGGGCGTCCGCTACTACGGCGACGGGATGATCGTCTCCACCTCCAGCGGCTCCACCGCCTATAACGTGTCGGCGGGCGGGCCGATCATCAACCCGGATGTGGAATGTTTCTGCATCACGCCGCTGTGCCCGCATAGTTTGTCGTTTCGCCCGGTGGTAGTGAGCTCGAAGTCAACGGTGGTGATCGCGGCGGTAAAGGTGAACACCGGTACCACGCTCTTTTGCGACGGCCAGGCGAGCACGCCGCTGGCCGCCGGCGAGCGCGTCATCATCCGCCGAAGCAGCCATGACGTACTGCTGGTGGAAAACCCGCGCGAGCGCGAATGGCGAACCCTGGCCCAAAAGCTGCATTGGGCCGTCGGGCCGCGGTATACGGAATGAGGGTGTCCACGCCGCAAAGATGTGGATTGTGTCATACGCCCGAAGCCGCGCCGCCCCGGATTGGGTGCGCGTCCTCGTTTCTCGAAGCGGCGCAGCGTTCCCAATCCGGGGCGGCGCGGGTACGCTCTGCCCCGGCGTGGACACCGGGGCAGGGTCACCCTATCAAGGCGCGACGGCCGTCAATGTAACTTCGCGCCAACGTTCCCCCCGCATAAACCTTCGCGCAATGCGGGTTCCAGGGCGGCGCGGCGTGGAACAGTCGAATGCACGCTGGCGCTCTGGCAGCCCTATCGTTGATACGCCGGCAGAAGCCGATAGGGGATCGTGAGGGTGAGCACGGCCATGGAAGTGGAATAGGCGCGGCCGGCGCCGGTGGATTCGGCGGGGGTGTCGGGCCAGCCGCCGTCAGGTTGCTGGGATTTGAGAAGCTGCTCGAACGTGGCCTTGGAAACGGCGCCCCATGCCGCGTCCCCGGACTGGTTGGCCGCCTGCGTGGCATAATACATGGCGTAATACGGGAATTGCGATTTGTCGTCGATCGGATGCTTCTCCAGCGATGCGGCGGCGGCAGTTGCTTCGCGATGCGCGACGCCCGTGTCTAATACGTGCAGGCACAGCACGCCCACGCCGGTCATTCCCGGCGAAGCGGCGCCGCCGGGCTGATAGGCAAAACCTTTGGCTTGGGCATTATAGCATTTGAGGACAAACTGAACCGCCCGCTGCGCCGCCTCCCTGGGAACGGGAATCCCAGCGTCCTCGCAGGCGCGCAGGGCCAGGGCATTCCAGCCCGAAAGCGACATATCGCTGTCCGGGGCATTGGGTTCATAGCGCCACCCGCCGGCATAGACATCCTGCTTTTTCACTTTCTGCGCCTCGACGATGTAAGTGACCGATTTGGCGAGAAAGGCGGCGATCCGCTTTCGCTGGGGCCCATCGGTCTCCACGCCGTATGCCTCGGCCAGGGCGAGCGTGCCGATCCCCTGTTGGTACATCGGCTTTTCATTGCGCGCGAAGGCGCCGTCGGGATGCGTTTGCGAGAGCAGGTAATCGATCGCGTTCCGCACATTCGCGCCATACCTGCCCACATCCGGCGTGTGCCCCGCGGCGAGAAAGGACATGAGAGCCAGGCTGGTGATGGCGGTTTTTTGATTGGCGCCGAAAGAGCCGTCAACGCCTTGGGCCGCCGCGAGGAATTCCAGGCCGCGCGCGACGGATGAATCCAGTTTGGGCGGAAGCGGAGGGTCGGCGCAGGCGCGGCCCGCAAGAAGAGCCGCGAACGTAAAATGCAGGACCAATAACGCGAAATGCGAAGTACGCTTGGGAATTGGAAGCCGGCCAGCTGCGATCACTTTGTTTTTCCCTGGGCGTTGCCCAGCGCCTGAAAGTATAGCCGAAGCGGCTCTTCATAACCGGGCGGATCAGGTTCGCGAAGGCCGGCGCTCAAGTCCTGCGTATCGCGGGCATGAAGTTTTCCCCAATCGCGCACGGCGGCCAGGTCCGGCGACAGGACGGCGGCGCTGGACGCCGTGGCGGTTTGCGGATCGCGCGGGGCATAAATGCCCTGTAGCGCCGGCAGCGCCGACAGGCGCAGGGCGGCGGCCTGATGGATGGATCGGTTCCACGCCCGTGAAAGCGCCAGCGCGGCATGCGCCTGATGGCTCATGGCCTGGCGAACATCCCCCGGGTGAACCACCAGCGCATCGGCCGCGGTGCGGGCGAACCACTTGGCCGCCACCAGCGGATCGCGTTGGGTAAACGCATCCTGCGCCACAACCAATTCCTTCTGCACCGCGTCAATGGTCTGGCGCGCCTGGGCGGCGGCTTGTGCAATCGCGTTGGCATCCCCGCCCTTCGCCGCCTCCCCAAGCGACTTGAGGGCCCCGGCCAGTGGGCCGGCCACCAAATCACGGGCGCCGGACGCTTCGGGCGCGAAAGGTTCGAGCCGATCGGCCAGGTCCATCGCCACCGCCGGCGCGACCGGCGCGATCATCTTTTCGAGACGATCGGCCGCGTCGGCCAAATCCTGGTCGGCCTGCGACGCGGCGCGCTGGGCCATCGGCCGCATGTCGACCGAGGCGGCGGATACCTCTCTATGCGCCGAGTCGGCGCGCTCGGCTGCCCGGCGGCGCACGCCGGCCGCTTCCTGCGCCCCGGCCAAATCCTGCGGCATCGCCGCCAACTGCTCCTGGGCAAACAACAGCGCGGCAGTCGCGCGCCCGCGCCAATTGGGATCGTTGACATCCGCCGAGGCGGCATCGGCCGATGAAGCACCGGCAGCCGAGCCGTTTGTCCCCGCGCCCAATATCCCGGCGGATTCCTGCCGTTCGACTCGCGCGATCTGCTCGGCAACGCCGCGCTGGCGGCTGGCCAGATCGCCGGGCTTTGCCCCCGGGCCGCCGTGCGTTTCGCGCGCCAGCTTTTCCTGGGTCTGGCCCAATTGGTCCATCGCCTGGGCGGAGGCGACGTGCCGGGAGATGGCCTGGCCGGCGCGCTGGATTCGCCCCACCCGGTCTTCGATCGCCTGGGCAACCGCGGGCGAGCCGTTGTCGGCGGTGCGCGTCTCTGCCGCGCGGCCCGGGTTGCGCACGGCGGCGGCGAGTTCACGATCAAAAGCCGCATCGTCGTCGGCGGCCTTCTTGTAATCACGCCGCGCGGTGTCGGCGCTGGCGCGCAGGGCGAGGTCCTCCATTTCCGCTTGCCGGGCCGCGGCGCTGAGCGAAGCGATCATCTGCCGCCCCGGAGAACGCTGGGCTCCCCAGCGCGCCAGTTCCTCGCGCGCCTTGTTTGCCTCGGCTGCCGTGAGTTTCAGTTCGTCGCCATGCGCATCAGGCCCGCGCCGGCGCACGGCATGCTCGCGGGCCATCGCTTCCAGGATGCCGGGAAAGCGATTGAGCTTTGCTTCGTAAGGCGCAATCTTGCTGCCCGGCTCGCCAATTGCGGCCTCCAGGGCACCGGCGGCGCGTGCCGCCAATCCCAGGTCCTGGGCATATACCAGATCCGAATCCGGGCGTACGGCTTGTGCCTGCGCGGCGGCGGAAAGCCGGCTGTCAAAATCAGTCTTTTGATGTGGATCGCGATGAAGCTCCTGAGACCAACCTCGCGCGGCGGCGGCAAAATCGACCGGCGCCCGCGATCGCTCCAACGCGGCGGCCGCGCTGATCTTGGCCCGCAACTGCGCCTCCAGGTCGCCCGATGACGCGTTGAGCCCGATTTCCACGGCGCCGGCATCAATGTCCTGCTTGGTGCGTTGCAATGTCTTGGCGCGGCGCTGGGCAGTTTTCGGATCGGCCGGAGCAGGCTTCCTTGACGTGAGATCGACGTTTTCGCGATCGGCCAGAACGGCGGCGGCACGCTCGCCCTGCCAGACAGTCTTCAGTTGCCCTTCCATTTCGCGCGATTGGTCGAGCGCATGGCGCAGGCGTTGCCGCGCCGGGCCGTCCACGCCCGCGGGCGTTCCGGCGCGGCGGAACAGATCGTCGGCGACGAAATATTGCTGCTGCGCCCCATCCACCCACCCCGCCAGCGCCCGCGCCATTTCCGGCGAGCCGCTGTGGGCTTCAACGCGCAGCAACGATTGCCGCAGCAGGGTTGCGGACTCAAATGCCGCGCTCAGCGTGCGGCTGGCGCGGGACAACGCGGAATTGTATTGTGAAACCGCGCGATCTTTGGGCCCATTGGCGTCTTCAATTGATTTGGACGCTGTGTCCAGATTGCCGGCAAGCGACTGCGCGAATTGAACCGCGGCCTCCAGCCCGCCGATTCGCTCGTTCGCGTTGGTATCCACTTCGTGCGGGGAAATCAGCACCACAAGGTCTTCGCTGCGGGTTTCCTGCCCGGCGGTATCCCTGGCGGCCAGCGAGAGCGTCAATACGTCCCCGATCCCCAGCTTCAGCGATGCGAGGTCGAAATCGACGGTCCGTTTCTGGCGCCGACGATCTCCCTCCAGGGCCAGCGGCATGTTAATGGCGGGGGCCGCATTGACCTGCGCGCGAACCGTGAGCGTTTCCAATCCGAAATCGTCAAGCGCAATGTAGCTCAGCGGCAGAAGATCGCGCGGGTTGAGGCATAGGCTCTGCCCCGCCTGCAGCAGGCGCACGAGCGGTGGATGGTCGGGGATGGCTCGAATCAACATCCGGCCTAGGCCCGCGCCATGCACTTCGCGCGTGCTGATCAGGTCCAGTTCATAGGTGGCGTCTTTTTCGATCCGCAAATCGGCCTGGCGCACATTGTCGCGATCGGTTTTCTCCATCAATACCTTCCGCGCGCCTACCGTAAGAAGCGCCGATTGGAGGGGCTCGGTAGCGGTGATGGTGAGCAGAGCCTGGGTCCCGACCGGCGCCTCGATCGATCCGTCGGTGTTGGTGACGGTCAGCGGAGCGCGGCCCGTGTAGGCCGGGTAGGTATAGCGAATACGGAACTGCGCGACTGAAAGAGGGCGCTTGACGCGAATGGTGAATCGCGGGCTGACGGCATCGCCGCCCGAGGCATAGTAATGAAAGTCGCGCGCGACGGAGGTGAGGGTATAGGTAAAGCGTCCGTCGCCGGCGTCATCCATCGCATAGCGAGACCAGTTGCTGGCATCATCATTTAGGAAGAGCCAGACGGCCCCCCCGCCCAATCGCCGCGCCTCCACCTGGAGTTTGAGCGGGTCGGATTGCAGGACGTCGGCATCGCCGGGCGATACGGTCAGTTGCGTGGTCGTGACGGGCGGAATGTCGGCCAGCGGAGAAAAGAATCGGTGCAGCAGCGCCGCCCCACCCAGCCGGGGAAGCTGCAGCAAAGCAACGGCAACCGCCAGCGTTGCCAACAAGCCGACCCACGGCCCGGCAATGCATCGCAGCGACAAAAGCCTGCGGCGGCGCTGCACATCGGCCTCAATGCCCACTTCGCGCAGAAGGTGGGAAAGGATTTCATCCGACCCGCGATGCGCCGCCGAGCCCAACATGCGGGAGGTGACGGTGACGAGCCGTTGTCCAAACGCCGGGTTTTGTCGTTCGATGGTTGCCGCCGTCTCCACCCAATCGACCGGGTGAAACAACAACCGCATCGGACGCAAAAAGAAGCACAGCGCGCCGATCCCGCCCGCTGCCAGCAGACCGACCCTCAGCGCGCCCGGCAGGTGAAACAGCCGGTCGGCGGCGCACGCGAGCAGCGCCCAGATTGCGAACATCAGGAGGCCCATTCCCATCGCGCGCAACAGCACCAAGCGCCTGCGACGAGCGACAAAATCGTCGAGGTATCCTCTTACAGACGGCGGAAATTCTGCCAGGCGGTGCATGATAACCTGCGTGGGCGAGGTTCGATCGCGTAGCGGCGCGAAGCACGAAACCAATTCAGCGGCTTTTCGTCCGCCGCCGGCGAGTCGTGCTGGGATCAGCTCAAAATCATTATTAGGGAATCCATCCCCTGCCCCGTTCCCTTGGGTCCCAACCTTATCTACTTATGCCAAACCCAGTCGTTTGCGCAACGCCCATTCAGCGCCCAGGCACCCAACGACCAGCAAAAACAGGTACGGACTATCCCACAGGGCAAGTTCGGCATAATGAGACCGCGCGTCCCCGATCGCGGCGAGCCGGCCCGGAAGTCGGTTCACCTGATCGAGCGTGAGAAACTCCCCGCCCGAGGCTTCGGCCAGCTTGCGCAACATGCGGTCGTCGCCGGACAAATCCGCCATTTCCGCCTCGCTGGTCGCCTCCACATGCAGCGGAATTTCGACGGTCCACGACTTGCGGTCGGCGCCGGCGGCCTTCCAGCGAACGCGGTATTCGCCGGCGGGCAGGGAAAGCGTGGCCGCGTAACGCCCGCTGCCCGGCGGCCCGCTGGCCGACAGGGCTTGGCGCATCACCGTCTTTGCGCCCTGAAGCACGTCCAGCAAATAGGCGCCGCCGGCCAACGATCCCGCCGGCGATTCTTCAGTCATACGAGCGCGCACATGGATCGCCTCTCCCGGCGCCGCGGAGAGGGTGTCGGCATCCAACGCCAGCGGGCCGGCATGCGCGAAATAGGGATCTTCCGAAGCGTACTCGATCAACTGCCACCAGAACCGGTCCTGATCTCGCCCGCCGATCTTAAATCTCCAGCGCCAGGTTTCGTCAATCCCGAGGAAAAAGGCCCGCCCCGCGCCCAGGCGCATTTCCGTGAGCACCGGCAGGCGCGATTCCTCCTCCACCAGCAGCGGGGTCACGCCCTGTTTCCATCGCTCATCATGGACATCGGGCAATTGCAGGAATCGGAATGCGCCGGGAAGTTGTTCCCATCGCCGAGGGGCGCCTTCAGGTTCGCTGGACAACTGCAACACATCCGATTGCTCGGCGCGGGGCGCGGGAACGAAATGAAACGCCGGGTCTTCGCCCGGCCATACCCGCCATGCCGGGCGAAACGGCGCGCGAAATGGCAGAAGCGTGGAGGCCGCAATGAGTTGGTTGTATTCGCGCGGCAAGTGCGCCTCCCCCGCCACCAGCACAATGCTTCCGCCCATCACCTGCGGCACGCGCTCCAGGGCATCCCATTGCCGTTCATCCAGCGCGGTCACGGGCACGTCAAACAGGATGATGACATCCTGCCTGAGTATTTCCTGCGCCGCGAGACGCAGGCGGGGATGGTTGGGATCGAGCACGCGATCCTTCAGTTCAACTTCCGCCAATCGGGTGAGCGGATTGATGCGCGCCAGTGAATTGCGGACGTACTGAAAATCCCAAGTGGGATAGCCGGCCACCAGCAGCACCCGCAGCCGTTGCGGCGCCACCTTGACCCAGCGCCGCACGCGATTGTTAAGCGTACTGGCTTCGCCGGGCAATGGGTCGAACCACAGGTCGATCCGCTGTGCGCCTGGCTGTATGAGCTTTGCGAAAAATTCCGCGCCGGCGCGACGGCCATTGTGAATCTCAACCTTTCGCACCTGCGGTGCCTGACCGGCAATGCCGCAATGGAGTTGCACCTGCGCCCCGTCAAATCCATTGTGGCGAAGCTCGGCTTTCACGATGATCGACTGGCCCACGAATACGCTGGCCGGCGAGCTGATGGAGGCGAAGGATAAATCATGCGGCGCGGCAGCGGCCGCCGCGCTGACCGCGAAGACCGGCACGCCGTTGGGCGTGAGGCCTGACACGACCGTTGGATCGCCGCCGACCTGTCGTCCATCCGAAAAAAGCACCACCGCGCGCACGGGCCGGCCCGCGACGGCACGCGCGATTCCCGAAGTGAGGTTGCTGGCATCTCCATCGGGCGACGCGTTCAATTTCGCTTCAGGGCCGGCATTGTTCCAAAGCGGCAGCGGTTGAACGTCGCCGGCCAGGGCCAGGCCAGTAACCGCCGCCTCCTGTTCCAGGCGCGGCAGCAGGCCGCCTGGCCGAAGAAGCGCCTGCTCGACCAACGCGAATCGGGATAACCCGGCGAGCGCATCGCACGCCTTTCGGACCGCCGGATCCATCTGATACACCTTCGCGTCCGCCGATTCCTGATACTGCACGACCGCCGTCGCCGCCCGCGCGATCCGCGCCGGCACTTGCGTACGCCAGGCTTGTCGCGCGGCCGGATCCGCCGGTTGCACGAGCGCTTTTAACCGCGCATTTAAGTCGGCGGCCTGCGGGAGATTGACCGCGGCCGCGGCCAGGGCCGCCGCGGATTGCCAGTAGCGATCCACCGCCTCGCGCAACCGGGTCTGGCGCAAATCGATGTCGCGGCCCGAGACGCGCGCGTAGTCGAGGTCTTCCCGTGCCGCCCCCGCATCGGCGGCCAGGGTTCTCAATTGCTCAAGCCCGGCGGCCAGCCCCGATGCGCCATTTGGGCGCGCGTTGGGCGGCAACTTGCCCAGGGCATCGGCCAAGGCCACCAGTTGTGCCGGCGACCGCGCGTTGTCCACTACGCTCATGCTGCGCGAGCAATCGACTAAAACCACGATCTGCCCGCGCTCATCGGCCGTCGCCAGCCGAACCGCAACAGGTTTAAGCACCGAAGCCCCAAGGGCGACGACTGCCAGCACGCGAAGCGCCGGCAGCACTCCCCGCCAAGGCCATGGCACTCGTCCAAGTTGCGCTGGATAGAGCCAGAGCGTAGCGATCAACAACACCGCCGCGCCCCCCGCCGCCACCGGCCAAAGCTGGGGGGCATGCCAGTAAAGCTGGCAGAGAATGGGCGGGGGAACGGACACAGGATCAATGCTTTCGTTTCTTTCGTCCCCCTCGAACAAGCGCAAGTTGTGTCACAAAATTGGCATGTTCCTCGGTTGCCAGCCCCTTCTGCAAAGTTGACATCAAGCGGGCAAAATCCTTTCCAAACAACGCCGGGACATCAATCCACAATCCGGGAAATGCCCGCATTTGGAGAATCCCATCAGACGGATGCGAATGTTCCTGATTGGAACCCAAATCAAACCATCGCAATTCCTGCTCGCGCACGCAAACAACCAGATATTCCAGAACGCCGTGGCGGGCGTAATCTTCACGCTTGGCGTGAAGGTCGATGGCCCGACTGCTGGAGGCGATTTCCGCGATGAGCTCCGGCGGTCCGCTCAAATAGTCATCGCGCAGCGTTTTCGATTGGCCGCCATACTCGGGGAGGATCCGCAGAAACAAGTCCGGCTGAGGCTCGGCGTCCTCGCCAAGCAACACAGTCGTATTATCCCCGCTTTGAACTCCCGGTGTCGACGCTTCATATGCGAACAATACGCTGGCCAGCGGGATGTGGTTGGTGCCATGCCGCAGTTTCAGGGGAGAAGCCACGTAAACAATCCCTCCGATCAACTCGGCGCGAATATGTCTGGGCGTGCGCTCATAGACACGATGGAACTCCTCGCGCGACATTCGGTCGCCGGTATGCAATTCGGGAAGATCGGCCGTTACATTGTCGGCTGAGCGGATGGAACGCAGGGCGCGCGTCATGCTGGGTATCACCTCAAAACGGTTGCGGTTCAGCATCTATTCTATACGCGCACGGTTCGCGGCAGCGAAATCTACGCATCGCAAACCACATCCGCCTCGATTTCGACTTGCGCCTCGGCATCAATCAGCCGGGCGACTTCGACGATTGTGGTGGCGGGACGAATCTCGCCGAATATCTCGCCGTGAACGGCGGCAACTTGCTCCCATTGGCTCACGTCGGTCACGTACATTCGCGTGCGGATCACCTGCCGCATCTCGCCGCCCAAGGCTTGGATGGCGGCCTGTATGATTTGCAACGATCGGCGTGTCTGCTCGCCAAGTGATGTGGAATATGTGCCGTCCGCGCCGATCCCTACGGTGCCGGTGACGGCGATGAAGTTGCCGCTGCGCACCGCGCGCGAATATCCCATCTTCGGTTCCCATTTCGAGCCCGTGCTTGCGCACCGACGCCCCGCTCGCTCTTGCACCGTTACCTTGATCTCGTCGGTCACTGGCAACTCCCTGATTGATCCGCCCCCTCCTCCGGCGTAGGGCGCCGTACCGGCGGAGGGAAAAAGAGGCCCGCCCGAAACTACCACGCGCTAATTGACAACCAACCACGAACAACTGACAACCAACTACTGACAGCTGGCCACCCCTTCACTTCGCCGGCTGCACGGCGGGCGCGGGCGCGTTGGGTGCGACTGTCCGCACTTCAACCCCCGCGGACATAATTGGCATCATCATTTGCCCGTGCATTTGGGCCGTCGCCGAGGCTTTGATTCCGTTTGCCTCGATCCTAATGCTGTCCACGAAATCGACCATCGGCTTGATGAAAGGCAACTGCTGCTGCTGCTTGCGCCCCTGCTCCACCGCCTCCTTGATCGAAGCCCGCATTTGCTCGGCGGCCTGCTTCATCTGACCGGCATCCGAACCCTGGGCCTCAAGCCGAAATTTTGTGAGCGGCTTGTCCTTTTCCATGGAACGGTTGGCGACGAGGGTGGCGGTATCGATGCTGGCAAACGGCCCGGCGATCTGCCGCAGGCCTTCGCTCATTTTTGCCGCCGCCCACATCGTGGCCTTGGGGTCGATCGATTTCACCAGCTTCGAGAGATCGGCGTTGTTGGCGAAATCGCCAGTGCCCTTCTTCAAGGCGGCGACAGTTTCCTCCAGCCGCAGATCGCCGTTGGGCTCGCGCGTGACAAAAGCGGCGCGAGTGTCGGACGCCAGCAAAAGGGCGGTGTCGTCATCCAGTTGGAAGACCTCGACGCCATCAATGTTCTTCGTGTTATGCACGAGATTGTGGAGCGCTTCGGAGGCGGCGGACGAATCGACCAGCACGCGCGCCATCACAACCGAATTGCCCGGCTGGCCCGGCGGAGCCGCATAGAAGCCGGCGGTGACGAGATCCAGTCGGATGTTCCCCACCGTCTCCAATACCTTCAAAACCTGATTCACTGATTCATCGCGGGCCTTTGCCTTTTGTGCCTCGGGCATCGGGAGTTGATCGACGATCGAGGAAACGGAGAACGTGCCTTCGTCGCTGGGAGCCAACTGGGCGATGAGGTCCAGCTTGGCCGGCATGCTCGCGACATCCGCCGCCCGCTCGACGGCGCCAGCGCCGGGCGCGGGCGATTGCTTCCCCTGGATCTTTGCGATCGCGGCCCTGGCGTAATCCGCAATGAACATTTCCTTGGAATCCAGCAACGGTTGTAAGACGGCAACCGCCTCGGGCTTCTTCATCTCGCCCAGCGTGCGAATCGCCATCAATTGCCGCACCGAAGTCGCACGCGAGGCGCTGCGGATTTTCGCGGTGAGCGACTTGGCCCGCGACGAAACCTCCGGCGAACCATTCTTGATGGCATCAGCCAGCGCCGGCAGCGCGCCTCGCCCCACCGCCGCGATCTTCGCGGATGCCGCGTCGCGCGCCTTGGCGTCGTCGGCATCAAGGTCGCCGATCAGCTTCGACACATCCGCCGCCTTCACCGGCTCCAGCTCCTTCGCGAGCTGCTCGTAGGAGACGGTGACGTTCTTGGCTTTCCAGTATTCCTGCGTGGAAATGAGGCTGGCCGCGTCGCGCACGCCGCCGCCCAGGAACATCATCAACATCATCATGAACGACGGGAATATCGACATGCCCATGACCAACCCCGGCAAAAACCACGCCCGGCGTTCCACGCGGAAAGCCGGAACGGGAGAAAGCGTAGATGAGCGGCGGAGATGTGGCAAGGAATGGCCCGCACTATTCTCTCGACCATGGTTTCCCTGGCCCGCTTATCCTCGATTTGGACGACGGAATCGCGGCCGACGCCTTCATGTTGCGCGCTTGCCGCACGCACGCGCGGCGTTTTCAAAATTGCCGGCGTATCTTTTGAAATGATAATTGGTTATGGAATCATTGAGCAATAATACGATCTTTCGCCACCGCAAAAGTGTAAACTTTTGTCAAAATGTGTAACATGGACAACATCAGCGAATCGCTAACGTACGAAGCGTTGGTGCCGCTCCGGCAAGAGACCCCGGCCCGTTCTCGTTGTTCGGGTTTCCCATCCCATGCTTTGCAGCCAGATCAATTACGCGATGAACCGCCGGGATTTCCTGGCGCGGTTTGGATTGGGGCTTGGCGGGGCGGCGTTGATGGCGCTGCTGCAACGCGACGCACAAGGCGCGTTGGGCGCTTCGGTCGCGATGGGCCCGGCGCGCAATGCACTGGGCGGCACCCTCCCCGCGCCGCATTTTCCGCCGCGGGCCAAGCGGATCATTTATCTGTTCATGAGCGGCGGCCCTTCACAACTGGATTTGTTCGACTACAAGCCGGTGCTCAACAAGCTCAATGGCCAGGACCTCCCGGCCAGCGTGCGAAAAGGCCAACGCCTCACGGGGATGTCGGCCAACCAGGCCTCGCTACCGATGGCGGGGTCCATCTTCAAATTCGGCCGGCATGGGAAATCGGGGGCGTGGATCAGCGACCTGCTGCCGAACCTGGCGAATGTCTCCGATGAGTTGTGTTTCGTGAAATCGCTCTACACGGAGGCGATCAACCACGACCCGGCGATCACGTTTTTCCAGACTGGCTCGCAACTGGCCGGCCGGCCTTCGATGGGATCGTGGCTGAGTTATGGATTGGGCAGCGTCAACCAGAATCTGCCGGCGTTCGTGGTGCTGATCTCGAAGGACCGGATCGATCAGCCGCTCTATGCCCGGCTGTGGGGGAATGGGTTTCTGCCGAGCATTCATCAGGGCGTGCAGTTTCGAGCGGGAAAAGACCCGGTGCTGTTCCTGAAAAACCCGGACGGGATTTCGGGCGCGGCCCGGCGGAAAATGCTCGATCGGCTGGCGGAGCTACAAGAAATTCAATATCAGGATTTGGGCGACCCGGAAATCAACGCGCGGGTGGCGCAATATGAGATGGCGTATCGCATGCAGACCAGCGTGCCGGAAGTGATGGATATCGCCAGCGAGCCGCAAAGCGTTTTTGATCTATATGGCCCGGAGGCGCGTCAGCCCGGAACGTTTGCCGCCAACTGCCTGCTGGCCCGGCGGATGGCCGAGCGGGATGTGCGATTCATCCAGCTTTACCACCCCGGCTGGGATCAGCACGGCAACCTCCCCAACGCCATCCGCCGACAAAGCAAGGACATCGATCGCGCCTGCTACGCGCTGATCACAGACCTCAAGCAGCGCGGCCTACTCGATGACACATTGGTTGTATGGGGCGGCGAGTTTGGCCGCACCAACTACTCGCAGGGAAAGCTCACGCCGACCGACTATGGCCGCGACCATCACCCCCGCTGCTTCACCGCCTGGATGGCCGGCGGCGGAACGAGGCCTGGAACGACCTACGGCGCCACCGACGACTTTGGCTACAACATCGCCGAGAACCCGGTGCACGTCTTCGACTTCCAGGCGACCATCCTGCGCCTATTGGGCATCAATCACGAAAAACTTACATACACGTTTCAGGGGCGGCATTATCGATTGACGGATGTGCATGGGGAGGTGGTGAAGGGGTTGATTGCGTGAAGCCCCGAATGCGGCGCTGTTCGGAGAAAGGGGGTAGACTGGCAGCCAGGGCCTCCGCGGTTGCCGTGCCCCGCAACGGGGGAGATTTTTCGACGTGACACGGGCGTCTCGCCACAGGCGTCCGGGATTTTGCTTGGCGTGACAATAGCAATAATCTGCATTGCGCCAGCCGTTGGTTTGTGTCATGCTGCCCGCGTGGCATTCGAGCCTGCTCAATCCTCGGTTCCCGGCTCG
>DASRLH010000306.1:0-3180 GCA_035648595.1 Tepidisphaeraceae bacterium
GGATCGCTACACGGGTTTGGACCGTTTCGGAAGAAACATCGACCAGAATTACATCAACACCAGCACCGGCGTCAGCACGGATCGCTTCCAGTATGGTTATGATCCCAATAGCAATGTTTTGTACAAGAGCAATCTGGTGAGTTCGGCGAACAGCGAGCTCTATCACATCAACGGATCGACGAACGGTTATGACAACCTCAACCGATTACCCGCGTTTTCGCGCGGCACGCTCAATTCCACGCACGACACGATCACGGCTGCGTCGCGGTCGCAGACCTGGTCACTCGATGCGCTTGGCAACTGGACGAGTAACACCGACTCCGTCAGCGGCACGCAAACGCGCAGCGCGAACGCGCAGGATCAGCTATCGGCGATCAGCGGCAACATTGTCGACAACACGGCGACGGCGGCGGTTTTGCCGACGTACGACAACAACGGCAACACGACCAAGGACGAGCGCGGCTACACCTACACCTACGACGCCTGGAACCGAATATTGACGGTGAAGAACGCCTCCGGCGTGCTGATCGCCACCTACGCGTACGATGCCCTCGGCAATCGCATCAGCATCACCGAAAACGGCGTCATCACCGACTTGTACTACAACGGCCAGCAAGTCATTGAGGAGCGCCAGTCCGGCACGGTGATCAACCAGTACGTCTGGAGCCTCGGCTACGTCAATAACCTCCTGCTCCGCGACGACAACTCCGTCACCGGCAGCCTCGGCAAGACCGGTTCCGGCCTCGGCGTCCGCGTCTTTGCCCAACACGATGCCGTCTACAACACGACGGCATTGACGGACGGCACGCCGGGGAGCCTTACGCTTGGCGCGGTGGTGGCGCGGTTCGAATATGATCCCTACGGGGCGGTGAGCCTTCTGACGCCGGCATGGGCAAGCACGACCATTGACACATATCATCTTGATTATTACTTCCAGGGCGGGCGGTATGATCCGGTGACGGGATTGCTGCACTTTGACAATCGCGACTTCAGCCCTTCGTTGGGGACTTGGGTTGAGCGAGACCCCGCGGGATATCTGGACGGCGCAAATGATTACCAGGGATTGCATTCCAGCCCGGTCGATGGGACGGATCCCCTTGGCCTTGGATTTTGGGACTCGTTCACGGGTGGCTTCCAGGCAATCGGGAACCTTTGGGATCATGGAGGCTTCGGCGATGACAAGTCTGGCGGAACATCCGCCCAGGTCCGTAATTTCCAGGCACGGAGAAACGGGGCGATGCAATTCGTGGGCGGTTCCATCGAAATGTGTCTGGGGATAGCTTCCTCGGAGACCGGGATTGGCGTACTGGCAGCCGTGCACGGGGCCGACGTGGCCGGCGCGGGCTGGCAGCAGATGATGAACGGCCAACCGACGGCCCCGCTGACCGCAACAGCAGTGGCGATAGGCGTCAACACATGGAACCAGCAAACCGGCTTGAATTTGGGTGATCCGAATAAAATCGGCCGTGCGGCCAGCGGGATTGCTTCCATTGTCTTGACGGCTGGGGCGGGCGCCTCTGCTGCGGAACTCGGTCCCCAAGGCGTCAATGCGGGCGTTTCCGAGGCCCCGAGCGTATCATCGTTCCCCGACGACCCAAACTCATTGTTCCCGGAGAACTACGCGGGAATGACGAAAACAGTAGGGCCCGACGGCAAGATTTCCTATGAGGTGCAGGCTGGCGAAAAGACGTACAGTGTTGAGTGCCATCCGCAGCACACGGGCGCCGGACATTTCCCCGGCGACCACTATCATGTGTATAAGCAGGCGGATTTTCCTATGCCCCCGAAGACGCAGCCGAACTGGTTCCGAGTCCCGAACCTGAACCCTGGGACCCCGGCCACACCGGGTGGTGGGACATTTGCCCCGGGTGACCCTTTGCCGACACTTAATAGGACGCCAACATAATGACGATGCCAATTGACTATGTATTGCCCATCGGGCGGGCGGACGCTACTGGTCATCTAACAAGGCGGTCGTGGACGGAATTTGTACGATGGGTTTATGACCTCTCAGATGCGCTTCTGCTGTGGAGCCTACTGCCGCGCCCGACGATTGCGGATTGGTTGGGAGTCCGTAATATCGAGGATTTGGAGCAGTTAGCGCATTCGGATCCCGATTGCGCGCTCAATGGTTATCTGGTAAAGGTTCGAGCAATTCATTGGAGCGCGATAGCCGGCGTTGTTGCGTCGGAAGAGTTTGGAATCGCGTATTTCAGCTGGCAGCGCGCTCACATGGCATTTGCCTCCGTTCAAGTGACTGACTTTGAGAATTTCGCTATCTTTAAAATTGAGCCTGAGCGCGCGTTGCGCCTTGCGAAGGCCTGCATCCCCGACCTTTCGAATACCTCGAGTTTCGCTGAGTATAGACCTGAAATTACCCGTTTGGCCGGTACCGCGGAATGGCAGCCGCTATCTTCTGTTTTGATTGACGCCACCGGTGCGGTGGCGTCGGTCCCCCTCGTATAATGTTCGGCGGGCGCGAATCGGGTAATTGGGCGCGGATAGCGGCGCAGGCGAAGAAAACGGGACAGTCACCGGGACAGTCAGGAAATCGCCTCGGACGCGGATAGCGGGACAAGTGCACTTTTGCGATATTTAGTGGGCCGACCCGACCGGCGGGCTGAATCTGGTCACCAGCATGCAGGTCGATCCGCGCGGGCGCAACGTCGAGGTGACGGATGCCAACGGGAATAAAGCCTATACGATCTACGATGACGTGAATCATCAAACAATCACGTTCCCCGGCTGGAACGCCGCGACGCACACGACGACCGGGCCGGTGGTGGTGAGCGGCGAATACTGGCCGGCGAGCGGGGCGGGCGCGGGGCAGCAGACGGTGTACGATCAGGCGCTGACGACGAGCGCGACGCCGACGTGGGACTCGACCACCAACGCGCCGACGGGGATCGGGGCTCTGAGCTCGGCCAACATCCAGAGCCTGTCGCGGCAGCTCACCAACAACGGCGGGCAGGTCATCGAGAGCGACGCCTACTTCTCGATGGCGGGGATCAGCTACTCGGCGGCGTACGCGCAGCTTGGCGCGAGCAGCAACGACTCCTCGACGGGGAACTATCACGCCACGCTCATGCACTACGATGACCGCGGCCGTGAGGACATGGTGACGGCTCCGACGGGCACGATCACCTACAGCGGGCATGATGGGCTGGGGCGGGTGTATAC
>DASRLH010000307.1:0-9724 GCA_035648595.1 Tepidisphaeraceae bacterium
ACACTGGCCCACCTTGGTGTTGGCCGGTTTGTAGAGATTGAAACCACTAGCCCGCCAAGTCGCCAAAGATAGGTGCACGAGACGTTCCGTTGAGAATGTCTACTACCTTCTTTGGTGCCTTGGCGGTTTTCATGCGCGAATTGGGATTTGAGACAGGCAAGAAAGGCGATTGCAAAGGTTGCGATGGCTGCAACTCCGCTCCATCCGAAGCGATCTTGTTCGGATCCAACACGGTGATTTCAGCGAACCGAGAAAAGTCCTGCCCATTGAATGTCAGAATATGCCTGATCGCGTTTGCAATATCTTCATTCGCCGCGACCTTCATAAATCGTTGCGCGGCTGTCATCCACGCGATGACCCCGTGGAAGATTTTTGGTGGTCCATTGAGTCATTCCTTGCGCGAACGATTCCAAAGCCGCGAGTTGCCGGGCGGAATCCGCCGGCGCGTTGGTTGCCGCGAGTTCCCTTAGATAGTCGTCGAGGGAGAGTTTGCGCGCGGCAGCAATCGCTTTGAGTCGTGCCAAAGTTGGTTCGGGGATGGTCAGAGTCGCCATGAACGCTTCCTTTCACAGGTCCGCAAATACAGGTTGATTATAACACACCGGGATATTGGGATTGCAGGATTCACCTTGCACTCTTATCTTGCCCGAAGCATGGGGAAACTATACTCTTACGAATGATCTTCCCCATCGGCTCCGAAGCAAGAGGAAAAACCATGCCCAGCTATTCCACTGGAGACATCCGCAACGTACTCATCGCCGGCCATGGCGCCTCGGGCAAGACGACGCTGATCGACGCATTGCTCCTGGCCAGCGGCACCGTGAATCGCAAGGCTTCGGTGGCGGATGGATCGAGCTTCAGTGACTTTGAGAAAGAGGAGAAAGAGCACAAGCATTCGATTTATTCGTCCATCCTTCATTTGGATCACAAGGGTAAGCGAATCAACTTGATTGATGCGCCCGGCTCCCCGGATTTGATCGGCCATGCCATCGCGTGCATGCCGGCGGTGGAGACGGTGGCCGTGGTCATCAACGCGGCCAGCGGCGTCGAAGTGGTGAGCCGGCGGATCATGGAGGCCGCCAAGGACCGAAACCTGCCACGCGCCATCATCATCAACAAGATCGACCTGCCGGAGGTGAAACTCGAAGCCCTGGTGAAGCAGGTGCGCGAAACGTTCGGCCCTGAGTGTCTGCCGATCAATCTCCCCAGCCAGAACGGCAAAGGCGTGGCCGAGTGTCTGTTGAACAATGACGGAGAAGCGGACTTTGATACCGTGAAGCGCTGCCACGCCGCCATCCTCGATCAGATCGTGGAGATGGATGAAAACCTGATGGAGAAATATCTGGGCGGCGAGGAGCCGGACTATGTCGCACTGCATGCCCCGTTTGAAAAGGCGATGGACGAGGCGCATGTGGTGCCGATACTCTTCACGGATGCGAAAAACGGCGTGGGGCTCACCGAGTTGCTGGATGCCATCGCCCAGCATTTCCCCAGCCCGCTGGAAGGCAACCCGCGCGAGTTTCTCACCGGCGAGCCGGCCAATGAGCGGCGGTTCGAGTACGCCAACAATGCCAGCGGCCTGCTTCTGGCGCATGTGTTTAAGGTCACCACCGATCCGTTCGTCGGCAAACTCGCCGTTTTCCGCGTTCACCAAGGCAAGGCCGCCGGCAATTCGCAGTTGATCATCGGGCATTCCAAGAAGCCGGTGAAACTGGGGCATGTGTTTCACCTGCAGGGAAAGGAACATCGCGAGGCGGATGCGATCATCGCCGGCGATATCGGGGCGGTCGCCAAGATCGAGGAAATCCACACCGGCGACGTCCTGCACGACGATCACGCCCTGGACAGCGTGCATCTGCGCCCCCTGGTTTTTCCCACGCCGATGTACGGCCTGGCCGTCACCCCCCAGACGCGCGGCGATGAGCAGAAAATCTCCGGCGCGCTGACCAAAATCGCCGAGGAAGACCCCACCTTCAAATTCCACACCGACCGCCAGACGCACGAAATGGTCATTAACGGCATCGGCGAGCTTCATCTCCGGCTGGTGCTGGAGCGCCTGAAAAATCGCGGCCTGCATGTGGACACCAAGCCGCCCAAAATTGCCTACAAGGAAACCATTTCGATGAAGGCCGAAGGGCATCACCGCCACAAGAAGCAGACCGGCGGCGCGGGCCAGTTCGGCGAGGTCTACCTCCGCATCGAGCCCATGGAGCGTGGCGGAGGATTCGAGTTTGTGGATGAAGTCTTCGGCGGCACCATCCCCGGCCAATTCATCCCCGCCATCGAAAAAGGCGTGCGCGACGTGCTTGAGCAAGGCGCGATTGCCGGCTATCCGCTGCAGGATGTTCGCGTGATCGTCTACGACGGCAAACATCATCCGGTGGACAGCAAGGAGGTCGCCTTCCGCGCCGCCGGCAAGTTCGCGTTCATCGAGGCGATCCAGAAGGCCAAGCCGGTCTTGCTTGAGCCGATCGTCAACATGGAAGTAACCGTCCCCGAAGCTAACGTCGGCACTGTCACCGGCGATCTGTCCGGCAAGCGCGGCCGCATCCAGGGCACCGACATTCTCCCGGGCGGCCTGGCCCAGGTCAGAGCCATCGCGCCACTCTCGGAAGTCATGCAATATCAGTCGCAACTCAAAAGCGTCACCGGCGGGCAGGGCAGCTTCGTCATGGAGTTCAGCCACTACGACCCGGTTCCCCCGCACGTGCAGCAGCAGATCGCCGCGGAATATAAGCCGAGGGTGGAGGAGGAATAGGAAGCGGATGTCGAACCGTAATTCCGTGGCCGCGGCGAAACTGAACGCGAAAATCCAAAATCCGAAGCACGAAATCCGAAACAAATTCAAATAGCAAAAGCAGAAATGTACAAAACGGGATTCGCCGGTGCGCAAATCCGATACTCGAGAAATTGTCTGCTTTTTCTTTTAGCGTTTTCCGCCTTCTTTGTTTGGATTTGTTTCGGATTTCGTCATTCGGATGCCGGATTTCATCCATGCGGCTTGTCTGAGTAATGCAATGATCACACCATCTCCTGTTCGCGCGACCCGCCCGTCGCCTTCGACGCTGCCTCCGCTTGAAAACGGAGATCATCTGGATCAACCGACGTTTCATGCGCGGTATGAAGCGATGTCCGAGGCGTTCCGGGCCGAGTTGATTGGAGGCATCGTTCACATGCCATCTCCATTAAAGGTAAATCATGGCGATGCTCACGCCAGACTGATATTCTGGCTCGCAACATATGGCATGAATACGCCGGGCATTCGCGTACTCGACAATGCCACCGATATTCTTGGAATCGACAGCGAGCCACAGCCCGATGCCTGCCTGACGCTGGAGCGCGGACAGACGCACATTAATTCCGACGGCTATCTGGTTGGGCCGCCGGAACTGGTCGCGGAAGTTGCGTCCAGCAGCCAGGCGCACGATCTATTCGAGAAGCGTCGAGATTATGAGAAATATGGCGTATCGGAATATCTGGCCCTACTGGTCCGCGAGGCACGCGCGGCGTGGTTTGTAAGGCCGGCCGGGCAGCCGAGACCGGCTGGGTTTGTGGAATTGCCGGCGGATCCCGATGGAATACTGAGATCGCCGTCGATCCCTGGCCTATGGTTGGATGCTCCCGCCCTCCTGCGCGGCGACAGCCGCCGGATTGTTGAAGTCCTTGAGCAGGGAATGGCGTCGCCGGAACGTGCGGCATTCGTGCAATGTTTAGGGCAGAGCCGTTGAGATTTCCGAACTTCGCAGTCGCGTGTCTGCCATTGCTCGCTCTCCTCGTCGGCGGGTGCAATACGCAAGTCACGCTCCGTCCGGTCGTCGATCCCTCCGGCGGCGCCATCAGCGATGTCGAGGCGCGCGTCTACGATTATGATCGGCATGGCCCCTGGTACGTCCTGTTTATCCATGCCGACGACATGCTCGCCACGATCCACCGCCACGATCCGGGCATGCATGCGTTCTTTCTTCCGCAGGGCGATTTGCTGTTCTTCTCGCGCTGCTCGGGCCGCGGCGAAACGCTTGATGTGATGGGCCATGCGTTTTCGCTCAGGAACGGCGCGATCTTTCTGTGCACCGCCTCGGCGGGCGATGCCGGCGTCCGGCAACTGCCCATCCCCCCGCCGCGATGTAAAGGCAATGACCCCGAGCAGATCACCAAGACGATGTTTGACTTGTCGCGCATCCCGCAGGTCGCCGTCTTTCTCTCCCCCGAAGCCCGTGCCCGCCTCCTGGCCGACTGGCAGATCGCCCTCAAGCGAAAACGGGACGCAAAGCAAGGGAGAAATCCGAAATCCGAAATCCGAAATCCGAAATAAAATCAAATATCGAAATCCAAAAATGAGGGCTTCGCGGTTTTTGATATTTGCCGTTTGAACTTTGGATTTGTTTCGGCTTTCGTGCTTCGGATTTCGGATTTTATGCTCGGATCGGCGTTTGGTTCTGATCAGCCGCTCTCGTCTTTTCGACCAATAAACAGGTAGTTAAACCCCCGCAGAAAAAAATTCCCCTCGTCGGCGGCCTTGCGATAATTGCCCATTTCCAGCGTCTTGTTGTGGCGGACCACCGAGATGATGTCGATGGGCGTGAACCGCTCGCGCAGTTGTCCGAACAACTCAAATCCAATCGGGTAAAACCCCTTTCCCTTCACGAATGAATCACAGACGTACAGCGCCATATGCCCGCCGGGCTTTACGACGCGGTGAATCTCCGCGAACACCTGGCCCATCGCGGCATAGTACTCGCCGCCGGCGGCATCCAGCTTTCCCAAATCGCGCGGATCGGGGCCATAATCCAGGTGTGTCGAATAGGGCGGATCGATAAAAACGAAATCCGCTTTCCCCGTAAGCTCCGGCGGCAGTTTGCGCGCATCCACCCGAAAAATATCCTTGCGCGTCGGATGCACATCATACCCCAGCGCCCGCCGGCCCAGTTCGCGCGCCACGTCCAGCGTGGTGCCGCTCCCGGCACACGGATCGATCACCAGCTCTTTGGGCTGCGTGTAGCGTTGCAGCAAATTCCAGATGATGTAACTCGGCGTGGCGCCCCGGTAATTGGGATCGCCCTGAACGCTGTCGCCATAATGCTGCGAGGGATAATCCCAAAGCGTCGTCACCTGCGGACGCAACGGCGGTTTTTTGAACGGCGTGCCCGTGGGCTTGCGAGAGTGCATTGATGATAATAGCAATCAGTTTGAAGAGCGCATTCGATCGCCATACACTTCATTTATGGTTGCCGACAACCTTCTCAACGATCTTCTGGTCCTTCCCGCGCCCGACCGATTGGATTTGATCCATCGTCTGTGGGAGAGCCTCATGAATGATCACGCGAGTCTGCCATTTTCCGACGAGCAACGGCAGGAGTTAGACCGCCGATATGATGAATACCTCAGCAATCCAGACGGCGGATCGACATGGGAAGACGTTGAGGCGTTCGTCCGCCTGCACCTGCCTTGGGAGCGCACGTCGACGGGCGTCTGACCGCCATCCGATTCACGCGCGATTGTTCAAACACGCCGACAGCGCCAAACAAGTCATATCGGCGTCCGGGCAGATGAAGGTGAAGGGTTTGCTTGCGGCAGCCGTCGAATCCCTCACAACCTGAAAGCCATCTGAGTAGGCGGTGAAGTGAAGGATCTTGGGGAGCGGGATGCTGAATGCCGTCTTGCCGGAGAAAATCAGACGTTTACTTGTGAGCGCGAGGCCGCCGGTTGCGACGCGTATCGATCTTGATCGGCTCACGACGTGGCCGCGGCTGCTGCCTACATGATAATACAGCCCGCGGGCGATACGGACGCTCACGCCGTGGTTCATGCCAACGTATTGGCGCCCGACGATGCGCTCTTGCCAGAATTCGACTTTTGGAAAATAAAATCGGGGAATTTCGTTCTTCTGTAGTCCGATTGGAATCGGAAGGTCGATCGTCGGGAGATGTCCGGAGCTGATCATGGAAATTAACCGGCTCCTTTCGTACTGGTGCTCAAGTGACCGTACGTCGTGACCA
The DNA here is from genome assembly GCA_035648595.1 of Tepidisphaeraceae bacterium. Taxonomy (GTDB): domain Bacteria; phylum Planctomycetota; class Phycisphaerae; order Tepidisphaerales; family Tepidisphaeraceae; genus RYN-428. Next base: position 5,997 of record DASRLH010000307.1, read on the forward strand.
TGAAGCCGTAACAGCTTCCGGGCACTTTCCATAACCTCGCGCGCCTGCGCTGGAGGAACGCTTTTGGCTATCAAGGCGTCAAAGAAATGATGATAGACGTTTACCTTCACGGTACTAATATCACGCAGCCCCTTCGCTTTCGCATTGTCAATCATCCTATGAAGCGCATCGGAAGCGGGGGGCCACGCAGCCATCACGTTCCAAAGGCGCTCATATAATTCCTTCGAGAGGAGTTGCTGGCCGCGCATGTATTCGGCGCGGCGGCAACGGTGACAGGGGGACTTTGATCCGAAAAATGCCGCGATCGAGATTCGACGGCAGGCAATGCACTGAAACCATAGCACCGATCGGATGTCATGTATGCCCCCGTCCTGTGCGGTTTGGCGCGCTTCCGCAAAGGACTGCGCAGGGACGGCAACAACCACTTTTTGGTTTGAACTGTTTCGTCCTTTAATCGCCCATTCAATCATGAGGATCCCAAACCTGCACTTTTACTTAGTCTGCTCCTTGAGAAACGCAATCGTCGCAGGCCACGCCTGATCGGCGGCTTTCTGATTCGCGCCGTTCTGGCCTTGCTGGGCGCGGAGGAAGCCGTGGCCGGCGCCCTCGTAGATATGGGGGGCGTAGGATTTGCCGAGTTTCTCCATCTGCTTTTTCGTGGGTTCCACGGTCATGGCGATGCGGCCATCCGTGCCGCCGTAGAAGCCGGCGACGGGGCAGGCGATGCGGGCCAGCACGTTCGCCCCTGGCGGCGTGCCGTAATACACGACCGCCGCATTCAGCCCCGGCTGCACACCGGCATACGCGAAGCTCTGCCCGCCGCCCCAGCAAAACCCGATCGTCGCGCTCTTCGCGGAGGCGGCGGGGAGCTTGATCGCGTACTGCCGGGCCGCATTCAAATCGCGCATCACTTCATCAGCCTTCACCTCTCGAATCGCCTTCACGACATCATCGCGGCTGCCGTAGGAATCCGTCCCCCCGCCCCCTTTGCCGTGGCCCGACAACAAATCGGGCGCGATCGCGATGAACCCCTCGGCAGCCAACTGATCGGCCACCGACCGCACCCAATCGCTTAAGCCAAATATCTCATGGATCACAATCACCACCGGCGCTTTGTCCTTGCGCTCCGGGTAAACGATGTAGCTGCGCAGCGGCGCCTTCGCCCCCGGCACGGCAACATCCACCCATTCGCCATGCCGAGGCGACTTATCCAGCGCCGCCTTCGCCCCCGGCTCGCCGGGCGGCGTCGGGATGTCAGCGCCAGCAGCGAAAGCGGATATGCAAAACAGGAGCACGATCGATGCGCGTGTCGTTTTCATGCGGGTGTTATATCCGCGCGGCCACCCGCACAACAAGAGAAAAACGCCGCGCGATCGAAGGGGAAAAATTTACCGCAGAACGCGGAGACGCAGAGAAGACAAGAAAGAATAGATAAGGCAACTGCGAACATCTGTTTGAATAGATCGATTTCAGTCCGATAGGCGTTTGTGCTCGTGCCATGCCTTCTCTGCGTCTCTGCGCCTCTGCGGTAAAATTTTCCCGCCTTATGGCGTGGGCGCGGCTCCCGGTGCGACCGGCAGCGAACGGGCCAGCAGCTTTCTGGCGTTCTCGAAATAGATTTTCCTCAACACCGGCGCCGGAAGCCCGATTGAGCTGATCTTCCAATCGCCCTGGATCGGCGTCATGTGGGGCCAGTCGCGGTCGTTGGTCTCGAACCATCGCCAGTGCTTGGCGAAAAAAGTTTGCGCATCCTGGTCGCTGGGGGCCGGCTCATCGGGGCCGCTTGAACCCAGGATCAGCCGGTCGTACACCATGAAGTCGGTGCCGAGAAGGATGCGGTCCTGATGCTGGATGAACAATTTCCGCAGCGCGGCGGGATCGTGCCGGCCCAGCTCGGGGATGCGGGCGGCCACGTCCACCATCATATTCGGATATCGGGTCAAGGACTGATCCACCCAATCCAATTCCTCGGCATTATTCGCGAAATGCACGCAGACGAACGTGGTCTTCGGATGCCGGGCGATGACACGGTTTAATGCATCGAGAAGATCCTTCCACGCCGGGTATCGGCTCTTGTCTCCGAACCACCAGAGGCGATGTCCCACCAATTCCTTCCATCGCTCATTGCGCTCGTTGTACGGCTCCCAAAATGCCTTTGGGTCGGCAACGTGAATGGAGATCGGCATGTGCAGCTCGCCACACTTTTCCCAGACCGGATCGAGTTTGGGATCGTCGATGCGGAGCAGACGGCCTTTGCCGTCGCGGAGGTAGAGGCCAAGCCGTTTGAATTCCTTGAGCCCGGCGGCGCCCAGGCGATGCCCCTCCTCGATCTGCCGGGCCGCCCGCGCCGGCCAGACCGCATCATCCCACCCGCTGTAATCCAGCAACATGTAATGAAGGATGCGGCCGGGGAATAACTTGTCCGCCAGCTTCTTGTTGCGCTCGAAGTCGGATGGCGATCCATCCGCTTTTCGCGTGACGGTGCCGGTGCCAAGATTGACGGCAACGCCGATCCCGGCGGCGTCCATGATCTTCACCGCCCGCGCCAAATGCTCGGGCGTGAAGTCGATATGCCAGTGCATATCCATCAGCCGATGCTCGGCTCGCCAACGGTCGGCCTGTGCGCGGGTGGCGGCAAGGTCGTCCTGGGCGCTGGCCGTTGGAACAAAACTCCAAAATCCCGCAACGAGTATGACTAAAATGATCTCTCGCATCCGAGTCTCCTTTTGCGTGGAACTTCAGGGTTGGCGACTGCCGTTGGGTCAACGGCGTCCGCGACTCTCCATGAAGCCGGGAGACAATTGGTGGGGCAGACATTCGCCCCACCATTCGCCCAGCCGAACCCTTTCCAAAAACGCCGCGCAGGCCCTTGGTTCGCGGACATACGCCTTGCGGCGTTTTTACTCTTCCGAGCCGGCGGTGGATTGACTATACTGCTTGCGATTCAACTAGCCATCGGCGTGTCCCATGGCTTTCCCTTTCAAAGAGGAACATTCCATGAAACGCATATCCGTTTTGTGCTTGTCGGGAATCGTAGCCGCCGCGGCTGTTTGCGCAAGCTATGCCGTTGCGGGCGTGGCGCATAGCCCGATGCCGTTGGCCGAACAGGCGGACAACGCCATGCAGGCCGTCGCGCATGTACACGGGGCCGGCGCCAACAAGGCGAAGATCACTGGCACCGTCACGTTCATGCAAACCTCGGACGGCATGAAGGTTGTCGCGGACATTGAGGGCCTATCGCCCGGCAAGCACGGATTCCATATCCACGAAAAGCCCGATCTTTCCGCGCCCGATCTGTCCAGCGCCGGCGGCCATTTCAATCCCCACAAGCATAAGCATGGCGGCCCGCACAGCGCATCGCATCATGCCGGCGACTTGGGAAACCTCACCGCCGACGCCAAGGGCCATGCCCATCTGGATGCGACCTTCAAGGGCCTTTCCATCGAAGGCACCGACGGCGTCGTCGGTCATTCGGTCATCATTCATCAGGACGATGATGATCTAAAGACCGACCCCGCCGGCAACGCCGGCAAACGCATCGCCGGCGGCGTGATTAAAGCCGATAAACAATGAACACGGGAGGAGTGAAAGACTGCCATGTATGAATCGGTGAGTCACGATTAGCGCGTGGACTCTACGCGGCCGTCACGCGACGGCAAAAAAGAGATCGCGATCAGAGGTGAAGCTCGACAGGCTTGTGGAGCCACCTCTCTCGTTGGATGGGTCAC
>DASRLH010000308.1:0-13156 GCA_035648595.1 Tepidisphaeraceae bacterium
TGGCAACGAATCACGGCTTTTTCGGCACGAATCGACCCGTGGTACGCCAGAAGTCCGGTCAGCAGCCAAGAAGCGGACTTAAGAGCGCTAACAATGCCGAAAAACACGCTATTTTCTTTGCCAACATCGTGAGGCACTACCAGTTTTCCGCTTTTCCTGTTTTTGAATTTATTTCGGACTTCGTGCTTCGGATTTCGGATTTTCCACCCCTTCGTGCCTTTGTGTCTTGGTGGTGAATAGTCCGCTCTGGCCGCGAAATTTGGAGGCAATCAATGATCGTTGTCATGAAAGAGGGCTCGACCCCCAAACAGGTCGAGCATGTCGTCAAACTGGTGCGCGAAATGGGACTCAAGGACCACGTCATCCACGGAACGCAGACCACCGTGGTAGCTGTGATCGGCGACGATCGCAATAAAGACCGCTCGGTCTTCGAGTCGGTCGAGGGAGTCGAGAAGGTGGTGCCGATCCTGGCGCCATATAAGATGGCGTCCAGGGAACTCAAGAAAGAGCGCTCGGTCGTCCCCTTCTTCCTTGGCGAAAAGGACGGCCCATCCGCCGGGGGGAAAAAGGTCGGCATCATCGCCGGGCCTTGCAGCGTCGAAAGCAAAAAACAACTTCTTGAGATCGCCCACGCCGTCAAGGAAGCCGGCGCAACCGGCCTGCGCGGCGGAGCCTTCAAGCCGCGAACCAATCCCTACTCCTTCCAGGGCATGGGCGAAAAAGGCCTGGAACTTCTCGCCCTGGCCCGCGAGGAAACCGGCCTGGCCGTCGTTACCGAAGTGATGGCCGTCGAGCAGGTCGAGCTGGTCGGCAAATACACCGACGTGCTGCAGGTCGGCGCGCGCAACATGCAGAACTTCAATCTGCTCAACGCCGTCGGCGAGCAGCCCAAGCCGGTGCTCCTCAAACGTGGCATGAGCGCCACCCTCGAGGAGTTCCTGCTGGCCGCCGAGTATATCTTGTCGCGGGGCAACCAGAACGTGATGCTCTGCGAGCGCGGCATCCGCACCTACGAAGACTACGTCCGCAACACGCTGGCCCTTGCCGCCGTTCCCGCGTTGCACCGCGCCACGCATCTGCCGGTGATCGTCGATCCCAGCCAGGGCACCGGCAAGAGTTATTTGATCGACAGCATGTGCCGCGCCGCGGTCGCCGCCGGCGCCGATGGGCTGATCATCGAAGTCCACAATGATCCCGAGCACGCCTTCACCGACGGCGCGCAATCGATCACCCCAAAGCAGTTCAACGACATGATGGCCTCCATCCGCCGAATCGCGGCGGCTGTCGATCGGGAAATATGAAGGCGTTGCGTGCGAGCGACAAGCGAAGGAGGAGGACTGCCACGAATGGGCACGAATGTGGAGGCCGCTGCGCGACGGTGAAGGGTTGAGTTTGTCGCTTTGGGTGCAACCAGCAGGGGTGTCCACACCGACAGCAACAACCAGCATCGTTAAATTTGCAACTGTATCTCCCGGACATTACATTTGAGGATTCGGTCGGAGGTCTTGAATGTTTGAGCTTACAAAAGACGTTGCGAAGTTCTTTGTCGACCGTGCACAGAGCGCCTATGTCACCGCGGCAAAGGCGGTTGGTTACATAGATTTTCCCGTGCCACCCAATTCCAACATGAGGCGAACTTCATCTGCCTGGATCAAACACTACCATGATTCCGGAATTCGAACAGGACTTCCGATCGCCACGGGTGCAATGCTCGCAGGTCTTGACTTTGCCTCCCCTCTAAAAGCCCTGGATTTTGGAGCGGGTGTCGGCCGCCAGGTTCGCTATTTTCAAAAACACCATCCTGACGTGTCACTCTTCGCGTGCGACGTTGAGAAAAGTCATATGGACTGGATGGCGAAAGCTTATCCGCAGGTCCATTCGTATCAAAATTCTTATCTGCCGCCCCTCAAATACGAAGATCGCTTTTTCGATTTGGTCTATTCCGTATCTATCTTTAGCCACATCTCAGAAGAACATGCTGCGCTCTGGCTACAAGAGTTTGCTCGCGTCGTTCGGCCAGGTGGCATCGCATGTTTGACTGTTCTAGGATGGAATGCACATCGGATGGGAGAGCCAAAGGACGACGAGCGTCACACCGCCATGCTCCAGGAGGGACATTTTCACGAGAAATACGCCTTCATCCCTGATGCCAAGCGCCGTGCTGAAAAGAGAACGATATTTAAAAACACGCAAATGGTTTCGAACTGCGATGAGAGCTACGGTGTAACCTACTACACGCCCAAATACGTCCAAAGCCGTTGGGCCTCCAATGAGTGGGAGATCTTTGGAATAAGCGAAGGCACCATCGATAATTTACAAGATCTGATTGTTTTAAGGAGAACCGGACAGTAGCAAAAGTTGACGTGAATCAGATTGCCGAACGTATGCACATGCAGCCGTTTGTTGCCAAGTAGATGGAGGTTGAGGAGTTGCTCTTCGCCTGGTGAATCTTCATTGGAATGATAGGTGAGAGCGCCCATCGTCCGCGATCCCAGATATGACAATCGCTGGAGCGGTGAGACAGCCGTCGGCCGGAGTCCTCGCTGGCGAAACAGCCGATCCATCAAAAGCAAACCCCACCCATCCGGAAGCGAATCATCCAGCATCCCCGGCAGGGGGCCAAACGCCCGATCGCGATGCTCGATCAATCCGATTTGGGTTGGAAGCTTGAAGGGAGAGAGTTCGAGGCCGCGTCCCAGGAAGGCCGCAACATACTCAAAGTAAATCCGTCGCTCCGCTTCGGCCACCTGTCCGACGACCACCCAATCACCAGGCCCCCGTTGAAGATGCACCGCCAGTTTTTTCATCGCGATCCCCGCGATCGCGCGCGCTTGCCCACGCGGGATTCCAGTTCGGCCATGCTCCGCGCCACGGGCGCGGCGAGCAGCGCGTCGAAATCCTCCAGCCGCCCCAGCGCATGACATAATCGCAGCAGCCGGCTCAGCGCGATCTCGCCGGTCTGCTCGAAACGCCGCAGCGAAGCCAAACTCACCCCACTGCGCTTGGCAAGCGTCGCCTGCTTGTAGCCCAGGGCGAGCCGCTCCTGCTTCAGGCGATCCGCCAGCAACTGCTGGGTTTCGACGGGCGTGCGAAACTCGGGGCGTGACGGTGGCATTTACAATAACTATCGACATTTTAGCGCTTAATCAGCGAAATGCCATCGAGTTGCGCAGATTTTGGCAGTTATGGGAAACCCTGCGAGAGATTGGCGCACGGCGCAATGTGTCGACCGGGCCGGCAAAGGAGGGTTGGATATTGAAGGCATGGCCCAAGCGTCCGATGGGAAAGGGAATGGAAATCAACCCGCCCCGGGGAACGGAAATTAGCCGCGCCCCGGTTTCCAGTTCCCGGTTTCCAGTTCCCGCCCCGGTTTCCAGTCCCCCCACACACCGCTTCGCTGGCGCATTCTCATTGGCGAAGTACAGTTTCCTCATAATCCCATAGACCCTGGGAACACCCCTCGTCGAGGACCTGCCGCACCCGCCCAATTTTAACCTTCGATGGAATATTGACAGCGATGAGCGACTGGAGATGGCTTTGCTCGGTAGCACACCCTAGCTTCGCCAATTCAGATCTGAGGTGTGAAGGATCATGATTGCCAAACAACACCACGCGAAGCAATGAATTTGTCGATCGCTGTAGAATCGAGGTGTAGAATAATTCGCCGGATGCCTGCTCCACGCTAACAACATCGCCTAACGCAACCTGGCGCGCAAAAAAAGGGATATTGTCCACCACAAAGCCGTCATCGGGCAGTTGCACGCACCAAACACCTTCAACGTCCGCGGGAGGGTATCCGTCATCATCCTTCTCAAGCCGAAAGAGCACTTTCTTTTGCGACATTACAGCCTTCCCTAAATGTGTAGGGTTATCATTCGGTTCAAACTGGGAACAGCCAACCGCGATGCGGCTAGTTTTCGCTCCGGCTTATCGTCCGCCAGCCCTCGCGGCCAGTTGTTTGGCCGAGGGCGTAACCGTGTGGCAAGTTGCGGCGCCGTCGTTCGCATTTATTCATCATAGGCGGACGGCTGGTTGGGCAACAACCTCAGGGCGAACGGCGAGCGGCCCGGGGGGTGTAGCGCGCCAGCCGGGCGTCCAAAGCGGCAAGTTGAACCATTTCTTGTGGCCGTTGTCACGTCGTTTCCGTTTTTTCGATTGAGATAATGTTGCAGGCACTCCTTGAGAATTGGTATTTTCCGCCCGCATCGATGGCCGCGTTTGCTGGCGTCTTAGGGCGCGGGCGGTTTTTCGCGGGCCGGCGGTCGGCGGATGGCGCGATGAGTCAGCTGCGCCGGCAATGGAGGGTTGGATATCAGGAGGCATGGCTCAAGCGTCCGAATGGAGAGAAGAGCGGCCCGTGATTTTTCGCCGTGAACCGCACCGCGCCATCGGTGCGCTTTGGGCTTGGCTTGGCTATTCCTTGCCGGGTTTTGCATCCCATCGGACGCTTGAGCGATGCCTCCAATATCCAACCGATCATCGCGCGCCGAAGCCGTTTCATTTTGTTGTTGTGAGTCAAAGCCATGATGCGTATCAAATGTAATAAATCTGATCGACGATTTCCTCGGCGGCGACATGATTGAGAAGCAGGAACAGCCGCTTGGCGATGATCGGCTCGCCCCGAAGGATCGCTTCCTCACGCACGATGTAGCGATTTGCAGTCAGTGTCATGGGATACAACTCCACCAGGATTCTCGATAAGCCGCAGCAGTTGCCGCTTGGAATCATAGGCGAATGCCTCGTTCCATGCACCTGAATCCCATGCCAAAATGCGACCTCGGCGGGGTGAGACATCTGGCGAGACAATCTCCGAGGCGCGCCTCGCCGACTTTTCGACGCGGCGGCTTGTAATTATCGCGGCGGCGGGAGGTTATGGCGATTAACAAGTTTGTGATAAATGAGGCGCGCCTCGCCGATGTCTCACTGGTTTTTGGAGGTGGAACGCCGCGTAAGGGTCGCTTGGGAAATGGGTTGCGCGGCGGTGGTTTTGGGAGTAACCGGCGGCGGGGCGCGAAAGTGTCTCATCGTCTCGCGGTCGCTGTTTTTGCCAATCCGTCTGTGCTTGCAACGTGCCCCAAATAGATTGCAAAAGGGTTGCATCAGGTTGCACGACCCTCGTTTTTGGGGTCGCCGGAGGGGGTGCGGCGGGGGCCATGTTGCACGAGCGGCGGGGCGGCGTGTTCAATCCAGGGCGGAGTGGATACGCGCACTCTATTGCTGTTGCTGTTGGTGTTCCACCTGCTGGTTGGGATCTATATACCCCGTGCTTCCGGTGGGGAAGGTGGGGATGGCCAGGGATTGGATGCGCTCGGCGGCGAGTTCGGGGGGGATGCCGGGGAGTACTTCGCTATGCACGGTCACGTCGATTTTTTCGTCCACCTTGCCGGTGTAGCGGCCCTTGTTGGGGGCGACATCGAGGTAGTCGCGGCCATAGGCGACCTTGACGTAGTTTTCGCCGACGAGACGGTGGTTGGCGGGGTCGAAGCCGAGCCAGCCGAGGGAGGGGAAGAGCAATTCGCACCAGGCGTGAGTTTCGGTGGCGCCGACGTATTTGCCGGTGTCGGGATGGACAAGTCCGCTGACGTAGCGGGCGGGAATGCCCAGCGAGCGGCTCACGCCGATCATAAGCTGCGTGAAATCCTGGCAGACGCCGGCCCCTTTTTCGAGGATGTCGGTGATGGGGCTGGTGGCGCTGGTGACGCCTTTGCGAAAGGCGAAGCGGGCGCGGATGGCGTCGAGCATTCGCATCGCCACCCCGCCCAGGGCGTCGCCGGGGGTGGGACGCACTTCATCGACCAGATCGCGCAGGGCCGGAGATTCGGTGATCGGGCCGCGAAATTGCAGGAAATCGTAAATCTGATAGTCGGCTGCGGAGGTGCGCACCGGCCAAACATCCGCAAGCCGGGTCGGATCGGCCAACGGGCGATCGGTCTCCACCACGCTGGTGGCGACGATGCGAATCTGCTTGTGGAAGGAATTGACCGTGAACCAATGCACCGTGTTCCCCAGCCAGTCAAAATAACTGTTGGCGGAGGTGGGCGGGCCGATCGCCAGCGTGAAGGAGAGCCGATGCTGATCCTGCTCCTGGCGCGGGGCCATGCGCAGTTCCATCACCGATTCGCTGATGAGATCCGAATACGTGAGGTTCGTTTCGTGGGTTAGCTTGAGCAGCATGGCAACCGTTGCGCGGCGTTGGAGGTTCCATTTCGCGCGATTTGATTGGGAATTGCAAGGGCAGGCGACTGGCAGCGTCGCTGCGTCGCCAACCCATTGAAGGGTGAAAATCCGAAATCCGAAGCACGAAATCCGAAACAAATTCAAAAGCAAGAAAAGCGGAAAATTCAAAGCGCGTGTCCATTGGCCCCTTGGTGCAATGGTGGGATAGTCGGTCAAACCCGTTCGCGGCATGACCGTTGCAAGCTCATGGTTATCACTGAAAGGAACAAATGACGCGCAGCATTTTTGATCCCAATGGCGGCGAAACAGAGCAGAGCGGCACCCGCAACATGGGGCCCGCCGCCGAGAATATTTCGCATATGCCGCCGGATGTTGTGGATGGCGAAGTTTCCGGGGAAGAAGCGGACAAGCAAGCACCCAGGCAGCCCGCTCCAGATGATGAGCAACTGGGCTTGGGCGGCAAGAAGTGAATGCGGGCAGTCGGCCAGCCATATAGGGTGGGGGGTTCTTTCCAACCCCGCCGATGGACTCCATGCAGACCAATCCGTAGCGAAATGGTGGCGACGCTGATGGCCGAGCGACATCGTCAGTTTTGACCGCCCGCCTCCTTCGTATACGATGTCGCTCTTGGGACTTATCTTCCCGCGCCCAAGGAGATTTCCGTGGCCATGACCCCTCGCGACGTGCTCAAATTGTGCCAGGAGAAGGAAGTTCAATTCGTCGATCTTCGCTTCATGGATTTCCCTGGCCTCTGGCAGCACACCACCTGCCCGATCACCGAACTCACGCCTGACAGCTTTAATCACGGCTTCGGATTCGACGGCAGCAGCATTCGCGGCTGGCAGGCAATCAATGAATCGGACATGCTCCTGGTTCCCATTGCGGACACCGCCAAGATTGATCCGTTCATGCTCCACACCACGCTGTCGATGATCTGCGACGTGCGCGATCCGATCACTAAGAAAGAATACAGCCGCGACCCGCGCTCCATCGCGCGCAAGGCCATCACGTTTCTCAAGAGCACGAAGATCGCCGATGTGGCGTACTTCGGCCCCGAACTCGAATTCTTCATCTTCGACAGCGTTTTTTACGATCAGGGGATCAACTTCGCTAAGTATTACGTCGGCAGCCGCGAGGGCATCTGGGGGCGCGGCGACGAAGATCCGAGTAACCTGGGTTACAAAATCCGCCTCAAGGAAGGGTACTTTCCCACGCCGCCGATGGACACGATGCAGAACATCCGCAGCGAAATGGTGGCCACGCTGATGGAGCTTGGCATCCCCGTCGAGGCCCATCATCACGAGGTGGCGACCGGCGGGCAATGCGAAATTGACATGCGCTACCAGGACCTCATCACGATGGCCGACAGCGTGATGATGTACAAATATGTGGCCAAAAACGTAGCCGCCCGGCATGGGAAGGTTGTCACGTTCATGCCCAAGCCGCTCTTCCAGGATAACGGCTCTGGCATGCATGTGCATTTCAGCCTGTGGAAAGGGGATAAGCCCCTTTTTGCCGGCAATAAATACTCGGGGCTGAGCGATCTGGGGCTATATGCGATCGGCGGAATCCTCAAGCACGCCGGCGCGCTGTGCGCATTGTGCAACCCAACCACCAACAGCTACAAGCGGCTGGTGCCGGGATACGAAGCGCCGGTGAATCTGCTGTACTCCAGCCGTAATCGCTCCGCTGCCATTCGCATCCCCATGTACAGCGAGCGCCCGCAAACCAAGCGCATCGAGTTCCGCTGCCCGGACAGCAGTTGCAATCCGTACCTGGCGTTCAGCTCGATCACCATGGCCGCCATCGACGGCATCCAAAATAAAATCCACCCCGGCGAGCCGCTCGACAAGGACCTATATCACTTGAGCCCCGAGGAGTACGAAAAAATCCGTTCCGCCCCGGCCTCTTTGGAGGAGGCGCTCAACGCGCTGGAAGAGGATCACGAGTTTCTGCTTAAAGGCGATGTCTTCACGGCGGACGTGATCCACTACTGGATCAAGTACAAGCGCGAGAACGAAGTGGACGCCATCCGGACACGCCCGCATCCTTATGAGTTTTGCATGTATTTCGACATTTAGCCTAACTCTACGTTCGAACATCGCATGCCGAGCCGAGAAGAAGAAAACACGGAGGCACGGAGGCGCATTCGACGCGCTGCGCATTTACTCTCCGCGAGTGAATTCTTTGAGCCGAGACATGACAGTTGACCGGCTGAACACGCCTCGCGTGACTCGGGGTGAATGACTCGGTGGTGAAAATTTACGGAGCGTGAACCCGCCGAAGAACGGCGGATTCTTCGACTACCGCGCCGTCCGCACGGGCGAGACGCCCGTGATACGATGTGGGTGTCATCCCTCGAAAAACGATCTGCGCCGTCCGTCGAGCGCCTCTGTTACGCCGTTTGCTTGAGGCGGCCGGCTTTGCAGGCGCGCCCGATGCCCGGCAGTACGTACTCGCGGGCGACGACGTCCCAGCTCATTTTCTGCGCCAGCGCGTAGCCGCGATCGATGAATTGCTCGAATTCTTTTGGCGTGCGCGGGAGGCGCTCGATGAGGGCATCGGCGACGCTGCGGGCCACACGGTCTTCGACCCGATCGCGCTCGGCCTGGCCGATGCCCAAAAGCTGCTCGGGTCGCAGGCCCTGCTCGCCGATGTCGGTGTAGTCGGCTGAGATCGCGTTGAGCGTGGTGCCGCCGGCGGCTTTCTCGACGAAGCCGGCGCAGCCGCAGACGTTTGAGAAGACGCAGATTCCGCCGAAGCTGATCGGCTCGACCTGGGCGATGCCGAACGGCTCGTAGATGCTCTGGCCGAACTCCACGTCGCTGCCTTTGCGGATGTCGTAGAAATCCATGTCGGCGGGCATGCGCTCGCCGCAGACCTTTTGCTCGAAGCCGAACTGGTTGATGAAAACCACCTTGAGGTTGCGGCTCTGGGCGTTGAATTCCTGTACGCCCTGGTAATAGGCGGCTTCTCCGCCCGACAAATCAGGATGGCCCTCGCGGTGAACCACCGGCCAGTGATAGGCCTGCTCGATTCGACGGATATCCTCGCCGCGCCGCGCCGGCACTTCCGTGCTGAGGGTGAAGAGGACGGCTGATTCGTTGCGCTTGCGCAGATGCCCTTCGAGATGATCCAGCACGCGCAGATCGCGCCACATCGCCTTGCTGGGAACCAGCCGCGTGACATGGCTGAAAACGTGATCGGGTTCGAATTTCAACAGCCGATTGCAATACTTGCGCAGCCGCTGGCGGCTGGCCATTTTGTCGTCGGCGGTGATCTTCCAGCAGGGCACCCCGTTGTAGGCGATCTGCGCATCGACGCTGGCAAACTCAGGCCCCAGGAAGCGGATTTCCTTGAGCGTGTAATCGCCGACCGCGAAGATACCGTCGCAAAAGCGGGCGGCGCGCACCAGTGAATGCTTGTAATAGCCGCCCTGATCGCCGAACACGTCCTCGACGTAATGCCCCTGCGCCATGGCGGCGCGCATCACGTTGTAAAACATCGTGTCCTGCCCGGGCGCGTGCTCGACGATGCGGCGCATCGTGGCCACTTCGTGGGCATAAAAGATCGTGCGGAAGTTGGCGCGATCGCCTTCCATGATGGCGGCCAGACAGGTGGGCATGCCCATGTATTCGTGGGAGAGAATCACGCATGGCTCAACCGCGCTGGCGGCCCCCAGCGCATGCAGGCACGCGACGGCCGGCTGGGCCAGGCGCACCCATTGGTCGTAATCCCAGATGCTGTCGTACTTGCTGGAATCAACGCCGAACTGTTTCCATAGGTCAAATTTGAACGTGCCCAGCTTGCCGGCGTCGTAGCGGCTCACATCAATGAGCAATACTTCCGGCGTGCTGACCACGCCGGTCGCTTTGTCCACGTAGCGCCGTCGGCCATAGATGATGCCGACGTCGAACGTCTGCTCGATCTGCCGAAACGTCGCCGCCAGCGGCGAGCGATAGAGCGAATCAAGGCTGCTGTATAGCACTTCGCCCAACGGCCCAAGGCGCTGCTCGCCGGTCTCGTCGGTGTGCCAGTAGGGGCCGATGAGAATATTGCGCCCGACGCCGGCGATGTATAGCGGGCTGGTGAACAGCCCTTGAAGCACCGCGCCGATGCCGCCGATCTTCTGAATTGCCTCGTGGGTGACGTGAACGACTGTCTGCATAATAATTCTCTCTCGCCGGGCATGTCCCGCTGATACGCAAGGGGACGACGCCGGGGAACCAAAGTTTCGTGACGCGCTGGCAATCCAGGCCCAAACTATATCGACCGGCGGGGGGTTGGAGTAGGAAGATTTGGGGAAGGGGTCCGATAAATCTTTTCGTAATATTCCAGCCGTTTGCAGTCGCATGATCGTCGAATGCGGTCGTCCCGCAACCTCGTCGTATCACGGGCGTCCCGCCCGTGCACAGTGCGTTAAGGTTGGCTGAACCGTGATTCCTCAACTACCCCGCCATCGGCACGGGCGAGACGCCCGTGATACGGCAACGCACTTCTTCCTCGAGTTCTTCACACCGCTGAAGTGTTACAATTTTTCAAATCGTCGCCCGCGCGCCGCGCCTGCATTGCCGGTTACGCAAGCGGGGCGGGTTTTTGCCGGTCAGCAATTGGAGCCGGTTGCAATTCCGTTTCAAGTTTCCGCGCGTTGCAACACGCCCGGACAACAACCGCGCAGTATTTGAGGGCGGGTTGGCGGCTGATCGGGTCGGTGGCGTCGCTGGTTGCCTCGTTGGGGGAGGCGGCTTGCGACCAAAGGTCATTCCAGTGCATCGGCATGAATACCGTGCCGATGGGAGCGGCTGGATCGATCCGCATGGGGCCGTGTGCGCTGCCCCGGCGGCTTTGGACTTCAACTTCCTGCCCCTCGCGCAGTCCCAGGGCTGCCGCGTCGTCGGGGTGAATCTGGACGAACGGCGCGGGGTCGAGCTTATTGAGGATCGAGATCAAGCCGGTCTTGGTCCGCGTGTGCCATTGGTTGGCCACGCGGCCCGTGGTCAACAGCAGGGGGAACTGCTCGTCGGGAATCTCTTGCGGCCCGGAAAAGGGGCGGGCGAAGAATCGCGCCCGGCCGCTGGGTGTGGGAAAGTGTCCGTCCTCGTATCGGCGTGCCGAGGGCTGGCCCAGCGCCGGAAACGGCCATTGCTGCGGGCCGCGCTGCCGTAAAAATGCGTGCGACAGCGCGCTTTGGTCATTGGGCCGGCCGGCGGTCACGCGGGCAAACTCATCGAAGATTTCCTCCGCCGACTTAAAGCCCAGCCCCGTCTGGAAGCCCATGACGTTTGCCACCTGCTTGCACCACCACCAATCCGGCCTGGCTTCGCCCGGCGGCTTTACCGCCTCTTCCATCAGCGACACACGCCGTTCGCTGTTACAGAACGTCCCGGCCTGCTCGAGATTGACGGCGGCGGGGAAAAGAATATCGGCGAATCCGGTGGTCTCCGTCGGGTAATACGCATCCTGCACGATCACCAATTCCGCCTTGCGTAGCGCCGCCCGCACATGCCCAAGATTGGGCATCGAGGCGGCGGGATTGGTGCCGACGATCCATAGCGCCTTGAGTTCACCCGGCTCCAGCGCGTCGAACATGCGCACGGCATCGTACCCGGCGTGTGGATGAATCGTTTGCGGCCGCAGGCCCCAGAGTTGTTCCATCTGATGGCGATGCTCCGGGTTGGCAATCTGCCGTTGTCCGGGCAGCAGATGGCTCATGTATCCGACATCGCGCCCGCCCATGGCATTGGGCTGGCCGGTCAGGCTGAACGGGCCGCAGCCGGGCCGTCCGATCTGGCCTGTCGCGAGGTGCAGGTTGATGATCGCGTTGGTGCTGTAGGTGCCGGTGACGCTCTGGTTGATGCCCATCGTCCAGAACGTGATGAGCCGGCGCGATTCGGAAATGATGCGCGCCGCGTGAACCAGGTGATAGGCGGGAATACCGCAAATGCGCGCCACGCGATCCGGCGGATATTCCGGCAACATCGCCTCCAACTCCGCCCACCCCTCGGTGTTGGCGGCAATGAACGCTTGGTCCAGTTTCCGCCAGTGGTGCAGCAGATAAAGCAGCCCGTTGAGCAGCGCCAAGTCGGTCCCCGGGCGGATCGGCAGATGAAGCGATGCCGCCTGGGCGGTGGCCGTGCGGCGCGGATCAACGACGATGCACTCGGCCCGTCCCCTTTCGATCCGCCGTTGCACGCGCTCGAAGGTGATCGGATGGCACGCCGCCGCGTTGGAGCCGATGAAGAAAAAGGCATCGGCCAACTCAATATCGGCATAGCACGTTGGCGGCCCGTCGCTGCCCAGGGACAGCGTCATTCCGCTTGCCGCGTTGCTCATGCACAGCCGGCTGTTGCTATCGACGTGATTGGTCCGCAGGTATGCCTTGGCGAATTTGTTGAACAGATACTGCGCCTCGGTCGTCAGTTGCCCCGACAGATAAAATCCGATGGCCTGCGGGCCATGTTTCTGGAGGATGTCATTGAGGCGATCGGCCGCGGCGGCCACCGCCCGCCCCGGCGAAACCGCCAGCAGCGGCTCGCCGCGCCGTTCGCGCAGCATGGCGTATCGCAGGCGGTTGGGGACATCGACGGTCTGGGCCAAGGTCGCGCCTTTGGGGCAGAGTTTGCCGAAGTTTGCCGGATGATGCGGATCGCCGCGAATACGCTTGATGCGCGTGCCATCCCCCCCGGCGAGCATCCCGCAGCCCACGCCGCAGTAGGGGCATAGTGTTCGGACTTCTTTCATGGAACGCGCCGGTACGTTTGTCGTATCACGGGCGTCCCGCCCGTGCATGGTGCTCTAAGATTGGAAATGTTGTGATTCCTCGACTACCGCGCTGTTCGCACGGGCGTCTCGCCACAGGCGTCCGGGATTTTGCTTGGCGTGACAATAGCAATAATCTGCATTGCGCCAGCCGTTGGTTTGTGTCATGCTGCCCGCGTGGCATTCGAGCCTGCTCAATCCTCGGTTCCCGGCTCGCGGG
>DASRLH010000309.1:0-7329 GCA_035648595.1 Tepidisphaeraceae bacterium
CCGGCGGATGCGATCCCTCGTCTGCTTGCGGGCCTTGCGGATCGAACGCCTTCGTACCTTGTTCGCTCTGGCTTCCATGCCAATACTCCTTTGAATCAATCGAACGATAATGCCACCAATATGTTATACTCGCTGGCGGACGCAAAAAAATGTGACGAAAGATGAGGCGTCTCGCCCGTGCGGATGGCGCGGAAGTCGAGGAATCACGATATTGCGACTCTCAATGCACCCTGCACGGGCGAGACGCCCGTGAGTCAAAAAAGCATTCCTCAACTGCCAAGAAAATGACAAACGGTAGCAGATGGCTGAAGTGCTACACAACCCACAACTGACCACTGACAACTAACAACTAACTTCCTCCGTCCACACCTTGAATTGCTCGAGCCGTGCCGGCCCGAAGCTGGTGGTGAGGGCGACATCGACCGCGTCGCGGCCGCGCGCCTGTAGGATTCGGCCGATGCGCGGCTCATTGTGCCGGGCATCCAGTGTGTACCAGTGGCCGCCCAGATAAGCCTCGAACCACGCCGAGAAATCCATCGGCGAGGGCACTGGCGGCACGCCGATGTCGCCCAGATATCCTGTCGCATACCGCGCGGGAACGTTCAGAGCCCGCAGCACGGTGATCGCCAAATGCTGAAAATCCCGGCAGACGCCCTGCTTCTCGCCGCACACGTCCCACGCGGTTTTCGTCGGGCGTGCGAAGGGATAGCCGAAGGTGACGTGGCCGTGCACCCAGTCCATCACCGCCTGCACGCGCTCACAGGTGGCCGGCGTTTTGCCGAATAAATCCCACGCCATCTCGACCATGCGATCCACCTCGCAATATCGGCTGGCCAGCAGGAATTGCAGACACTCGGCCGGCAACTCCTCCACCAGATGAAGCCGGGCCCCGTCGATTCGCGGCTCGGGCCGGCCGCTATCCTGGGCGATGTTGTCGTAATACAGCCGCAGCTTCCCCGCCGGCGCCAGAATCCGCCCCACGCGATTGCCAAAATGATCCACGAATCCCCGCACCGTGATCGCCGGCTCGACGATCAGCCGTTCGGGCCTTTGCAGAACATGCGCCTGTTCCGGATGCGCGTAAAGCGCCAGCAGAATCTCTACCGGAGCGGGAATATCAAAGACGAGTTCGTAGCCGATTTTGATGAGCATGCGTGCGACGCGAATGAGGTTTCGTCGCGGGTGGTTCGTCAATGAGGATAGCGGCACAAGCGGCGCGGCGTCAAGCGAACGGCTCACCCTCTTTATCCGCGGACGCGCGAATTTCCGGGGAAGTGCAACCGTTGACATCAAAAGGCTTTGGTGGGGCAGACATTCCTGTCTGCCCGAATCCGCGAGTGCGGGGCATTCCTGCCCCGCCGAGCGGATTCGAATCGGTTCGGGAGGACAAGAATGTCCTCCACTCACCGATTCACGGCAGACAAGAATGTCTGCCCCACCGTCCGCCAACGCTCTCACGGAGAATTGCCCACGCCCTTTACCGCAACGGCGCACAGACGAGAAGATGATGTTTGGCGTCGCGAAAGTGACGGCGCGTTGGTCAACCCGTGAACTTCGGCAGGCGTTGCTTAAGCTTCAGCACCGGCTCAAACAGATCGCCCTTCTTTTTCACCCTCGCCAATACCTGATCGGCGGTGAAAACCAACCGCGCCGGATCCTCCGCCTTTACTGCCGCCTCTACTTCCGTCCAGGTTAATGGCGTGGACACGGTGGGCTGCGAGCGGGCACGCAGTGAATACGCGCACACGGTTGTCTTGTGCTCGTCGTTCTGGCTCCAGTCCACGAAGATCTTTCCGTGGCGGAGATCCTTGCGCATGTTCGACGTGACCTGCCCGGGATTCTGCTTCTCGAAAAGTTGCGCGACCGCGCGGGAAAACTGCTTGGTCTGCTCAAACGTCACCGGCGTATTCAACGGCACCCACAGATGCAGGCCCTTGCCGCCCGACGATTTGGGGAAACATTCCAAACCAAAGTGCGAAAGCACCTCCCGCATCCGCAGACCCAGGCGCAAACAATCCAACAGCGTGGCGGGCTCCCCGGGATCAAAGTCGAAGACCATGCTTGTCGGGCGATCGGGCTTGCGGGCCTTGAAGAGAAGCGGGTGGATTTCCAGACACGCCAGATTGGCCAGCCATGCCAGCGTGGCGGCGTCGTTGGCCACGCAATAGTTGATGTTCTCCTGGTTTCGCTCGCTCCAGACATCCGTCGTTTTTACCCAATCGGGCTTATGAGACGGACAGCGCTTTTCGTAGAAGAACGGGCCATCCACTCCATTGGGATACCGCTTGAGCGTGAGCGGCCGGCCCTCCATGTGCGGCAGCAGCACCGGGGCGATCCCAAGATAATAATTCCGCACGTCGGTCTTGGTGAAGCCGGCTGCGGGATACAGCACCTTATCGGGGTTGGAAAGGGGAACTCCAGTGGTTGGCGCCTTGCCGGCGACGGCCGTGCGTTTTGCGGCAGCCGTCGTGACCTTTGCGGCAGCCCTGGCTTTCGCCGCGCTCATGCCGACCTCCTACGCTTATGGGTGCCCGGATGCGCGTGGGCGTGCCGGGCGTTGCGGGCGGCGGCGCGACCCTCGGTGACGCGCCCATTTCCGCGCGCACTATCCTTGGCGGCCGCCAGGCTGGCCTCCAGCGCCGCCACCAGATCCTGCCCGCCGCGCGGCGCCTCCTCTTCGCTGGTCGGGCGCGTCACAACCTCATGCCCCTCGGCTTTGTCGTGGATCAGCTTCAAAACCTTTTCCCGATAATCATCGTGGTATTTGCCCGGATCGAACGTGGTCGTCAGAGAATCGACAAGGCTCGTCGCCATCTTCAGCTCGCGGCTATCCACCTTCCCCATCACCTGCCGGCCCGGCACGCTCTTGGCGGCAACGACTTCATCGCCAAAGTGCATTGTCTCCAGCACCATCCCGCCTTCGAGCGGCCGCAGGGCCGCCAGGTTTTCCTTGCCCCACATCACGACCTTGGCGATCGCCACGCGCTGCGTCTGCTCCATCACCTCCAGCAACAGTTTGTACGGCTTGGCCCCTTCGGGCTTGGGCACGACATGGTACGGCTTGTCAAAATAAAGTGGATCGATCTGCCCCAGCTCCACGAAATCCTGAATCTCGATGGCCTTCCCGCCCTTGGGCGCGGCAGCCTCCAACTCCTCCTGGCGAACCACGACAAACCGATCTTTCTCGATCTCAAATCCCTTCACGGTGTGCTCGGAATGCACTTCTTTGTTCGGATGTGCCGGGCAGACCATTTTTTGCTTGAGGGGGATTTTATCCTGATCGTGCAGCGTTCGGAAATGCAGCCGCTTCTCGCGCACCGCCGTGTAAAGCCGCACGGGAATGCTCACCAGCCCGAAGCTGATGGCGCCGGTCCAAATGGGACGTGACGAACTTTTGGTTTCTTCAGCCATCTGACGCACCTGTCCTTGTTGTGCGCCGTCCGTGGCGGGTGACTTCAAATCGCAATGGTGCAAGGCCGTCACAATCTGACGGCAATTTTGTGACACGAGGCGTCTCGCCGGTGTCACGCTCGACATGGTTCCGTTTCCTTCACCACCTCCCGTGCCTTCTTGTCATCGCGCAGTCCCTTGAACGACGCCTGCTGCAACGTGCCAGTCGCAGGCCAACGGCGATACTGTGTCTCCGCGACAAGAACAGGCTTCACGAATCGCATGCCGGCCTTGCTCGGCACCTTGTCGGCAAACGGACTGTCCGCCCGCGCCAGCTTTTCCAGCAACGGCACAAGCTGGGCATGCGTGGAATCGCTATACCCGCTGCCCAATGTGCCGGCATATCGAAAGGCCGCTTTGCGCCCCCGCGCCGGACAGTCGTAGTAGCCCACGAGCAATGAACCAATCCGCCCGTCGCGCCCCCCCGCCTCTGGCGCCCAGCCGCCGATCACAAATTCCTGCCCAAAGATGACCTTCAGCTTTTTCCACGCCGGCGAGCGCCGGCCCGGCTCATACAAACTATCCAGCCGCTTGGCGACGATCCCCTCCATCCGCGCGTTTCGCGCCGCGGCCAGCATCGCTTCACCCTCGCCGACAACGCTCGACGTCACCGACCAACAGGGCCCGCGCAGCGTCAACTCTTCCAGAAGCTCCCGCCGCCGCTCGTACGGCAACTGCATCGTCGAGCGGCCATTTCGGTACAACACATCGAAGAGCATGTAACAGATCGGCACCCGTTCGCGCAGACGATCGGTCGGCGCCGCGACGTGCATTCGATGCGAGAGCCGGGAGAAATCCGGCAGTCCGGTCACCAGATCGGGCGCGATAATCTCGCCATCAAGAATGACGCGCTTTTTGCCCAACGCCGCGCCCAGTTCGCGCAGTTCCGGGTAGTTGCTGGTGATGTCAAGTTGATTGCGGCTGTGCAGACTCAACGTTGAGCCGTCCCAGAAGCACAGAGCCCGCACCCCATCCCATTTATGCTCGAACGCCCAGTTTTCCTGATCATCCGGGAGATGTGACGCGAGCAACGCCAGCATCGGCGCGATGGTTCGGGGCATCGGCTGCGCGCGGGGCGCACGAGCGGCGGGAATGGCATTACTCTGTAGCATCGGCCGGTCCTGCCATCCGTGACCGCGACACCTCCGGTGTCAAAATTTCCTCAATGCTCCGTCGGATTTGCTTGCGCGCGACATCTGCCGCGCGACTCAGTTTCCCATGTTCTTCCTGAACGGCTAAACCGCGACAGCCCGTTGTCGCGGAGTGACGGTCATGCAAGGGGCGCGCCAGCCCCAGATTATGGCACAATTAAGCGTTCAGCGCATTTTCGTCCGCGCCAACAAGATTTGCGCAAAGACGCAAAGACGCCGAGCCGCAAAGAATAAAGTCGGGTGGGGTGTAGTTCGCAATCAGTTCGTACCTGGTTGCCAAAGCCAGGATTCGAGTTTGCGATGTTTATTTGTTTGTTCTGGAACGTCCAAGCTTGCCTTTAAAGATTTTCCGCGAAATGTTGTCGAGGCTGCCTGAATATTTGTAAGATCGACGGAGAGAACTGCCACGAATGAGTACGAGTGGGCACGAATACTTTGTCTTCATTCGTGTGCATTCGTGTCCATTCGTGGTTTCCCTCTTTCTTTGGGTTGCCGGCTTGCCCGCTCTGAACGTCTTTGCGACTCTGCGTCTTTGCGACTTTGCGCAAATTCGTTTCGGGAGCAAGAGAAGGCGGTGAAGGGTCCATCCCCGCGTGAAATGGGTTGTGTTTCCTGTTGCAAGTACGCCTACTCCCCGGCATGCATCCCCGCCGCCGCTGTGTCGATAAGCCAGGTGAGCTTTCCGCTCGCCGGCTGAATCATCTGAATGGGAAGCCGATCCGGCTCGCGCGGGCCTTCTAGCACTTCCCGCAGACGCTGCGACTTCTCCTCCCCGCTGACGAGTATCATCACCTGCCCCGCGCGGTTAATGAACGGGGCTGTCATCGTCACGCGCCACGCATTCAACTTCCCGACAAAATTTGCCACGCACCGATGCCGCTGCTCGCGCAAGGCGGCGGTGCCGGGGAAAAGAGAGGCGGTATGGCCGTCGGGGCCCATGCCCAGAAGCACCAAGTCGATCCCCTGATCCCCGAACTTCCGTTTCAGCAATTCGCCATATTCGCGGGCCGCCGCTTCGGGATCGATTTCCCCGCGCATGCGGTGAATGCGATCGGGAGCGATCGGCACTTTCGAGAACAGTGCACTGGCGGCCATGTGATAATTGCTCTCCGGCGAATCCGGCGGCACACAACGCTCATCGCCAAAAAAGATATCCAGCTTGTCCCATTCAATCCGCGACCGGAAGGGCTGGGCCCCCAGAAGCTCATAAAGCGCCTTCGGCGTTTGTCCGCCGGAAAGCGCGATGAAAAACACGCCGCGCTGGGAAATGGCCTCGGACGCCAGCGCGACGATCCGGTCGGCGGCTTCCAAAACCAGAGCCCCGGGGTCGGGGGTTACTTTGACTATTGGTTCCATCTAAAACTTCCCATCGCGCGTCTCGAAATGCGTCGGCTTACCCAATGATTCGCCGCCGCGCATGACCCAGTTGGCGGTCCACTTTAGCAACTGCGCCGGCCCCACGCGCGGCTCGCCGAACAACCGCCGGTAAAGCCCCGCGTTGCTCAACAGTGCGCCTTCCGCCTCGCTTCCAATAAAACGCGGCTGTCGTCCCATCAGTTGGCCCAACTCCTCGCAAACCGCGCGAACACTCAGCGTTTGCGGCCCCGTCAGATTCAGCACGAACGGCGGCGACGCGGCGCGATCCAACGTCTGTATCGCGATGGCATTGGCATCGCCTTGCCAGATCGCATTTACATTCCCCATGGTCAGGTCCACCGGTTGATCGGCGGCAACGCGCTGCGCCAAATCCACCAGCACGCCATACCGCATCTCCACCGCGTAGTTGAGCCGAAGCAGCACCATCGGAATCCCCAATGTTCGGCAAAAGTGCTCAAAGATGCGCTCGCGCCCCAGGCAGCTCATGGCGTATTCGCCGACGGGCCCCGGCTCGTGTGCCTCGGTGCACCCGCCGTTTTGAACCGGCATCATGGGATATACATTGCCCGTCGAAAACGCGACGATCCGGCTGCGGCAATATTTCTCCGCCACCATCCCCGGCAGATACGTGTTCATCGCCCAGGTACGGGCCTGCTGGCCGGCGCTTCCGAATTTCATGCCCGCCATGAAGATGACGTTGGGCACATCCGGCAGCCTTGCCAGCGCGATCGGATCGAGCAGATCGCAGGAGATTGTTTCGACGCCGTGCGATGCAAGTTGGGCGGCAAGGCCGCCGGCGCCAAACCGCGAAACCCCGATCACGCGCCGCCGCGCCCCCGCCGCCGCGCACGCGCGGACCAGCATTCGCGCCAATGTCGGCCCCATCTTCCCGCCGACGCCAAGCACGATGAAATCACCCTGAGTGCGCGCAACTGTATCGATCACGCCGGGCGTGGGTTCGCTCAGCAATTCTTCAAGATGCGCAACATCGCGGATGCGCGCGGACGTCGAATCGGGATGGGAGCCGGTCGTTGGCGCATCTTTTTTCTGCATTTGGATGGGTTTCTCATTATCCCTCATCTCTTGGCTCTTTCTCCGCCCGCTCGCTCTCGATCACCTTCATCATGTGTTTGAGCATGAACGCCTGGAGTCGCCAGTCTACTCGCTGGCGCGGCGACCGCGAAAGTTCGCCGTCCGCCTCCGCGTCGGGCCCAGGGCTATCGCATTTAGGCCGATAGGGCCTGAATCAGGCTTTCCCGGCTCCATCCGCACATTTGCTGCTTGAGTCGAATGCCGACGTTGAGATTCTTTCCATTTGGTTTCTTGGGTTGCCAGCGTTTGAGCTTGTTCA
>DASRLH010000310.1:0-5632 GCA_035648595.1 Tepidisphaeraceae bacterium
ACGCTTTGCTTCTATTCACGAGGATGACCTCCCACATGCGGTAACCGGCGGCCACCAGGCCACCACTTAATCCGCTCATTTGAGGCATCCTCGCTTTTATTTCTATAGCCGACTCCCCCGGAGTACCGGGAGAGGGAGAAGCGATCCGACCGAACTACAGAAATTTGACGAACGAGAGGCGGCGTTTTCATCCGGCCCGTCCAGGGATGTCGGCGCGGGCTCAGTCGGTGCGGCGCCCGTCCGATCCAAAAGCGGCGCTGATCTTCCGTCGGTTGTGCTCTTGGGCGGCGAAGCCAACGCACTTTCCGTGGCCCGCGATCTGGGGCGGATGGGCGTGAAGGTTTATGCGGTGGGGGATGCCGATTCATGCGTGCGGCGGTGCCGGTATTGCCGATGGGTTGATCCGTCGCCGGCGACATCCGATGAGGAATCCTGGGCGCGGTTTCTTCTGGGCGATTCCTCCGATTTTCTGCATGGCGCGGCGGTGCTGGCGTGCAGCGACGCCGGGCTTCGCGTGCTGGCCGAGCATCGCTATGAGCTGGCGTCGCGTTATTTGCTTGATGAATCAAACCTCGCCGCACAGATCGCGGTGCTGGACAAGCTGACAACGTACAAACAGGCGGCAGCGGCCGGCGTGGCCGCGCCGGGATTCTGGGAAGCCGGGACTCGGCAACAGGTTTTGGAACTGAAAGACCGGCTCGTGTTTCCGTTGATGATCAAGCCGCGCCTTTCGCACTTATTCGAGGCGCGATTCGGGCGCAAGCATGTGATCGCAGCGGATTTCACCGCGCTTCTGGACGCCTATGACACCGCGAGCGCGGCCGGCATGGACGTCCTGTTGATGGAATGGGTGCCCGGCGGCGACGAGCGGCTGTGCAGCTACTATACATACCTTGACGAGAAGAGCACGCCGTTGTTCCATTTCACCAAGCGCATCATCCGCCGATATCCGGTCGGCATGGGGGCGGCATGCTATCACATCACCGATGCAATCCCGGAGTTGATCGAGCCGGCCAACCGCTTGTTCCGCCACGTCGGCCTGCGCGGTCTGGCGAATGTCGAGTTCAAACACGACCCGCGCGATGGGCAATACAAGCTGATCGAATGCAACGCCCGCTTCACCGCTTCCAACGGCCTTGTATCCGCCAGCGGAGTGAACCTGGCGGCGTTTGTTTACAACCGGATCATTGGCCGGCCCGCACCCCCGCCGCACCATTTCAAGACGGGCATGAGGCTGTGGGATCCGGTGCGCGACTACTGGTCGTTTGGCGAACTACGGGCAGCGGGCGATCTCACGCTTGCCGGCTGGATCAAAAGCATCCTGCATCGCCAGACATTTCAGTACTTGTGGACATCCGACCCGCTTCCAGCCCTGGCGCGGCTCTTCAAGCCATTGCGGCGCCGGCTCAGAAGCGGCAGCCGGCCCGTTGGGTCGAATGCGCCAGGTTATCCTATTGGTGCCGAAGTTGTCCGGCTCAATCCAGCCAGTCCTTCTTCTTCAATCTCTCGGGCACATATTCCTCGGTGACGTAGCTGATGTCCTTGGTGATGAGCGATTCGACTTCCATTTTGAAGCCGTTGCTCACCATCTTGGCGATTTCCTTTTGCCAGCCCTTGTGGTCCTTGAACCAGGGATATTTGGCGATTTCGTCGGCACGTTTGATGTCGTTGTCTTTCAGGTCGATTTTCACCGCGTCGCTCAGGCCGCACGCTTCGTAGTCCTTGGCGCGGATGCCAAGGAATTTTGCCTGGGGGATCGCGAGGCGCGATGACTCGAACGCCAGCGAGATCGAGCCTTGCTTGATGACCGAATAGATGTAATGCCCCCAGGGATCGCAATCCAGCAGGCAGATGATGGGTAGCTTCAGCTCCTCGCTGAAGCGTTGCAGGAGACGTCGGCAGCCGCGCGGGGGTTGGCCGGCGCCATGCGTCAGGATGCAATTGTTGCTTTCCCAAAAGCGGTCTTCGTTGAACCGGTTCCAGACCGTGCCCTTTTCAACATGCAGCACGAAATCGGCCTCGCATTTCTTGAACTGAATGATGTCCGGCTCGACGATCGACGGGATCGCGTATCCGCCGGAGCCCATTCGCCGGCAATCAATTTCGTCGCCCTTGTCCACGACCGTGAGATTGCCGACCATCGCCCCGCGGTTCTCGGCGAAGATATGCAATTCCTCCCGCAACGAACCCAGGGCGACCTCCAAATCCTCCAGAATCGGATCGGATTCATCCTGGTCCTCAAAGGTGTTTTCCTTTGTGCCGTCGATGGTGTGCTTGGCCTTGTAGAACACGCCTCGCAGGCTCGACGTTTTCTCCGCCTCGATCAGTTCCTTGATCGTGCTCCCGTGGAGCATGGTCTGCATGAACTGCTTGGCCTGCCCGAGGTTGAACAGCTCGCGGCTGGACTTGGCGTCGCCCATCTGAAGAATGCCGCGCTTTTTATTCCAGAGCGTGTTGGACCGCGTGCGCGCGGGAATGGCGACGGCAATGTCCTTGCCCTTGAACGCCCGGCCCGCCACGTCGTCGGCAAGCGTCACGATCTTATTGAGCGTCGCCTTGTCGCGCTCCTGAATGCGCTTGTTGATGCGATCCGCCTCGGCGGCGGACATGCTGTCGGTTTTGCGTTGTTTGGCCATACGCTGCTCCCACGGTTCTATAGGTACATCCGGCAATGGGGGAGCCGCGAGTACGCGCTCCACGGCCGCAACAAATCCGGGTGGTGTTTACGCGGGTTGGTGCGCCCGCTGGTATTCCGCTATCTCTGCCGACAATTTTCGCGCCATCGACTGCATCGATTCCAGAGACAGTTCGTACGCGGGTCCGCGCGTCGCCGAACTCTGCTTCTTCTGAATCAATGCCTCCAACTCCGCAAGCTTTCGGCGGGTGTTTTTCATCTCTACATCACGGTCAACGCTCAGGCAGCCTTCGATCGCCTCATACAGATTCTGAAGCAACTCCTCGAAACTCTCGCCCTGTGTCGCGCAACCCGGAATCGAGGGCACTTCCGCCCAAAATCCACCTTCTTCGGCCTCGTGAACGACTACTTTGATTTTCATGACATACCGCCGGTCTTAAAACAGTTCACCATCGCGAGGCGCCGCCCGCTTCGCTTTCGACGGCCTTGATGGCAGTTTAATTATATCGTCGTCGGCGGATGGAACAGAGTCGGCCGATGCACTATCTGCCGCCCCCGCCTCATCCTCCTTCAAATGCGCCGCCCGGCTTTCCACCAGCACCACCGTTTCATCGTTCTTCAAGTCCTCATGCTCATCCTTCTTCACCATCCGGCCTTCTTCATCCAATTCGGCATCGGCGATGGCCGTCCGCTTGCGGGCCTCGGCGAGCAGCACCTCGTATAACTTCACCGCGTCGGTGCCGTTGATCGCGTTGATCGCCTTGCTGATCTCCCCGATATAGCGCTCGAAAACATCCCGCCGGGCCGATTCGCGCTGCATTTTTTGGCGCTTGCGCAGGTATGTCCCTAGCTTGCGACCGCAGACCATCAACGCCAGTTTCATTTCCTTGCGGATCTCATCGTAGTCGGCAATCGCCTCCTTCGATTCGCTGGTGAACGGCACCCACACGCTGGCCAGATGAATCATGATCACCAGCGGCCCCACCGGCAGCGCACCGCGCGGCTGGCTCAAATTGTAGTTGCGCCAACTCGTCTCCGTGCATCCCTTGAAGCTCGAACACGCCGACTGCTGAAACAACAACGGCACCCGGTTGGCGAAGCGGATCACGCGGGCGGATTGATCCGCCGGCAACTCGCCGCCGAACGCGATGGCCGCCTCGATCTGGAACGGCCTGCCGCGGTAGACCGCCGGCTCGCGCGTCTCGGCGGTGTAGAACTCGGCCTTCACTCCCTTGAGCAATCCCGCCTGCAACTGGCGAATGCCGATGGGCGCCAGGCAATCGGTCGGCGGGGCGGGCAGCCGCGCGGCCTCGAATTCCTTGAATAGCTTCTCGGCTTCCCCCGGCGACAGATCGCTGCACTTGGTGCGAGTGTGAACTCCAATCAGCTTGCAAAATTCCGACGCCTTGGACGGGCTGATTCGGCTGAACTGCTCCTGCAGAAAGTTGTAGAGCGTCCCGGTCTTGTTGGCCGCCTCGTAGTCCTTGAGCATCTGCAACAAAATGCCAAGTTCAATTCCCTTGGGATGCGGCTGAATTTCGTGCGTTTCCGGCGGCAACTGGTCGGTGCCGCGTGGGAAGAAGATGACGCCGGCCTTCTCGATGGTGGTGATCGTCGGATCGACCCCCGCCGGCGCGGATTCCGCCGCCGCCGCATGCGCCGCCTCTTGGCTCAGTTCCTGGGCCGGCGTGGCATCCTTCGACGCATTTCCCAACGGCAGATCATCCTGCTCCTCGGCGCTCTCCCGCGTGGGCCGCACAAACGTGATCCGCGCATGCGGATTGGCGATGGCCGTCAATTCCAGAAACTCATCAACGCTTCCCCGCCCCTTCTGATACCGGCCCTCCAACTCGATGCTAACGCTGGTGCCGGTCATGTAGTCTTCGGGATTGATAAACCCCGGATCGCGCGTGCCGGCGTTAATGCTCTTAAACCGCTGCGGCGGAAAATCCTCGGTCTCATCGTCCACCGTCACCTCGGCACGGTTGGTCTTGGTGTTCATCGCCAATTCGATGTGATGTGCCGGCTTTTTGCCATTGGGGCGGGTGTGGATGACCATCGGCTTACCGGTGGTGATCAGCCCGTACATCCCCGCCGCGCTGATGCCGATGCCCTGCTGCCCCCGACTCATTTTCAGCCGATGAAACTTGCTGCCAAACAGCAGCCGCCCAAACACATTCTCCACCTGCTTGCGCACGATTCCCGGCCCATTGTCGATGACGGTAACGCGATACCGCGACTGCTTTGCGCTGGCGGCCCGATCGGGCTGAAGATCCTCGATCACCACCGAAACATTGGGCAAAATCCCCGCCTCCTCGCAGGCGTCCAGCGAGTTATCCACTGCCTCCTTCACGGTCGTGAGAAGGGCCTTGCGCGGGTTGTCAAATCCGAGCAGATGCCGGTTTTTGGCGAAGAACTCGCTGACGGCGATGTCCTTCTGCTTGGTCGCCATCGTCTCGGCGGTTTCCCGCCGGCGCGGGGGAGTCGCCGCCGTTAGCGTTTTCATGATCGGCGCTTTCATCCCGCCGGGTTGCGTCACGGAACTGGTCGATTCATTCATCTTTCGTCCGCTCCCAACTTCCTCCCCGCCTTGCGAAACACTCTCCGTCATCTCCATTAACTTGTCCATCCCTGCACCTCGCAATCGGGCCATCGGGTTTCAACTCCACATACTTGGTTATCGGTCCTGGCCTCCCGATTTCTTGACCCGCTTTGTTTGGATATTGTACGGTATTCGCGAACCCAATTCCACCCCTGCAGGAGCATTCATCATCTTGGATGATCTGTGCAACTCTTATTTACGTCTGTCACCTTATCTGCGTCCGGCGCATAATCCTGCCCGCGCCACGCTCCAAAATGTTAATACCGTTCGGCTCGCCGGTTGCTTTTATTGTTGTGGAACTGTATCGGGGCTGACAGGTGTGGGTAAGGGCGGGAGAGCGGGCGGGAGCGGCTGGAATTGGGGCGAACAGCGCGCAGCATCAACGCGGAGTGACC
>DASRLH010000311.1:0-6218 GCA_035648595.1 Tepidisphaeraceae bacterium
CGGGAGAGGTTGGGAACAAGGCGGGGGCAGTGGGGAACAATGCGGCGCAAGTGGCGACGGGCGCAGAGAAAGTGGGGAGCGGCGCGGCCGAAGCACAGGGTGGCGGGCTGGAATAGACGGCCGTCGCGGCGGCTTTGGCCGAGACCGCACCTTCCTGGCGCTTAAGTCCCAGAAGGTCGGATTTGCGGGGAAACGTGAATGTTCCGGGGTTGATGGCCAGATGATCCCAGAGCTGCGCGAACTCCGGATGTTCCAATTCGATCGCGCCGGCCTTTCCCACTTTGCAGCTAATCAGCCGGTTTCGTTTGGATAGATCCAGAAGCTGCTCGCGCCATTCGTCAATCTTTGACTGGAGGTTAATTTCTTCTGCCACTGTTGCACGCTTGTGTAATTCAGCCGCCAGGCGGGCTTGACGCTTTACATAATCTGTGCGCCACCGCCGTACGCTTCCTGGCATTTTCCATACTGCGATTCGTCGACAACTTAGCCATCGGCACGGGCGAGACGCCCGTGATACGTTACGGGATTCGTCCTCCAAATCCCACTGGATGGCGACTGGATATGCGAGATCGCGCCGGACTAGGTGGCACGGGCGCCGGGGAAAGCGAATCAAGTGGTGATGCGGAAGATTTCGTCGAGGGTGGTGAGGCCGGCGCGGACTTTCTCCAGGCCATCGGAGCGGAGGGATTTGAGGCCGGCGGCCTGGGCAAGGGGGCGAAGGTCGGACATCGCGGCACCCTGGCCCAGGCGGTCGGCGAAGTTGGCGTCAGGGATGAGCAACTCCTGGATGCCGACGCGGCCGGCGAAGCCGGTGTTTCGGCAGCGCTCGCAGCCGCGGGCGCGGAAGAGCGTGGTGATGTTGGCGGCATGGCGGTCGAGTTGCCGGCGCTCTGCGCTGCCCGGCTCGTAGCCCTCGCGGCAGTGCGGGCAGAGCCGCCGGGCCAGGCGCAGGCCCAGCACGCCGGTCACCGTGGCGCCAAGAAGATGCGGCTCCACGCCAAGATGCATCAGTCGGCCAAGGGCCGCGAGCGTGTCAGCAGAGTGCATGGCGGCAAGAACTAGCTTGCCGCTCAATGCCGCCTGGGCGCATAGCCGGCCCGTCTGCACATCGGGGATGTCGCTGACCATCAGTACATCCGGTTCCTGTCGAAGCACGGCACGCAGGGCGGCGGGAAAGCCAAAGCCGGCTGGTTCGTCGATGGGGAATTGATTGACTCCCGGCAAGGGATGCTCGATAGCGTCTTCGATGGCGCAAAGATTGGAGTCGGGTCCGTTTCGCTCCTGAAGCGCCGAATAGAGCGTGGCGCGGCGCCCGCTGCCCGATGGCCCGGTGATGAGAATAAGGCCGGCGCGCTGAGCGATCAGCTTTCGCCAGTGCTTGAGCATCTCATAACCGAAGCCAAGTTTTTCGAGCTTGAGAGGGCCCGCGTCATCGGCCCCGATGCGCAGGACCAGGTTCTCCCCAAAGTGGGCGGGAATGGTGCTGGCATGAACGGTGAGCGTGCGACCCGCGGCGCGAAGGCGCATGCGGCCATCCTGCGGGAGGGCGCACTGGGCGGAATCCAGACCCGTCATTTCCTTCACATGCGTCAGCAGCCCGGCATGAAGCCGGCGCGGCGGGCGGAGCTTTTCGCACAGCCGGCCGTCGATGCGAAAGCGGATGCGCAGGCCGGACTCGCTGGGCTCAAAATGAATCTCGCTCGCGCCCTCGGCCAGGGCGTGACGAATGCTGTACTCGATCAGCTTCAAAATCGCGGGCTGATCGGGCGCGGCGATCTTCGGATCGGATCGCGGGGGCCGGTCGAGCAAAGTAAATGATTGGCCTGCCCCTTCCGGGCCGATGTCATCGACCACGAAAACCTGCTCCTCGGGAAGATAGGCCTCCAGCGTGGCGCGGATGTCATGCGCGGTGGCGGCCACAACCTGTAGCGAATAGCCCGTGCGGCGCTCGATCTCTTCCAGCAGGAACAAGTTGGCCGGCTCGGACACCGCGATCGTCAAAACGTCCTCGACCAGAAACAGCGGCAGCACGCCGTTGGCCGTCAAATAATCGTGCGGCAGAAGCGAGACGACGCGCGGATCGGCCAGTCTTGGCGTAATGCCGGCGAAGGGAATGCCCTCCGCGCATGCCAGCGCTTCGCTCACGTGAGTCTGGGAACAAAAACTCATTTCAATGAGGATTTCGCCGAGCAGCTTCTGGTGGTTGCAACGGCGCTGCTCCTGGAGCGCGCTGTCCAGTTGCGGCGCCTGAAGAAAGCCGCGACCGATGAGAAGTTGGCCGAGAGGTTGGTGGGCGAGGAGGGACATGGAGAGGAGTCAGTTGTCAGTGGTCAGTTGTCAGTGGTCAGTTGTTGGTTGTGGGTTGTCATTGATTGTTTGTTGTGACTTTGAGGGCTTCGGCGAGGTGGGCGTGACATTCGAAACGGGTATCTAGCCGAGTGATTTCCAGGATTTTGCGGCAATTTGAGTCCAGGCCGGCAAGCAAGGCGCGTGCGCCATGGGCCTGGCAATGGCCATGTGCCTGGAGCAGGGCTTCCAAGCCCTGGCTGCTGAGGAATCGGCATCGCTCCAGGTCGAAAACGATTGTGCCGCGATCGCCGGTGCGGGCGAGCGTGTCGCGGACGGCGTTGGCCTCGGGCGCGCATAAATCGCCGTTAACGGTGATGACGGTGACGCCGGGATATTCATCGCAGTGAACGGCCATATCCTGTTTATCGGTTCGACAGGGGTGCGTGTTCCCGAAGCGGCTCGGGGAAATCAAGAAGTTTTCTGGACTTTTGCTGATGGTCCAGAAGCAGTTCGCGATATCGATCGGCGTTGGTGCCCAGGAACGCCTCGGCCAGTTCGGGGTCGAAATGCGTGCCGGCGCAACGGCGAATCTCGGTGAGGGCAACCTCCAGCGGCAACGCCTTGCGGTATGTGCGATTGGACGTCATGGCATCAAAGCTGTCGGCCAGGCAGATGATCCGGCCCATCAGCGGAATTGCCGCGCCGGCAAGGCCGTCGGGATAGCCGGCGCCGTCGAAACGCTCGTGATGATGCAGCACGCCGGGGATCAAGTGCTTCACCTGCCGGACATCCTGCAGAATGCGGGCGCCGATTCGCGGGTGCTTTTTCATCAGCTCGAATTCTTCGGGCGTAAGCTTGCCGGTCTTTTGCAGCACGCTCTCGGGCACGCCGATTTTCCCGACGTCGTGCAGCAGGCCGGCCATGTACACCTGCTCGACTTCGTAATCGCCCAGGCCCGCCGCCTGCGAGAGGTGCCGGCTGAGCAGCGCGACGCGCTCGCTGTGGCCGCAGGTGTAGGCGTCCTTGGCGTCAACCGCGCTGGTGAGGCTATGCAACAGGCCCATCATCAGGCCGTGCGCATCCTCGAAGAGCTTGGCATTCTCCAGGTAGATCGCCGATTCGTTGGCGATGGAATTGAGGAGCTTGGCGTCGGCGGAATCAAAATCGCCGATCTCCTTGTCCAGCGCGAACAGACAACCGAGTGTCTTGTCATAACGTTGCAGCGGGACCGCCAGCAGATGGCGCGCGTGCTCGCCGAGCCATTTGAACTGCGGGTTAGCCGCCAGATCGTTGATGAGCAGCGCGCTCTTGCGCACCGAAAGCATCGAGAGCAGTTGACCGCCAAGCCGCGCGATGATCCCGGCGGGCAGCTCCATCTGCCCGAACAACACGGCACCCGGGCTGTGCGCCTCGGGGCCCAGCGCAACGCCAACGGCGCGCACCCCCATGACGGGCAGAACGTCCAGGCAGGTTTGCTTGAAGAAATCCTCCGAACTGCGGTTGACCTTCATCCCGCCGCTGACCTGGTAGATCAGGCTCAGCTCTTCGTAGGTTGAGGCCAGCTGCTCGGAGACGCTGTCCAGCTCGTGTTCGAGGCCGGCCAGGCGAAGCTGATCCTTCAGACAACCGGAAACCAATCGCGCCTGCGTTTGTAAAGCCGTCTCAATAAAGCCGGGAACATCGCCGGCTTGATGATCGAGCCACGCGCCGTCGAGGCCCAGTCGTCCGGCGAAGCGCAGCGCATCCTCGCTTAGAGCAAACGCCTCTTCGCGCGCGGCCACGACAAGGAAGCCAAGGTTTTGCCGCTTTTCGACATGCGGCAGCACCGCCAACAACACGCCGGGAATCGAGCGGTCGATCGCGATACCGGCGGAGGGTCGCGGCGGTTGGGCGCCGTCGCCGGCCCGGTTGCTCAATTCGGAATTCTGAACCAGGGGAAAGACATAGCGAAGGAAGAATGCACCTGCGGCGCGGTCGTGCCAGGCGAGCTTGCCGTCGGGGAAGAGCGCAAGTAGAAACAGACCCGCGGGCCGGAAGCGCGCGGCAAGCGCCTCGAGCACCGCCGCCGGCAACGCGGCGGGCCGATCAGACAACTCGGCCAGAATATTTTCCACTTGCAACGTCATTTCGGTTCACAAAAACACATTTCCACGGACCGGCCAATGCGGTCGCCTTTACGCGGCGGCAACTTGCCGCGCGAGGATCTCCTGCACTGTCGCCAAAAGATGGCGCGGGCTGAACGGTTTGCTGATCATGAGCAGGATGCCGCTTTCGGCGGTGTCGGTTGGGTCGAGGTTGTAGCCGCGCGCGGTCAGCATGATGGTGGGAATGAACGCGCACTCCTGGCGGAGCCGGCGGCATAATTCGATGCCCGACAGCAACGGCATGTGATAGTCGGTGATCAACAAGTCGGGCCTCTCCTGCCGCGCCAGGTCCAACGCCTCCTGCCCATCGGCCGCCGTCAGCACGCGAAACCCGGCGTTTCGCAGCTTGAGCGAAACCACGCTGAGAATATGGGATTCGTCGTCGGCGACGAGGATGGTTTTTGCGGTCATTGTCATACTCGATGTTGGTTGATTGTTGTTGGTTGTGGGTGGAAAGTTGCGAGTCCAGCTCACAACCAACCACCAACAACCCACTACTCACTACTCACTACTCACTACTCACAGAGCTCCAGTTCAAATCCGAAACAGCTTCCCTTGCCCAATTGACTCTCGACGAGCATGCGGCCCTGGTGCACGATCTCGACAATGTGCTTCACCAGCGAGAGACCCAGGCCCGATCCGGTCGCCATGCGGCTGTTGGACTCGGCCCTGAAGAACTTATCGAACACGAAGGGCAGGTCCTTGGGTGGAATCCCAACGCCTGTATCGCAAATGCGGACAAGTATTTTCTTTCCGTCGTTATCGGGCGCGACCGATACGGCAATCGATCCGCCGGGCTGCGTGTACTTCACCGCGTTGCTCAGAAGATTGAGCGCCGCCTGGTAGAGCATGTCGCGGTCGGCCATCGTCTGATAAAGCACCGGCGTAAGGTCTTCGCTGATGGAAATCTGCTTCTGGCGAGCCTGGGGCGCGATCACTTCCATGGCATCCTTGAGCACCACCGTCAGGCTCAGCGGCTGCTTGTTGACGCGCACCAATCCCGATTCAATGCGGGAGATATTGAGAATATTATCAATGAGCCGGCTCAGGCGATTCGCTTCGTTTTGGATGACCTCATAAAACTCGCCGCGTGTTTTCTCGTCGTCGGCTTCGCGGTCGATGAGCATCTCGACATAGGCGTGAATGCTGGCCAGCGGGGTGCGCAATTCGTGGCTGACCATCGAGACGAAGTCGTTCTTCATCTCGGAAACTTCGCGTTCGCGCGTGACATCGTGCAGCACCGCGATCACGCCCGCCGGCGCCGCCGCGCCTGAAACACTCGAGAGCGTCACCTTGAACAACCGGCTGGTTTCGCCGGCGCGGACTTCATGCTCGACAATCCGCCGGGTGCCTTGGCCGTGGCCCAGTCGCACTTCGCGGATGAGGGCGATCATCTTGGGGTCGTGCAATACCTGCTCAAGCGGGCGGCGCGGCGCGTCGGCCAGATTGAAATCAAAGGTCCTTGCCGCCGACTCATTGGCCAGCACCAGATCATCGAAGGGATCGGTCACCAGCACCGCATCGGAGATGCTGTGAATGATGGCCTGTGCATGCTCGCGCTCCGCCATGGCGATCTTGAGGCGAATCTCCATCTCGCGGGCGCGCAGATTTGCCTGCCCCGCCGACCGTGCGGCGGCCTCCAGTACTTCGGTAAGCGCGCGGGTCAGGAAAGCGAAGCCGGTGTCGGGCGCCTGGGTCGCGGATGCGTCCACGAACGGCGCGGCCGCGCGGGCGGTTTTGATCAGACGTTGGCAACTGACACGAATCAGGAATATGGACCCCGCC
>DASRLH010000312.1:0-17094 GCA_035648595.1 Tepidisphaeraceae bacterium
GGGCAATCTGATGGCGACCGGCAAGCGGATCGGGCGTTGTGGCCACAAGCTGCTGTGGACGCCGGCGCTGCTGTGCATCTGCTCGCTGCTGATAAGTTGGGATCCCTCCCCGACGCTGGCCGAACGCTTCGAGAAGGCGGGATTGTCGCTGGATCATCTGTTGCCCCGACGCGGCAAGGGGAACACCTACCAGGGATACATCAAGGCCCTGCGCCGCAACGACAAACTGCACTGGAAGGTGGCGGCCCACCTTGGCCATCGGCAAAGACCCCTTGAGTTTCAGCGTGGCCTTGGCCCTGCGGGCGGTGCGTCGTGCCGCCGCCGCCCGCGCCGTCGATTGTGGCGATCTTCCGACACGATTGGCCAATGCAGTCAAGGACACCTACACGCGAACCGGCTCCAAACGCGCGCGCAACTGGCCGCGGATCAAGACGACCGCGCCGCCGGGCTCGCCAAAAATCACGACGGCGAGCAAGTCGGAAATCAAGCTGGCACAGGAGTTTCATGGTACTTCCATCGCGGCATAGTTCACGGCGTAGCGTGATACGACATCGTTGCTCGGAGGAACCGACTCTACGGTCCTGCCACCGATCACTTGGCTTGCGTCGTCGGATGGTCCGCGTGCGTTGTGGCGGGGCGTTGCTTCATGGCTTCCTGGAAGATGCCTTTGATCTTTTCGGGGGTGATATTTACGCCGCCGTTGGATTCGAGGGTGAGGGTGTAGAGCCAGCCGGGCTCGAAGCCGCGCCACACGCCTTCGCCCTGGGCGACGCGGACGCCCATTGATTTGCGGTATGCCGGATCATCCGCCAGTTTCCAGAAATTCGCCCACAGCCCCTGCTCGAATTGTGTGACCTGCTCGCCGGCGCCGCGATAAATCTCCGGCACCTTGCCCGGTTCATCAATCGCGAACGCATCGGCGGGGCTTTGCTTCTCGCCATACAGGCGAGTGAACAGCGCGATGCTGTGGCCGCGCAGCGGATCGTTGTCCTCGACGAACTTGCCGTCGAATTTGATCACCATCGCATCAATGTGGGCGAGCTTGCCTTCGATGGTGAACCGTTTGTCGGGAAGCTGCGAACCGTCCCGCGCGTATTCCCGGAATAGCAGGCCGGTGTACAGAATGCCGGCGGATTCGGATTGGCTGGTGACGACAATATCCGCCACGCGCCGCTCGGTGGTCAGCCGCTGCACAACGCGTTTGAGTTGCTCGCTGCGCTGCTGCTCGGCCTTAAGATCGCGGCGGAGGGATTGCTCGGTCGAATTGTGCGCGTGGAACAGGTAAACCCCGCCGGAGAGCGCCCCGAGCAGGAGGACGAGGAACGTGGATTGAGCGGCGCGGCGATACATCAAAACGCGGGAAACGGCGCCCGCTTGGTTAGTATCGTCACAAAGCCGGTGCCAATGCACAAAGCGCCGCATGATGCGTTTTTTATCGGCGTGCGCACGTTCCGTGACATGGCAGCCTGCCCATGGCGTGATATTCCGCACCGGCTCAACAACAACGAGCCAGCTAAAACGATCCAGGGAACACTCTGGCGCGTGGGGCGGGCGGCGAGCAATTGGCGACGTCTGGCGGATACCGGGAGAGTCATGGGTCGGCGATGTCCTCCACCGGAAAGAATAGGAACTTTGAGGGGTCAAAGCGAACCTATCCACCATAGCTGTATGCCGCGTCGGGCCGGCGTTCCTGGGCATAGCGCTGCATTGACGATTTGCGCCCGGCGTTGTCGGCGGTGGGCTTCATGCCTGGCTGGGTCTTGGTACAAAGCGCCTGCACGATCAGGAACGCGCCCACCGTGCCGATGCAGCAGCGGGCTTCGCAAGGCTCATCCTCCATGAGCGTGGCGAGCGTGAGCAGGGTTGCGCCGCTCACGCCATCAGCGATGAGATGCGCCTTCATCGGCACGGCTTTCACAATCCCCAATTCCGTGTCGGTGGTTGCCGCCACGGTTGCGATGGTGCCTGCCACCGCGTCATGGAGGTGCGTCACGGTGGGGTCCCATCCGGCCACGCGCGGCACAATGGGCAGAATCACCGCCGTCATATAATCCACAATCATGTGCATTCGCGGCGAAATAAATCGCAGGTCCATTTGAATCCTCTCTTATCTGAAAAAATCCGCCTCTTGTCGTCTCAAGGAATTCGCATTAACTGCGAGAAATCAGTGCAACCGGGGTGCCAGCGCAGGGGCGGCGGGCGCGTGACACCGCCGCACGGCCCGGCTAAAAGCGATTTTACATGAGCGTTTTTGCATACCGGCTGGCAAAGGGCGTCGGGCAATTCATTTTCATGAACACCATGCGCCTCAAGGTGCTTCGCCCCCAGGCGGCACGGTTCGACGGCCCGCTTTTGATCGCGTGCAGCCATCTTAGCCACACCGATCCGTTTCTCCTGACCGTGGTCGTGCGACGGCAAATCGACTGGTTCGCACGGGTGGAGTTTTGGAAATATCGGCTGATTGGGCACGGGCTGGAATGCCTGGATGCGATTGCGGTCCGCCGCTTCGGAGTTGCCGCCAGCGCGGTGCGCACGGGAATTCGCCGTTTGAAAAGCGGCAGGATCGTCGGCATCTGCCCCGAAGGCGGGGTCACCCAAGGCGCGCAATCCATCCTGCGCGGGGGACCGATGAAGAAGGGGGTCTGCCTGCTCTCTTATCGCACGGGTGTGCCGATTCTTCCGTGTGTCATCCTGGGCTCCGACAAGTTGAATCGTCCCGGCCCGTGGCTGCCATTTAAGCGCGCCCGCCTGTGGGTGGGGTTTGGCGCCCGGCTGATCTATCCCGAATCGCAGATCACCGATCGCCGCGCGGCGCGAGAAGTGATGGCGGGAAAATTATCGCGGGAGTTCCAGGTTTTGTTTGCCGAGGTGCGACAGGAGTTTGGAATTGATGAGAAGGATGTTCCGTGAAGGGGGCAAACGGCATCATCGTATCACGGGCGTCTCGCCCGTGCACGGTGCTTCGCGGAGAAATTCCGAATTCCGAATCCCCGAAATCCGAATGCAGCGTCCGTCTTCATTCGGATTTCGGGGATTCGGAATTCTGGTTTCACGACAGGCCATTGAACATTGGCAAAATTGTAATCCCTTGACCACCGCGCCAATCGCACGGGCGAGACGCCCGTGATACGTTGGCGGGATTCTGCTCCCGAAGCCCAGGGAACCTACGTTTCACGTCTTTCCAACGCGGGATTAAACTCCCACCTCATGATATTTCCTGGAGAAGTGCGCCAGCACACGATTGGGGACCAGAGGGATCGGCAGCATCCGCAGTTTGTTCCGCAATCCGGAGACGGCGACGGGTTTGCCGGCGATCATCGCGGCATACCCGGCCTGGGCGACGGCGGCCGCGTCCATCACGTTTTCACTGAATGCCTTGCTGTGGGAAAGCCCGGCGCGCTGCGCGAAACGAGTGCGCGTGGGGCCCGGGCAGAGGCAGGTGACACTGACGCCGGTGCCTTGCAGCTCGTTGGAAAGAGCCTGCGAAAAGCTCACCACGAACGCCTTGCTGGCGTTATAGCAGGCGGTGAGCGGACCGGGGTAAAAGCCGGCAATGGAGGCGACGTTCAATACCCTGCCCCATCGTCGCGAAATCATGCCCGGCACAAGCAGGCGGGTGAGATGCGTGAGGGATACCACATTGACATGAAGCAACGCGACGGTTTGCTCGATGTTCGTGGACGCGAATTCGCCGCTCAATGCAAATCCCGCGTTATTGATCAGTACATCAATGAAAATGGCTCGCTGCCGCAATTCCGCGAGCACCTCGGCGGGGGAATTGGGAAGGGAAAGATCCTTGGCGATGGGCGTGACGGTGATGCCATGGCGGCTCTCCAACTCAGCGGCCAACGATAAAAGCCGGGGCCAGTCCCTCCCAACGAGTACGAGGTTGTAATGCTGATTGGCAAGGATTTTTGCCAATTCGCAGCCGATGCCGCTCGAAGCGCCGGTGATGAGGGCCGTGCGGATGGATCGCCGGGCCGGTTCGTCAACGATTGCCTGCCGCTCGCGCCAGAGGCCAAAGCGGGGCGGTGCAAGAAGCTCGATGGAAGATTGTACACGAAACCACATAGGCCGCTCCTCGCCGGGCGTCGCGATGTACACCACTGCACCTCGCAACGCTTATACCTTTAGCGGGTCTCCAGCCCGCAATCTCGCAATTACCGCGCCATCCAAAACGAGCCATGGTCCCAAATGCGGCCACGCCGAATCTATTGCCCGATTTACCTACGTCTCAAAAGCGAAAAAATTGTTAAATCCCGACTCTGCATATACCTGCCTTCGTTCCGAACCGTCCGGTCTTTATTCCACCCATCCCGGAAAGTATAATCAACCGGGCCGATAAATCGCAGCGCGAAATTTTCGGGATCGCCTTGCAAAAGTCCTGGCGACCGGGCCGAAGGGGACGAACCGCCGCGATTACCCGCTCGTAACAGCGAGGGCGGGGATGTTTCTTCGTTGGCTTCGCCGGTGAATTTGCGTCCGTCCGACCAATTTTAATGGGTTGTAGCTGTGGACGGCCAACATTTTGGCCGATCATCGCCTTATTGTCCCCATACATGACAGCCCAGTGCCGGAGCGATAGTGAGCACATTGACATCAAACGCGACGACCAACCTGAATCAGTTGTCGCCCGCGGCGCTTGGGCCGTCCGACGACGAGCCGGTTTATGCGGGCATGCGCCTGAGCACCTGGGTAAAGGTCGTTTCGCTCGCCGCGCTGTTCGCGATGCTGTTCTGGTCCAACCTGCGCCGCCTGTGGGACAAGACCAATCCGATCAATGGAGCCGACCCAAACTGGGCGCACGCGATATTCGTGCCGTTAATCGGATTGTATTACCTGTACATTAATCGCGATACATTATTGGCCGCCCGCGTTCGGACCACATGGGAGGGGCTGGGGATCACTATCTTCGGGATCGCGTTTTTCGTCTACGGCATCTGGCCGGGCAGCAATGACTGGTTTAAGGACATCGGAATGGTCGTGACGCTTTTTGGCATGGTCACGTTTCTGTGCGGCTGGGAGGTGATGAAGACGGCCTGGTTTCCCATCGTCTTCCTCGTTTGCGCGTTGCCTTGGCCCGGATTATTTTACAGCAAGCTGGCAGGCCCCCTGCAGAAGCTGGCGGCCATGGTTGCCGTACGCGTGCTCAATATAGCCGGCGTGGGTTCCCTGCAGTTTGGCAACAAGATTTTCATTTCCGGCAAGGACGGGATTCAGACATTGAACGTCGCCGAGGCCTGCTCGGGATTACGCTCGCTGATGACTTTCGTCTCGATCGCGGCGGCCATCGCATTTCTGTCGGCGCGGCCGCTGTGGCAGAGGCTAATCATGGTCGCGTCGGCCATCCCCATCGCCATCTCCTGCAACTCCATGCGCGTGGCGGCACAGGGATTCATCAACCACAATTATGGCACGCAATGGTCCGAAAGCTTCGCCCACGGCTTCGTGGGGCTGATGATGATGATCCCGGCATTTTTCCTGATCCTGCTGGTCGGGTGGGTTCTGCAAAACCTGTTTGTCGAAGAAGTGGATGACAAGGCGGCTCTGCGATTGAAGGCCAGGGGCGCGATCAGG
Organism: Tepidisphaeraceae bacterium; assembly: GCA_035648595.1. Classification (GTDB taxonomy): domain Bacteria; phylum Planctomycetota; class Phycisphaerae; order Tepidisphaerales; family Tepidisphaeraceae; genus RYN-428. The sequence continues at coordinate 5,578 of DASRLH010000312.1, forward strand.
CGCGGGCCATCGCCGGCTGCTTTCCAAGTGGTGGCCGCGGAGCGGCCTTTGGCGGCGGTTTCCGGCGCGGCCCCGGCGGCGCGTCGGGTCGCGGGCGGCCTGGCGATTCCCGCCGCGTCGCAGCGGCAGGTGACGGCTGGGCCGGCGCCAGGTGCGCCTGCAAATGCTGGGCAGGTGCGCAGCGCAGGGTCTGCCCCGCCCCGAGTTGCACCGCCAACCGCTGGCCCGGCGCGGACCGCAGCGACGACCGGAATTGCAGCGCCAACCGCTGGACCCGCTCGTGTCGCGGCCCCTGGGCCGTCGCGCACCGCGCCGTCATCCGCGCCGGTTAAGCCAATAACTGCCCCTCGCTCCCCCGCGCCCGGCGGCCAGGTTGCGCCCGCGCGGGCGCCCGGAGCGCCCCTGGGCGCTAGCCGCCCTCCGCCCACCGCGCCGGTTGCCGGCGCGGTGGGCGAGGGGGCAGTACCGCCGGCCGCGCCCAAGCCACCCGCCGCGCCTCGACCGCCGGCTGCAACTGTACCCGTCGCCGCAAAGACACCCGCGCCCGCGTCCACGAAAACTCAACCGTCCGCGCCAGCCCCCAGGCCGCCGGTTCCCCAACGTAAGGAGGCGCCATGAACACGCCCGCCGTCCGCGCCATCAAGCGCGCCTTCAGCCAGCCCGCCTTCCTGATCCTTGTGATCCTGCTGGCCGCGTGCGCGGCCACGTTGAACACCGCCGCCGCCCGGATGCAAGTGTTCTTCAAGAAGCAGGCCGTGCCCCTGCGCGTCAGCTCGCTGAAGGTGGGAATCCCATCGAAGCTGGGCCACTGGGTGCAGATTGGCCCCGACCAGTCGATTGATCCTGAGATCGAGCAGGTGCTGGGTACGTCCCAATACGTTTTCCGCGACTACGTGGACAGTTCCAAGGTCCCCACCGCCGACATCGAGTCGATGAACAACGACAACACGACGAACGCCGATCGCCAGCGCATGCTTGCGGAACTACAGGCGCGCAAGCCAGAGTCGGTCATCCGCGCCGCCGTCACATATTACACGGGCATCGTGGATACGGTGGCGCATGTGCCCGAACGCTGTTACGTGGCCGATGGGTTTGACGTGACGCAATCCGAGCCGCGAACGGTGGCGTTGGGCAGCGATCCGAGGACCGGCAAGCCGCGCAACATCGAATACCGCTTCCTCAACTTCGAGGACCAGACCGGCGGGCAAAATCACACGAATCGGGTATCGCGCAACGTCGGCTACGTCTTCAATTGCGACGGCCAATACATGTCCAACTCCTATGCCGTGCGCCAGCACCTTCAGAATCTGTTTGAGCGATATGGATATTACGCCAAGCTGGAACTCATGACCGCCGCCCCCGTGCCGCCCCGAATTGATCCCAACGCCTCGCTGGCCGACGTCAATAACCGTGCCGACTCGCAGGCGGCCATGGAAGACTTCATGGTCGAGGCGCTGCCGTACCTGGAGAAGTGCCTGCCCGATTGGGAAGCGCTCCACTCGAAAGCGAGCGCGGCTCACTGACCGGCGGGGGAAATCCGAAATCCGAAGCACGAAATCCGAAACAAATTCAAATGAAGAAAGCAAAAATCTCGAAACTGGATTCGCCCGATGCTGCCGGAGAATTTCGCCGTCGCCGCAAGGGTTCGCGTTATATTCTCGAAGAAACTCAAGCAACCATGCTTTCCTCTTTTACTGCTTAACAGTTGAAAGGCCCCCTATATGGCCAAGCGCGTTAATACTCGTTTTCTGCTCTGGGTTACAGCGGCGGTCGTTCTTGTCCTGGGCGTCTTGCTTTTTGGTCCCAGGGTAAAGGCGCGCTTCTTTGCGCACGCGGGCGTCGCGGCGCAGGAAGCGGGCATCGCGCAGGGCATGGTGAAAAAGGGACTGCTCGACGAGGCCAAGTACCACATCAACCTCGCCTATCAGATCGACCACACGGACAAGCAGATCTGCATTCAGCGCGGGGATATTTACGCTTCCCTCACCGAGCAGGATGGATATCAATCGATGGACACCGCCCGCGCGTGCTGGCAGGCGGCCCTGGACATCGACCCGAAGTTTCAGCCGGCGCTGCAACGATTGCTCGATTCGTACATCGACATGATCGACATCGCGCCCAACGCGCAGACGTTCGCGCGGCTCCATGATGCCGCCGCCGAGGTCGTGAAACTTGATCCGGGCAATGAACGGGCCCGCGCCTACGAACAGATCGCCACCATCCAGCAATGGGTGATCGGCGGGGTCAAGAGCGCGAGCGAGATTCAAAAGAGCATCGACACGCTGGCGGCCATTCGCAAAAAAGACCCGACGTTGTCCGAGCCGCTGTTTTATGTGATTCAGGGCCGGCGCAAGCAAGCGGCCCAGTATGCGCGCGGCGGTGATCCGGATAAGGCCCAACACCTGCTCGCGCTATGCCGCGCCGATCTGTCCGAATCGACGGCCGCCGCGCCAAAGAGCTCGCTGCTGAACCTGCGCGCCTTTGACTGCTATACCATGATCGCGGGCCTGGAATCGGACCCGCAAGTGGCGAAAACGGACTTGGCCGCCGCCGGCAAGGCCATTGAACTCGCCCGCGCAAACGCGCTCCCCTCCGATCCCCGCTACACCGATGTGCAATTCGAGGCCGTCGAATGGGCCAAGCACAAGGGGCATCCAGAGGAAGCTCAGAAAATCCTCCGCGCCCTTTACGAAACCCGAAATGACCAGCGGGCGCGGCTTGGATTGGCCCGGCTGATGCGCGAAACCGGTGATCCGGCACAGCGCGAGGCCGCCATCAAGCTTCTGGAGGCGCCGGTCGTCGCGACTGGCGAGCGAGTGGCCCGGATCATGGGCGTGCGATTATTGGATATCGGACGCATGGTCGAACTGGCGTACTGCCGGATCGACGCGGCCAATGCCGCCACCGATGCCGCGGCGCGCAAGGCCATCATTGCCCAGATCGACGAGGGCTATAAAAAGCTCGGCGCGATCGCCCGAACCGACGATCCCCAGGTGCTGCGGCTTGCCGGGACGATCGCGCAGCTTGAGGGCAATCCGGTCGAGGCGGTCCGCTGCCTCTCCAAGGCGATGACGCTGATGGAGCATACGGGACGCACGGGCCTCGATTACTACGAGACCATGTATTCCCTTGCCCGCGCGAATCTGTTCGCGGGCCAAAACCGTGCTGCCGAGAAACTTCTGGTGACCGTCACCAATCGGTTTGACAAATTTGTCCCGGCCCACCTGCTTCTGGCGCAGCTTTTCCTGCAGGAGCGCGACTCGCGCAACGCCGCTCCGCAGGTTGCCGCGCTGGTCAGGCTCGATCCCGGCAACCCGGAAGTGATCCGTCTGCAATTGTCGCTCAATCAGTTGGGCAATCAGCCCGCCGAGACGGTCGATTCCAAACAACTTTACGCAAAATTGCCCGAGGATACCTTTGCCGCCAAACTGAAGAAGGTGCAGGCGGCGGCAATGCTGGAAGACATGCCCGAGACGCTTCGCCTGCTGGGCGCGATGCACCAGCAGAATCCACAGGACTCGGTCATCACGTCCGCGCTGGTTCAATCCTACAACAAAACAGGCCGCACGGACGAGGCACAGAAGACCCTGACGGCAGCCCTGAAACTGACTCCCGACGACGCGCGCCTGCGGGTTCTGCAAAAGCAGTTGGAGCACGCCTCCCCGCAGGAGATGAATCAACTCCGCGAGACCTTGAGCGCGGCCAACGGCGATCCTTTCGCCCGCGAGGTGCAGCAAGGCCTTATGGCGCTGGGCGAGGGTAAGTACGACGAAACCATGACCCACGCCCGCAAGGCCGATGCGATGCGCCCCAATGATCCGACGGTGTGGGAGTTGTATTTCAATGTTTATACGGCCCAGCGCAAATGGGATTTGGCGCAGCAGGCGGTTGACAATCTGGCGCGCCTGAACGCCGACAAAGCCGGCGGCCGCATGTACCGCTGGATGCTGGCCATGTCCAGGGGCGATCTCGCCGACGCCATTGCCGTCGGGCGCCAACTCACCCAGACCAATGAAAATTTCGGACGCAGTTGGATGCTTCTCGCCCAGGCCTATCAGGCCAACGGACAGTATCACGATGCGATCGATAATTTCCGCGCGGCCCTGGACCGGCAGAACACGGACATCGCCGTCTATCGCGGGCTGGCGTACTGCTACGAGCGGATCGGCCAGCCCCGCACCGCCCGCGAAACGATCGAGGCGGGCCGGCGGATATTCCCCGATGATGTTCAATTGCGCGAAGTCGCGTTGGCGTATGATGTCAACGTCAATCCCGCCGCTGTCGTGCCCATCCGCGAAAAACTGCTGAAGGACAATCCGGGGGAGCCGGAAAACTACATCCGCCTGGCTTCCGCCTGTGTGCATGCCGCTCAAAGGGTCTATGCCCTGGACCCCATTGCGGCCAAGAAATACACCGATCAGGCCCAATCAGTCCTGACCAAGGCGGTGGCCCAATTCCCCGACAATCTGCGCCTCAACGGCGCTTTGGCCGAGAGCCTTCAGGATGGCGGACAATTCGAGCAGGGCAAGCAGGTGCTCGATCAGGTCATCAGCGACCCCAAAATGCAGGACAAGACCGCTGCGCTGCTGCTGCTGGCGGATTACTATGCCCGCGCGAAGATGAGCGAGCCGGCCGAAAAGGCCATCCGCGAAGCCTGGGCGCAGACGAAGAACAAGGACCTTGATATCGAGCAACGGCTGGCGGCCTACCTGGTCGGGCAAAAGAAATTCGATGCGGCCATTGAGGTGCTCAAGACCAACGCCGACGAGCCACGCGTCGTGCGGCTCGTCCTGGAAACACAAATCGCCGCCAAGCACACGGTCCTGGCCGAGAAGGGGTTGAACGAGGCGCTGGCGAAAAACCCCTCCAACCCCGAGCTGATGGACCTTCTCATCGGCGTCTATATCGACGGCGCCCGATATGGCGAAGCCCGCGCCCAGACGGCAAAAGTCCTGAAGCTCGACGCCGCCAATGACGTGGCCCTCTATTACCAGGCCCTGATCGAGCTACGCGATCCATCGGGCGGCGACATGGGAATCGCGCGCAATGATTTGTCCACCGTGGTTAATCGCAATCCCGTGAACCTGACCTACAAGCAGGCCTATGCCGAGGCGCTGCAACGCGCTCACGATGTCGATGCGGCGGCGGTGCAACTTGAGGAGGTGCTCAAAATCGACCCCCTCAGCCGCGAGGCCCGCGCCCGGCTTTTGGAAATCTACTCCTCCAGCGGCAACTGGCTGCGTTTCAACGAGGCCGTTCAGTACGCCCAGCTCAACGACAAACTCAATGCCGATCCAATCTGGTACAAGGTGCATGCGAACGCCCTGGCATCGCAGGGCTTTTATGGCCCGGCAATCGAGAAGATCAAGATGGCGATCAACCTCGCCAAGAGCGAACGCGAAGGCGCCGAGTTGGTTCGCGACTATCTCGGGATTCTCCTGCAGGCCCGCGATTATGCGGCGATGATGCGGGAAACCGACAAGCTGTTGGAGGGCGGCCATCATGATTGGTGGGTTTACCAGGCGCGCGCCGTTGGCATGGCCGTCGCCGGTAAACGCGAACAATCCCTGGAGCAATTCGGCAAGGCGCTGGCCGCGGCCGACGAAGCCAAGGACCAGGACGGGTATCAATCGGCGATTCTGGCGATGGCAAACGCTGTGTCAGTGGATGAGGCGCGTGCGCGGCTGGCCGATAAGCTGGCAACCTCGAACCGATGGAAATTACTGGACGTAAATCTACGGATGCGCAAGGCGGATATCGTGGGCGCCTTGGCCGAGCTACAGCCCCTGATGGCCGATCCTTCTGTTGCCCGCGCGGATCGTCTGGCGGCGTATCGCTTTGCCGCCGAGGCCTATCAATATGGCGGACAAAACGACAAGGCGCGCGACTGCTATATCCAATGGCTCAAGGAATCGCCAAACGACGTTTCCGTTCTCAACAACTTCGCGTTCCTGTTGGCCGAGAACATGAAAAAGCCCCAGGAGGCGCGCGTCTACAGTCAGCGCGCTTACGACCTGGGCCGCAAGGTCGGCTACGTTGATTCGATGGTCGCCGACACGCATGGATGGGTTTTGACCCTCTGCAAGGGCACCGACGCCAGCGACGGCATGAATATTCTGAGCCAACTGGTGCAGGATCATCCCAACTTCATCGAAGCGCGATACCATCTGGCAATGGCATTGATTTATCGCAACCAGCAGGCCGATGCGATCCGGCAGTTAACCGCCGCCCTGGCCCAGATCAAGACTCTGGAAGACCAGAAAGCCCCGGTGCGCCCGGAACTGAAGAAAACCGTGGAGGATGCCCTGGCGCGTGCCCGCCTTACCAGCGCCGCCAGGTAGCGCCCGCTCTAAAGTAGCCCTGCGCGACTACGCGCTATTCATGGAAGTCAGCTCCAGGGTACCAACGCCCGGATGGACAGCTAGGATCGTGACCCACCAATGAAGATGCCGCGATGTTATTGGACGTAGTGTGAATTGCCCCCGCGTATTGCCGCATGGCGATGCGGGGTGTGGTATATTGATTTTGGTTTGCCCGCCGCAGGAGAAAATGGATCATGACAACTTTGCCGCAAAATACCCCGATGCGAGCGCCCCGCGCGCTGCCGACCGCCCAACTGGCCATGCCCGGCCCGATGCTTCCGGGACAGGGGCAGCCCATGGGCCAAAACTCCCTGACCGCCAATGACATCTGGCGGGTCATCCGCGCCAACTTCTGGCTCATTGCCATCACGATGGTGTTGATGGGCGGCGCCGGCTACGCGACCAACATGTGGCTGGCGGCACATCACTCGCGCTACACCTCCGTCGCGTATCTGCAGGTGAAGCTCGACAGCCAAAAGCCCGTCGTCAACAGTTCGGTCATCATCACAAACCCCCAGGACCTGGAAATCGAGCAAAACTCCCAGACCAAGCTGCTGACGCGCGAAGACCTACTGACCAAAGTGCTCAGCGGAAGCCAGCCCATTCGCCAGACCCAGTGGTTCCAACAGTTCATCTCCTATCCCAATGGGCAGCAGAAGGTGGATGCCGAGGCGGCCAAGACCGATCTGCTCGAGCATCTTGAAGTGGTCCCCGTGCCTAACTCGTATCTCATCCGCATCAGCATGTCCTGGTCCGTTCCAAAGGACTGCAAGACGATCGTCGAGGAAATCGCCAACGAGCACATTAAGCAGCAAAAGGAACTCACCAGCAATGAGTTGGTGGTGCATAGCTCCGGGATGGAGCAGCTTGTCTTGAAATACGAACAGCAAATTGGCGACAAGACAACGCTGATGGATCGTCTGGCCGAGGAACTGGGCGCGGCAGGCGTGGGCATCGGCCCGGGGAGCAACAGCAAGGAATTCGAGCTGCAGCAGCTCATTTCCGAGCAGCTTGGCGCGCTGAAGGTACTGGGCCTGGCCACCACCAAACGCAAGACCTTTGAAAAGCAAATGGAAACCAACAGCGCCCCCGCGCTTCAGGAGGCCTTGCAAAGAAGCCAAACGTATGTGGATTACCGGCGGATTGTCGACGGATTGACCGGCGATTACCAGGATTTGCTGGCCACTCAAGGCGACGCTAATCAACGCACCAAGTCCATCAAGCGCCGGCTTGAGTACATGAAGGGGAAACTGGCGGACACGCAGGATGACATCGAGTCGCGGACGGCTGAGTTTGTCCGGGCGAATCTCGCCGATGATGCGAGTGCCGCCGAATTCGCGCTCCAGCGCGTCAAGGAGAGCCTGACGCAAATCCGTGCCGAAATCTCCCAGTTGGCCCGGAAGCGGTATCAGTACGGGCAATTGGATCGTGATGTCACGGCGCTGCGCGCCAGCTCGGATCATGTGAAGGACGAGCAGGACAAGGCCGGTATTCTACAGGGCAACGGCAAATGGTCCCGCATCGACTGGGAATCGAGCCCAAGTCTGCCGGACCATCCGACCTTCCCGCGCCTTGTCATCATCATGCCGATCGCGCTGGCGCTGGGATTGGCGTTGAGCCTGGGCATCGCGTTCCTCCGTGAGCTGACCGACAACTCCGTCCGCTCGCCAAGGGACGTGGCCCGCGTCGGGAATCTCGCCCTGCTGGGCATGATCCCGCATGAATCCGACGACCGGCAGGCCGCCGGCGCCCGCCTGCCGCTGGCGATTTTCGAGGCCCCGCATTCGATGATCGCCGAGCAGTTCCGGCAGGTGCGCACGCGACTGCAACACACCGCTTCGCTCGATACCACCCGCAGCATCCTTGTGACCAGTTGCAGCCCCGAGGACGGCAAAACCACCGTCGCCGTCAACCTGGCCGCGGGCCTGGCCCTCAATGGCCGGCGCATTTTGCTGGTCGATGCCAACTTCCGCCGGCCCAATCTTCACAACGTCTTCAATCTCGAAAACGAAGTTGGGTTCGGCGATGTCCTCAACAGCCTCGACTTCTTCGAGGAAGCCGTCCGCGAAACCGAAGTGCCCAATCTCAGCGTTCTGTCTTCCGGGCAAAAGCCGTCCAATCCCACGGAATTGCTCGAAAGCCAGTTGCTCATCGACTTCATCGAGCGGGCGCTGGAAGAGTACGACCATGTGATCTTCGACAGCGGCCCCTTGCTGATGGTCTCCGACTCGATCGCGCTGGCCCCCCGCGTGGATGGAGTGATCACCGTGGTGCGCGCTCGCGGCAACAGCCGGGGAATGCTCGGACGCCTGCGCGACGAACTGCGCCGCCTCAAGGCCGAGCATCTTGGCATCGTCCTCAACGCCGTCCGCGTCCACAACGGCGGCTACTACGGGCCGATGATCAAGAACTACTACGCCTACCAGAACGGATGATGCCGGAGGAGCAATTGTGAATGCCATTCGGATTCGAAAACATTTGAACGCGCCAATTCCGGAGTTCCCGGAGCTGACGCCTATGGTTGGCATGACCGTCGAAATGATGGTCCTTCAAGAAGCCGAGCGCATTCGGATGCCCGCGTATGACTTTTTTCATGGACCAACTGCTGACGAATTAGCCGCTCAACAAGGGGTTCATCCCATTGATACGCTGGAACAACTCCAGGCGAGTGACGAATTGCGAGATGCGTTTGAAGGATTTGAAGACACATTTAGACTCTGGCGACAAGGTAATGCTTCAGCCGAATGCAACGCGGTTTGAAGTGTGGAACGAATACGATCAACGTATCACGGGCGTCTCGCCCGTGCCGATGGCGTGGTAGTAGTACAATTGCGATTTTCCCAATCTTAAAGCACCAGGCACGGGCGGGACGCCCGTGTCACGGATAACCCATGCGAGTCGTAGGGTTCGCTTCAGCGAACGCTGGCGTGCCGGTGGTTATGTCCGCGTTCGCTGAAGCGAACCCTACGTCGGCAACTGCAAATCCTTGACTTCCAACTCCACGTTCGTCCTCCCATTATATTCATTGAGCGCCGGCTCGACCGCCAGATCCACCACGGTTCCCTGTTGGAGTTGGTCGATTCGGCTCCCATAGCCGAAGGCGATGCACTTCATGGTTTTCTCACCTTGGCGGATGAGCAGTTGGAGGTGATCCCCGGTTTTACCGACTCTGCGGGGCGGGGTGGAAATGGTCACGTTTCGGCAGACCATCAGCGGCCGGCGATTGGATTGGCCGAACGGGCCCAGGCGCGCCAGGTCACTGACCAATGCGGGGGAAATCTGGCCCAGATTGGCGATGCAGTCGATCTTCAATTCCGGCACGAGCAGTTGGCGGTCCATGACTTTGCCGGCATGCTCGCAGAACGCCGCGCGGAAGTCCTCGAACTTTGTCGTTTCGATGCGCAACCCCGCGGCCATTTCGTGCCCGCCAAACGCCTCCAGGTATTCCCCGCACGCTTCCAGCGCATGGGCAAGATGAAACCCGGCAATCGATCGGCCGCTCCCCTGGCCATGCCCGTTGGATAATCCGACCATGATGGCGGGGCGGTGATAGCGGTCCACCAGCCGCGACGCGACGATGCCGATCACGCCCGGATGCCAGTCCTGCGCGCCCAGCACGATCGCGCATTTCCCGTCGTCGGCGTGTCCGCCATCGGTGATCTGCCCGATCGCCTGCCCGACAATCTTCTTCTCGATCGCCTGGCGTTCACGGTTCTGCTGCTCGAGGAATGTGGCGATCTCCAGCGATCGGGCGGCATCGTCGGTGGTGAGCATTTCCACCGCCAGCCGCGCGTGGCCCATGCGCCCGCAGGCGTTGAGGCGCGGCGCCAGCAGGAAGCCGACGTGAAAGCTATCGAGACTTTGCCCTGTCAGCCCCGCGGACGCGACGAGCGCCTTGATGCCAGTCAGCTTGCTGGCGCGCAACCCGCCCAGGCCAAAATGCGCGAGCACACGGTTTTCCCCGATCAACGGCACCACGTCCGCGATTGTTCCCAGGGCGGCCAGGGCGGTCGCCTCCACGAGAAAATTGCGGAACGATTCATCGCAGCGATTCGCCCCGCTCATCGCCAGCCCGATTCCCCACGCCAGCTTAAACGCCACGCCCGCCCCGCACAGATGGGCATTGGCATACGCCGGCCCATCCGTCGGCAAGCGCGGATGCACAATGCAGTGACAGTCCGGCAGAAGCGGCGCCCGCCGTGCGGAAATATCGCCGCAGGCCAATGGCGTTTGGACCGGTCCTTCCCCGGCCCCGCCGTCGCACCCCCGAGCCGTCTGAATCGCTGGCCGTCCTTCGTGCCATTCATGATGGTCGGTGATGATCAGATCGACTCCGCGCGCGCGGGCGATGACGGCGGGCTCGATCGCGGTGATGCCGCAATCGACGCTGATAATCAGCCCCGCGCCGTCGCTGCAAATCTGCTCGATCGCCTGGGGATTGAGGCCGTACCCTTCCTCCAAACGGTGGGGGATGTAGTACTCGACGACGCCGCCCAGGTTCCGGATGGCGTGCCAGAGGATCGCGGTGGCGGTGATGCCGTCCACATCGTAATCGCCGTATACGACAATTTTTTGCTTGTCGCGAATTGCCTTGGCCACGCGCTGCGCGGCTTTCGCCAAGCCGGGGATTCCCATCGGATCATGCAGGCATTTGAGACTGGGCCGAAGAAACGCCTCGCACTCGGCAGGCTCGCGCATGCCGCGGTTAATCAATATCTGCCCAATCAGCGGCGAGGTCTTAAGCCGCGCCGCAAGCTCCGCCGCCTGTGCGTCGGGGGGTGCGATGTTCCAACGCTTCGGGGAGTGCATCCGTGCGGGGGTCCTTAAAATCACCCGCGCATTATAGGAACGCACGCGGGAAATGCGCGAATTTGCCCGCCGATGCGCCAGTTAAAAAACCTCTCCATTGCACATGAGCGGAGTGTAGAGATGTCGTCAACGTATCACGGGCGTCCTGTCCCGTGCGGACGGCGCGGTAGTTGAGGAATCGTGATCTTCCCAAATCCCAACGCAACATGCACGGGCGAGACGCCTCATCTTTCGTCACATTTTTTCCAGTCCAGCCGCCCGCGCGCCCATGACCATCAGGTGAAGGTCATTCCATCCGCGCCAGAGGGTGAGCCAGCCGGGTGGGCCGTCGGACTTGCGGTTTTGG
>DASRLH010000313.1:0-9121 GCA_035648595.1 Tepidisphaeraceae bacterium
CCGGCGGATGCGATCCCTCGTCTGCTTGCGGGCCTTGCGGATCGAACGCCTTCGTACCTTGTTCGCTCTGGCTTCCATGCCAATACTCCTTTGAATCAATCGAACGATAATGCCACCAATATGTTATACTCGCTGGCGGACACAAAAAAATGTGACGAAAGATGAGGCGGGACGCCCGTGATACGACGAGGTTATTCGACGCAGATCGAGGCCGGCCTTAAAGGGTTGCAGACAGCCGAAGTGTTACAATGTTTCCAACGGCGCCATTCCCAAAAAGCGGACAGGGGCGCGGCAAGCCGTGCCCCCGAACGGATTTCAGGATCACCCCGACATGCCTACTTCGCGGCGGCAGTTCGTCCGCCCGCGGTCGGGTCGGGCAGATCGCCTAATGCGTACTGGATACCGGCAAGATAGAACTTCAGGATGACCGGGTTCCAGTAGATTTCTTCCCGATGGCCCAGTGAGCAATAAAAGACGCGGCCCGTGCCTGCCGTGCGCGTCCAGGCGACGCCATAATCATTGTCGGGGCTCTTGCCCTTTTTGGCCGTTCGGCCATCGGTTGTGTAATCAAGGCTCAGCAGCACATGATCATGTTTGCGAGAGTACGTTTGCTCCTCCTTGCCTTCTTTGTTCTTGCCCTTTGGCGAGAATTGGTAAATCTCATCGGCAATGTCAATCCCGTTTTTCTTGAACATCTTGGTCAACGGGCTGTTGGGATGGTCGAGTTTGATGCCGACTTTTTCATTCCAGGGATGTTGATTAAAGTACCCGCCAATGAGTTCGCCATATTGGCGGTTATCGTAGTAGGCGTCGGTGGCGGCGTGGATGCCGGCCAAGCCCTTGCTGTCCTTTTTCACGAAGTCGAACAGGTTCTGCATCCGCTGATGTTCTTTCTGCTTATAGGAAGGATCCTTGGCCTTTTCGTTGCCCTTGCGGGGGAGGAGGAAATGGCCGGTGGTGCTGACGAGGACAACGCCGTCGTAGCTGCTCAGATCATCGAACGATGCAGGGTCGTTGCTGACAGTGGCGGTCCAGGCGCCGGTCTTTTCGCCGAGCTTGACAATCGTCTCCTCGCCAAGCTCGATGGAACTGTGCACGAATCCCTCGGCATTCCCATACACCAGCACCTTTCGCGGCTTGGCGGGCTGGGCCGGGGCCTTGTCGGGCAAGGCGGCTTCCATCTTCTTGACCTGATCGGGCTTGGCGGTTCTGTCGGCCGCGCGTGCCGACCCCGAGAGCAGCAATCCCATCGCGCACGCCGCCGCTGCAAGCCGGCTAGTCATTTGGTTTCTTCGCATGAATCCTCCTGGATCGAGTGTAAATTATGCGAGCGGCACGTTCCGCTCTAGCACTACTACCGTCATCCGACAACGGCGCTGCAATGATTCCGATACGAGTCGTAGGGTTCGCTTCAGCGAACGCTGTTCGGTGGCGCCGAGAAGCAAGAACGGCGTTCGCTGAAGCGAACCCTACGATTGGGCGATTGGGCGTTGCGGCAATACTGCGGGAATTATCGAGGCCGCTGATGCGAATCCTGCAATGGGTGTTTTCCATGTTGACCCGAAGTCGCCCGGAACAATGCAAGAAGGGCCGGCAGTACCACCAGCACCAGGGGCAGTTGCGCGATTAACCCGGCGATGATCGCGATGGCCAGCGGCTGTAGCATGCCCGACCCCTGACCGATCGCCAGAGCCAACGGAAGCAGCGCGAGAATGGCGGCGATTGTCGTCATAAGAATGGCGCGGGCACGCTGGGCGCCGGCGGCAATCAGGCGGTCGTGGGCGCCCCGGTCGTCTGAGATCTCTGCCAACTCAGAGCCGTAGAAGATCGACACTTCCGTCACGATCCCGACGATCATGGTCAGGCCCATGAGCGACGTGATATTTCGCTCAGTGCCGGTGATCCACAGCCCGATTATGACGCCGGCGATCGCCAGCAACATGACGGCAAGCATCGCCAGCGCGATTCGCAGGCGTTCGTAAAGGAACAGCAGTAGAACGAAGACCAGCAGGATCGCCGCGATCAGGACCATCAGCAGCCCGCGAAAAGCGATCTGCTGTTGCTGATATTCTCCGCCAAATTCATAGGTAATGCCCGGCGGAACCAACCCCGGCTTGCGGAGGGCGGCTTTCACGTCGGCGATGGTCGAACCCAGATCGCGGTTTTCGATCCGGCCCGTGATGGGGATCATCGGCCGCAGGTCTTCGCGCGTAATCTGCGGCTGGCCGGTGATGGCCGTAACCGTTGCCACGCGCTTCAGCGGGAAGACATGCCCATCGGGGGCGCGCAGCGGTATTTGCCCGATATCGCGCTGGGTCTTGCGCATGCGCTCGGGCACCCAGACGCGCACGCCGACCAGCTTGGGCCCGCGCTGCACGGTGGTGGTGACCACGCCGGTCAGTGCATCACTGACGAGCTTGGTGACGGCGTCGGGGTCCATGCCTTCCAGCCCCGCCTTGACGCGGTCCACTTCGATGTCGAGGGCATCGCCGGCAAGAAAGATGCCGTTCTTCACCTCGACCACGCCCGTCACTTTCTGGATGGCGTCGGCCATCGTCGGGGCGGCGTCGAGCAGAGTCTGCTGATCGCTGGCGAAGAGCTTGATCTCAATTGGCTGGGGCACGCTGGTCAGATCTCCAATGAGATCTTCCATGAGCTGCGCCGTTTCGATTTCCAGGCCTGGCACTGTTTTTTCGACCTTCTTGCGCACCTGTTGCATGACCTCATCGGTGGAGGGGCGCGGGAACGGTTTGAGGCGCACGAAGAAATCGCCCTGGTTGGATTCAGTCACGGCGCCGCCCAGTTGCAGTCCGGTTCGGCGGGAATAGGTTTGGACGGCGGGATTGGCCTGGAGAATCGCCTCGACCTGCCGCAGCAGGCGGTCGGTCTCGGGCAGCGAAGTGCCCGACGGGCCGATGTAATCGAGGATGAACCCGCCTTCGTCCATCGCCGGCATGAATCCCGTGCCGACGCGCTGGAATGCGATGTATCCGAGTATCAGCAGCGGCACGATGGCCAACAGCACCAGCCATGAATGGCGCAGCAGGCCGGCCATGAATTGGCGGTATATGCCGCTGATGCCGGCATCCGGGTCTTTGGGTTTCTGCTGCTCGGCATCCTTCGGGCCAAGCCAATGAGATGCCAGGATCGGCACCACCAGCCACGCGATGAAAAACGAGATCACCAGGGCGGCGGCCATGGTAAGCGACAACGCCTTGAAGAATGCCCCGGTGACGCCCGAGAGGAACGCCAGCGGAGCGAAGATAACGATGGTCGAAAGCGACGACCCGGCCAGCGGCCGTGTAAACTCGCCGGCCGCATGCATGACCCGTTCCCCGGCCGCGCCGGCGCCCTGGCTCAATCGGCGGGTGATGTGCTCGATCATGACGATCGAGTCGTCAATGATCAGCCCCACCGCCGCCGCCATCCCGCCCAGCGTCATGATGTTGAAGCTCATGTGCAGCACGTTGAGCAGCAGCACCGTGGTGGCGAGCACCGCGGGAACGGCGATCATGGCAATCAGCGTGATTTTCCAGTTCCGCAGGAACACCAAAAGCACCAACGCCGCCAAGCCGATCCCGATGGCGATCGCATCGCGCACGCTGCTTTCGGAGGCGAGGATCAAATCGCTTTGGTCGTACCAGTTGGCCACCTTCACGCCCGGCGGCAGATTCTTCCGCTCCTCCTGGAGCTTGGCCTTGATGTCCCTGGCGATTTGCACGGTATTGCTGCCGGGCTGCTGATAGATGTTCATCAGCACCGCGTCATGCCCGTCGGCGGTCACGCGGATGAATTGCGGCTCGGTGTCGTGCCGAACCATCGCCACGTCTTCAAGCGTCACTACACCCTGCGCGCCGGAGCGCAGGACGGTTTTGTTGATCTGCTCCAACCCCTTGAAGCGCGTGTCGGAAACGACCAGGTAAAGCTTGTCGTGGTCCTGCAGCCGGCCCACCGCGACCAGCACGTTGGAGGCGGCGAGTTTGGCGGCCACGTCGTTGAGCGTCAGCCCGAACGATTGGAGCTTGGCCGGATCGATCACCACGCGGTATTCCTCGATCGCTCCGCCTTGCACGCTCACCTTCGACACGCCGTTCACGGTTGCCAGCACGGGCCGCAATTGATATGTGGCAAGGTCGAACATTTCGGTGAGCGGGCGCGTGTCGGATGTGAGGCTGTAGGCAATCACCGGAAAGACGGTGGGGTCCATCCGCGACACGTCGAAGCTGGTGCCCTGGGGCAGCGACGCCAGCAGTTTATTGATCTGGCTCTCGACCTGGAGCGTGGCGGCGATCATGTCGTGGCCCCAGTCGAAATCGACGTCGATGTCGGCTGACCCTCGGCTGGAAGTCGAGCGCACATGGCGCACGCCGGGGATTGCGCGCACGGCCTCTTCGGCAGGCCGGGTGACTTCGATGACCATGCGCTCGGCGGGCCGGTCGCCGGCGTCCAGGGAAATGCGCACACGCGGAAAGCTGACCTGCGGGAACAAGCCCACCGGCAACTGAAACACGCTGGCGATACCGCCCGCCGCCAGCAGCAGCGCGAGAAACAGCAGTGAGCGGGTATGGCCCTGCGCCCAGGAAGCGATCTTCACTTTGCCGCCTCCGTTGCCGCCGGCTGGGAGGCGGCGGGCTGGGAACTCGCCGGTTGAGTCGCATTTTGGGGGGCGACGGCCGGCGCCGGTTGGGCCGCCGCGCTTTGTACCTGCACGTCCATCCCATCGGCCAACTCGAAATTACCCATCACCACCGCCGGTTCGCCCTCAACCAAACCCTCGCCGGTGATTTGCACGTTGGCATCATTTTCCAATCCCACCTGCACGGCATGTTTGACGGCATGTCCATCCTTTATGGTGTACAGCGTGTAGCCATTTCCCTCGGGCAATACCGCCTCGCGCGGCACGATCAGCCCGTCGGCTGCCGTTCGGGTCACTTCGCCGGCGACAAATCCATCGAGCATCAGGTTGGCGCCTTTTGGCAGGGACACCAGCACGTCCACCAGCCGCGTCGAAGGATCGACGCGCTGGCCGATCAGGCGGACCCGGCCATCAACCGGCCGCGTGGCTGCGGCGTTCACCGGAAAAAGCCGGATCGGCTCGGATATTTTAAGATAGGGCACATCTTCGGCTTCGACCCCGAGTTTCACTTCAACGCGGTCCTGAGCGGCGACTTCGACGAGCGGATTTCCGGCGGGGACCACCTGCCCCAACTGCACGTCCACCTTGTTTACGATTCCCGCGACAGCGGCTTTGAGTTGGCGCGGGCCCCCTGCGCCTCCCTGTTGGAGGCTTTGAAGTCGGGCCCGGGCGGCGCGGACGGCGTTTTGTGCGGTGTACAGTTCCTGGTTGGTCGCCAGCTTCTGGTCGAAACGCTGCTGGACCAACTGCATATCGCGGTTGGCAGCCGAGAGCGTGTTGTTGGCTTCCTCGAACGCCAGCGCGGTCGCCGCGCTTCCTTCCACTTCGATCAACGGCGCGCCCGCGGGGACCACCTGCCCCGGCGTGACCAGCATGCGGGTCACCCGCGATTCGAATGGGACGGACACAGCGCGCACTTCGCTGGCCGGCGCGATGACCGTGCCGTATGCGGTGATCTTCTCGGAAATCGATCCGCGCACGATGGGAGCGACGCTTACAGTTGCGACAGACTTTACTTTGGGCGCGTTTTCACCGGCATCGGCCTCGGCGTCCGCGGGTGCCGCGCCCGCGCCGCGATGCCCGAACCAGTACCCGCCGCCCGCCGCCCCGAGCGCCACCACGACAACCAATATCCACATGAGCCAAGGCTTCATGGCTGGGCCTCCCGGGTCGCGGGTCCGTTTGCCGACGAAATTGCCCGAGACGTGGCAGGGCGCGTGCCCGGCCCGATTGCCGGCGCCGTGGCCGGGAGTCTGCCCGGCTGCGTAGCGGGGGATCTACCGGGCCGCGCCGCTGGCGCCGTGGCCGGCATCCTGGCCGATTCGCGAGACGCGGCCGGGGGAGGCAGGTATCGGCCGGCCACAATTTCCACCGCCACCTGACTGTCGGCCAGTTGCTGCCTGAGTTTCAGCACGTCGATCTCCTTTTGCGACAGTTCACTTTGAGCCGTGTAATAACTGAGCACGTCGGCGTTCCCCTGATCCAGGGCCAGGCGGTAGGTTTCGACCAGTTGCCGCAGGGCTGGCAGCGCCGCGTCCGCCGCCTTGATTTGCCGGGTGATCTGCTCGATATCGCTCAGCAACATCGCCAGATCCGAACGCGCCTGGAAAATACGCGAGACATATTCGTCAAATAGCTGCTGCCGCGTGGCGCGCTCCGCGGCGATCCCGCCCTGGTTGCGATCGAAGATCGGCAAATCCATGGTGACGCCGTAGCCCACCGAATGAACGCCCGTGTTGTCTTCCGCGCGGTTGAAGCCAATGCTGATTTTTGGGAACTGCTGGAGGATGGCGGCGCGAACGATTTGCTCCTGGGCGTCATAGCCCCGGCGAAGCGCGCGCAGGTCAAGCCGGCGCGATTCCAATTCGGCCATGAGCTGCCCGGCCGGCGGCAGGGTGAGGCGCGAAGGGAGCGGGATGTCCTGCCGAAGCCGCAGCGGCGTGCCGGGCGGAAGCCCGATCGCGCGGAGGAGCACCAGCCTCTGATGGACCACCTGTTGCTCAATGGCCAGCGCCCCGGCGTGGGCGGTTTGGCTGGCGGCTTCCGCGGCGGCTGAATCCAGCAGCGTCTTTTGATGCTGGTTGACCGCGTTGTTAATCAGCGCCACGTTTTGTGCCAGCCGTTGATCCACGTCGTGCGCCAGCGCCAGTTGCCGTTCCAGCGCGACCTGATCGTAGACGGCGGTTTTGGCGGCCTCGGCGGTCTGCCATTCGACCCACGCCACGTCCAGTTGCACCGCCGCCGAACTCGCCTTTGCCGCGTTGACTTTGGCGGCGTGCGAGATCAGCGACGAAAAATCGAAGGCCGGGCCGATGGCAAATGGATTGATGGTGGCCGGCCCGCTGGTGATGAAATCCTGGCTGGCGACCAGTTGCGGATTGGGCAAAAGCCCCGCCTGCAGGAGCTGCGCCGAAGCCAGCGACCGCCGATCGCGCTGGGCCCGAAGCGTTGGGTTGATAATGACGGCGAGCACCGCCGCCGAGTCGGGCGTCAGGCCGGTGTTGAAGTCAATCACGACCGGCGCCAGCAGCGGATGCCGCAATTCGCGGGCGCGCGCCTGAGCCACGTTGGCCGGCAAGGGGGTCAGCGCCTGGTCCACCGTCCGATGATTCAGCGGCATCGCCTCATACCGCGCGCAGCCCCCCACGAGACCCGGCAGAAGCAAACACTCCAATAACAATTTCCTCACGCGTTCAATTCCCAAAACGACGCGGAAACACAGGGCTCGCAAGACTCACCGAAGAGGATTTACCGCGGAGACGCGGAGACGCAGGGAACAAAAAAGAGGCAAAAAATGGGCGGTGCCATATGCAAGTTTCCAAAGCGCAAAAGAAAAAGACCTTCACAATGTTTCTTCTTTTCTTCTCCGCGTCTCTGCGTCTCCGCGGTGAAGATCTTGCCGGCAGCCTCAACGCTTTACCGGCGACACCACGACCAGCATGAAGCTGGCCGGCTTGACCGAGGGTCGTCGGCCGCCGGCTTCTGGCGCGCCGAATTCGGCGGTGGGAAGATAGAGGGTATGCGTTGACGTATCCAATGCCATGGTTCGCGCGCCCGGGCGCGTCTTCACGGTTTGCTCGACCGTGAATTTCCCCGGCGCCGTTTCCTTCACGATTGTGAGCGTGCCGTCGCCGCAACTGGCATCGGGGGCCAGGGCGATGCCATGCACGCCGGGCGTGTCCTTGATGTCGGCAACAATCTTGCCGGCTTCACTGACCACCTGCACATGCGTTTGCCGGGAGACGTAAATCAGCCTGGAGGTCGGGTCGGCGATGGCGTAATCCCACCGGCCCTCGCCGCCGATTTTCAATACGCGCGTCACCTGATAAAGCGGCGGGGCGCCCGCGCCGCCGTCGGCGGCGGCAGACGCCTGGGCATGCACCGCAAGGCCGCCCGCAAAAATCCCCGCCGCCACGCACCAAGATGCCAAAACGCGTTTCATGTAATTCTCCGTTAGCGGTTGCCGCCATCGGCGGGCGCGGAGCCCTCAATGGCCGCGAAAAGATATCCGGGAAACATGACGGCAAGATGACGCGCGAACGTATATTCCGCCCGGGAAAAGCAATTCGCCGGAATCGAACTATTTTCCGTCCCTTCATTTTCCCGTCACACAGTGCGTCTATGCTCTTGGGCATATGGCAGAATCCGCGCCGCGCATAGGCCGAGCGTTTCGCCTGGCGCGGGGCGGGTTTCGCCCAAACAAAAGGAGTCATCATGAACAGACAGTGGCTTTTCGTTGGCGTGGCCGCCCTGGCCCTGACCGGCATCCGCCCCAGCACGACGCGGGCCGCCGACGAGCAGGAAGAAAACGAGGTGAAAATCACCTTCAAGCAAGCGCCCTCGGCTGTCCGCAAAACCCTCAAGCGCGAAGCAAATGGGGAGAAGATCAAGACCGTCGACAAGGAGAAATTGAAGGGGAAGACCGTCTACGAAGCCGACGTGAAGATCGACGGCCACAATTACGAAATCGTCGTGGATCGGCATGGTCTGCTGATTCACAAACAATTGGATGAAGGCGAAGAAGGGGCCTCGGCTTCATCGAAAAAAGAATCGGGCAAGCAAGAAGCAAAGAAGAGCAAGGCGCAGGCACAGGACGAGGACGATAGCGAAAACGGCCACTCCCGCAAGAATGCGAAAAGCGCCAAGAACGAGGAACACGAAGACGACGACCAGCCCAAGGCCCGACTAAGCTCGCCAACGCTGACAAGAGCGAGCAGGACGATGACGATGAGCAGCCCAAGTCCGCGAGCAAGCACGCCAAGGCCGACAAGGGTGCACAACACGAGGATGATGACGAGAAATGAGGTCTTTGCTCTCTTTCTCGGCCCGTACATTGCATGATTAACCACGAAGGCACGAAGGCACTCAGCGTGGCCTCGCTGCGCTTCGGCCACAACCAAATGTAGGAATACAAAGGCGCTGGCCTTTTCGATAAAGTGAGTTTGGATAAAAAACCACTCACCGAAAGGACAGCGCCATGGATTC
>DASRLH010000314.1:0-29637 GCA_035648595.1 Tepidisphaeraceae bacterium
CCTTGCGCTTGGGGGCGCGAGGAGCGGTGACGCCGAGTTCTTCCTCGGAGACATGGGCTTCGTCCAGGTCGCCCGGGCCGCCGGGGCGGGAGCGTTCCAGGGAGCGGACGGCGTCGGCCACGCTGGGCCGGCCGGGGTGGGACAGGGCGGAGGCCGCGTCGGGCGAGGTCCTGGCGGTCACGGTGCCCGTCGCCATGGGCACGACGGCCTTGGCGCGCTTCGGATCGCCGCTGCCGGCCAGGGCGGATCTCTCGTGGCTGGCGGCGTTGCGGCCGTCCAGCGTGCTTTCGTACTTGATGCCGATGGTGGATTCGGGTTCGCCAAGGATCAGGCGGTTCACCAGTTCCACGCCCTGCATGAGCGTGTGGTCGGTATTGGAGACTTCGTACTTCCACATGCCAAAGCGCCCCCGGCTATAGATGCCATGATGTTCGAGGAACGGGATGGCCTGGCTGAGGATTGCATCGCGCTCGACGCTGGGGGTGGGGTAGCTGTAGTCGGCGTGGTAAACCCATGTATCCACGACTTCGTTGCGATCCTTGTCGCTGAGCATGCCGCAATTCACCAGGCCGTCGATGGTGTCATCGACAATGCGCTTGCCATCGACGGGCTTAAACTCGCTGTAGCTGGTTTCGCAGAGTAGCGAATAATTGCGGTCCTTGTTGGGGGTCATGTAGGGCGAATAATTGCTCAGGTAGGTTGCCCGGTAGAACGGGCAGTTGCCTTCCGGGAAGTACATCCAGCTCTTGGTGCTGGGGCACGGCTGCTTGATGCCCACGCCCACCATGTATCCGCCGCTGTGGCGCAGGCTGGCGGTGGATTTTTTGATCTCGCGCGGCACTTCGCCGTTGAGCATGTCGTTGCACAACTTATTCAACGGCATGGCGGTGATCAGATCGTCATACTGCACGATCTGGCCGTCCTTGAAGCGCACTTCTTTCTTGAGCAAGTTGATGAAATCGACGGTCTTGTTCAGGTTCACATGCCCTTCGAGCGGCTTTTCGAATCGGCGATAGAACTCGCCGGTGCCGCCGAACAGGGGGAACTTGAACTGATTGTTGGGGCCCCAGCCAAAGTCGTCGGTGCCGAGCACCACGTTCCTGATGGCGCGGTTGATGTCCAGGACGGCAACGCGCTCGCCGATCCATTCCTTGTTCATCATCTCCGGCGGATGCGCCCACACCTTGAAGTTGTACGGCTCCATGAAGTGCTTGACGATGCCGTCGCCGAACACGGCATCCATGAATTCCTTGAAGTTTTTGGCGCTCTTGTAGTCGCGCTTCGTCTGCGCCTCGACGAGGCCCGTCAGGCACTCGTAGGTCACTTCCTTGGGCAAATAGCGGATGTTATTTTGGAACGGGTAGGGCACCCACTTGTCGAACATGCGCACCCAGCACTCGCGCATATTGAGTTGGAAGTCCTTGCCCATGAGTTTGTCGAAGACGTCATCATAGTATTTGTAATGGCTGAACATGACGTGGCCGCCGATGTCCCAAGTGAAGCCGGCCGAATCCTTGAAACTGCTAGCCAAGCCGCCGATGTAGGGATGGCGGTCGTAAAGCTGGAAGTTTTCGTAGCCCAACTCCTTGAGGCGGTAAGCGGCGCCAAGCCCCGTGGGTCCAGCCCCGATGATGACGATTTTACGGCTCACGTTTATTCTCCTTAACAAAACCCGTGGTCTTACAACCCAAAGCGGGCTATGAGCCCTGCGTTGCCTGATACGTATAGATCAATTGCTCCTCTTCAACGGCCAATGGGGCGGCATTTCGGGCCGAACGGCGTTCTTTTTTACTGATGGCCTGGCGGATAATTCCCTGCATGGCGGCAACCGTCGCCTCCCAACTGCTGGCCCGCGCGCGCTCCAAGCCGAGCTCGATGCGCGGCTGATTCGGGTCTTGCAAGAGCTGTTCCGCGGCCTTCACAAATTCGTCGGCGGTCTTTGCGATCGTGACAATATCCTTCCATTGCCGAACGACATCCCGCACCGGCGTGCTAATGATGGGCTTGCCGGTTGCCATGTATTCAAGGCCCTTGGTCGGATTGATGTATTGCGTGGCGGCGTTGATCGCAAAGCACATCATGTTGATGTCAAACGCCTTGCAGTAATTTGGGAGCACCGAATAATCGCGGCTGCCCAGCCAAAACAGATTCGGATAGTGCGGCAGCAAATTGGGATCGACCTTCACGACCGGGCCCACCATCGCAAACGACCAACCTGGCCGCATGCGCGCCATTTCCCCGACCATCGCGTAATCGACGCGCTCATCGACCACGCCAAACCATCCGAGGATGGGCCGGGGCATGAAATCAATGTCGGGGGGGACGGCGGTGTCCGCTTCCTGGGCCTTGTTGAAATGGTCTAACTCCACCCCGCAGCCGAAAAAGTGGGCGTTATCGTGTTGCTGCTTCTTGCGGGTCCACAATTCGTAGCCGCCGGTGAAAACGACGTCGGCATGTTCCATCAGGCGGGCCTCGTTGGCCAGCAATGACTTGGGCGCGCCGGTGAATTGCGAAAGCTCGTCCATGCAGTCATAAACGACGCCGCGATTGGTGAAGTGGCCCAGCGACCAGCTCGAATCCATCGGGCTGTAATACCAAAGCAGCGGGCGGTCGAACGCGCCTTCTTCATTCATGGCGTCGATCGCCTTGGCGGCATATTCGCGAAGTTTGGCGGGCATTTCTCGGCGGCCCGCCCACGATGGCGCCATGTGCGGGCAGGCGACGGTCACGTTGGGCATCACACGATGGAACGTGAGATCCGGCTCGCTGCCCTCGGCGCGGTCGAAGAACGGCTCCTCGAAGAACAGCACCTGATGCTTCTTGGCGAAGCGCGACAAGAACTGCTGCGGGCGCTGCCAGACGAAACCCCAGCGCAGATGGCTGAACACGACGATGCCGTAACGGTCCAAGTACTTGGAGTCGTCGATTTGGATCTCCGAACCGCTGGCCGCTTCCAAAAGTTGCGCGGAAGCGGCGGCATCCGGGCCGGCGGCGCCGGGCGCCGGATCGGCGAGGCGACGCGGGGCCGCTACCGCGCTCTGGGTGTTGCCGTTGCCATTGCCATTCGCGCCGGCCTTGTGACCGTTCCCGCCAGCTTCACTTAACTTGTTCGATTCAATGATCGTCGGCACCTGCCATTCGCCAACCGGCGGCAGTTGCTCGTCGTCCATCCCCGCGGGATGTACGAGCTTTTCCAACTTCCCAACACGTTCCTCACCAGACTGCACGGCAGCCTTGAATTGCTTCACCAATGGCGTGGCACTGCGCTGCAAAGCACCATCCTGCTGACGACTCAGCGAGAACAGCCCGACCTGATGGATCTTGCCGATGCGGTGCGTGAGCGCCCCGTCCCAATCGACCTGGTCGATCATCGGCCACCAGATGAGGCCCAACATTGGCACGCCCTCCTCGCGCAGCCGGCGGGTGTGATCGAGCACGGTGTCGAGCCAGATTTCGCGGTTGATCGGCTTACCATCCACCGAGGTCTCGGTGAGCATGAGGGGCAGGCCGTACCGATGGTAATAGGCGTTGGCCACGCCGTACAGGCCGACGGGATTATCCGCGCGGCGCTGCACGATGCGGCCGCTTTCCTTCTCAAGTTGCCAATCGCTATGCGGGTAGTAATCGAGGCCCAGCACATCCGGCGATTGCGGGTTATTCCGGAACCAATCGACGTCCACCTCGCTCATGCCGTAGCTGGTTAGCCAGGAAAACAGCGGATGATGCCGATCCACGCGCCCGGTGAGCAGGTCCATCACCACGAATCGCCGCAGATTTCGGCGCTGCACTTCGAGCGTGAGGTCGGATTCCTTGCTGCGCGTTTTGTAGTTTTCACTGGCATCGCACAACAGCACCGTCGCTTCGGGCTGGGCGGCGCGGATGGCGCGGATGCCGCGATTTACGCCTTGCACGATACGGCTCAGCACCGGCATGTAGCCGCGCCATTTACGAGAATGCGGCGGCCAGAAGCCAAAATCCCCGCTGAACAGCGCGCTGACCAACGGCTCGTTAAACGGGCACCACACCTTCACATTGCCGCGATATCGCTCCACGATCGCCTGCGTGAATCGCTCCAGGGCCTCGGGAAATTCCGGATCCCCAACTGCTTGTTTGAGCCAAAGCGGCGTCCCGAAGTGCATCACGTCCAGCAAAACCTCGATGCCCAGCTTGCGCATCTCCGCGATGCGCTCGTCGCTGAATTCCCAGTTGAATTGCCCCTTCGATGGCTCCAGAACATGCCAGGGGAAGGCATAGCGCAGGTAGCCGATCCCCAACTCCTCGCGTGCCCGGCGAAGGTCTTCGCGCCAGAATCGATTGTGTTGGGTCCACTGAAATTGATCGACGTTCAGATGCGGCAGAAATGAGCATTCAACTCCCGCGCCCCACACAAATTCATGAAACGGCAGTGCACCCAGCCCCTGATCGCTATGCTGTTCGCGCACGGGCCGCGGATCGTTCGTGCTCGGCGAATTATTTTTGGAGACTACGGGTGCCATATCGCTCTTTACCATCCCTTTCAGATCAGTGCCCGCGACGTTATGTGAAAGCGCAACACTACCCCGCAGGCCCACCTTGCCCCATCAGAAAACCCCTGGCGAACACTAAACCAACAATCCGCCCGCGCCCGAAATGTATCTTCACCGTGTGCAAAACTGCTTGAGACGGCTATCGATATAGCGCGTCCAAACCGGCGGCGGCGCGGGCGCCTGGTGCTGGGGGTTGCTGGGCTTGCCCCAACTCATTGCCGCCTGCTGCGCCGGCGCGGGAGGAGGAATCAACTTTGAATTGTCCGAAATATTATTATTTTCCAGCATAATAGAGTCCTCACGCTGATCAAAAACCGGACACGCCTTAACAGATTAGCCACTGGGAGAATATAAAGCAAAGGTTGTGCCTTTTAGGCGCTGGGAGAAATCGGATAATCGGCTTTTGAGGGTGACGCGCTAGGAAATCATTGTGCATTTCCGAGGAAAAAAATTTCCCACAGGCGCATGAAGTGGGGTGCTTCAAACGGATGCGAAGCCCCATGGATGACATGATGTCCGGGTCATGGCAGCGCCGATTGGCGTACTCAACCATATCTGGCGATAACCGGCACCCGTCGAAAAGCGACTTGGATTTCCCCTCTTTTGGCAGCCCGCCCGAAGGCTGCATCCGCCTCACCGATGCACAAACGCCGCGCCTGCCTCACTTCGCCGCGGCCGGGCCTGCTACTGCTGGAGGAGCGAGCGATCCAGCCGTGCTTGCGGGCGCTGCGGCGCCGGCCGACTGGTCCTGCCGGTTCTCCAGCAACTCCGCGGTCGCTTCCACCTCAACCCGGCGATTCTCCGCCTGGGCTTCCGCAGAATAGGCCCGCTGCTTCACCGGCTCAAACGTCGAGCATCCCTGCACGCGCAATACCGCCGGCTCGATCCCCTTGGCGATCAGGTAATCCTCCGCCGCCTGGGCCCGGCGCAACGACAAATCCATGCGCTGCGCCGCGGTGGCGGCATCCGGGAAATCATCCAGAGATGCATGCCCCTTTACCATCACGATATTTGAGTGCCCCAGAATTTTTTCCGCGATCTGATCCAGGGCCTTGACGGTCTCCGGGAGCAACTGCGCGCTGCCCGCCTCGAACGGGAGGCGGCTACCAACCGCCGACTGCTTTCCGGCGCGGATGGAGGTGCTCAGATGATCGGTGCCGACCGCGCCTTTTCGGGGCTTGGTGGTTTCCGCGCCCTGGCGTTTTCCCATCTTCTGGCGGATCATCGCCTTATCCACGGGGTCGGAACTTTTGGGATCGGGTATGTATCCCAGGCTGCTTCGGATTTCGCCGACGGTGATCAGCCATTGCTCTTGCGCCGCCGCCGCCGACTGCGAATCATTGGCGCTCTTGCCAGCCGAGGGCTTAAGCACCCACAGGATCACGAAGAACCCCATCATCAACATGACCAGGTCCGCGAACGTGAAGATCCACTCCGGGCACTCCTCACATTCCTCGTGCTTCTTGCAGGGGCAGGGTTTTGACATGGGAATTTTTTACCGCGGAGACGCGGAGGCGCAGAGAAGAGAAAAGAAGACAAAGTAAGAGAAGAGAAGAACCATCAAGCTTCATTCAATCGAAGTACCCTGCGCCGGATGCCGTCCTTCAATATGGGAACATTGAAGTTTAACAGCAACCCGACTTGCCATCCGCCCAAACGTAGATAGGTGAGCAATTGCGCATCGTGAATCGGATGCAGAATATCGACAGTTTTAAGTTCCACGACGACAAGCTCCTCTACGAGGATGTCAATCTTGTATCCGCAGTCCAGCAACATGCCCTTATAACGTAAGGGAAGCGGGCGCTGCCGCTCGAACTTTCGACCTCGCAGGGTTAGCTCATGACACAAGCATTGCTCGTAAGGCGCCTCCAGGAGCCCAGGCCCCAGCATTCGATGAACCTCAATCGCCGCCCCAATAATCTGCTCTGTCAGCTCGTTTATCTTCATGACTTCTCCGAACTATGTTTCGTTTTCTCTTTCTCTTCTCCGCGCCTCCGCGTCTCCGCGGTAAAAAATCCTTCTTCACGCCGCCTTGGGCATGGCGGCTTGTTGCTTGTTGCTTAGGAAGCTCAAAAGCTGCATCTCCACCACGCGCGGGTTATTGCCCGCCTGGATGCTCAGGATGCCCTGGAGCATGATCTCCTTGGCGAAGACTTCCTCCTGCGACCGCAGCGACAGCTTCTCGGCGATCGGCCCGGCGATCAGGTTTTGCAGGATGCAGCCGTAGAGAGTGCCGGTGAGGGCGATGGCCAGGGCCTTGCCGATGACGGCGGCGTCGCCGTCAAGGTGCAGGAACATCGCCACCTGGGCGATGAGCGTGGCCATCAGCCCGAACCCCGGGCCGAACTTGGCCAGCGTATGGAATAAATGTTTGCCGTGTTTGTGGCGCTCGGCCATCGCGTCGATCTCGATGCGCAGGATGCGCTCGATGATCTCGGGGTCGGTGCCGTCGATGGTGAGCTGCAACCCGCGGCGCAGGAACGGATCGGGCGCCTCGCGGGCGACGGTCTCCAGCGCCAGCACGCCATCCCGGCGGGCCGTCTCCGCGTACTGCACCATGTCCTTGATGAGGTGCTCGATGTGAACGTGCTTGTTCATCATCCATTTCTTCATGAATTTCAAGGCGTTGGTGAGGTTGTGCAACGGCATCGACAGCAACGCCGCCCCAATCGACCCGCCGAACACCAGGAACAATTCCGGCGGCTTAAAATAAGCCGCCATCGCCCCGTCCGAGGCGTGGTACATCGAAAAGATGACCGCCCCCCAGGCCACCACCACTCCGATCACGGTTGCCAGATCCATTGGCGTTCCTGTAAACAATAGCCCCGGCGGCGCGCCCGCGCCCGCCGATCCACCCGCGCGGTCCCCGCGCAAGCCTGCCAACTCTCCTTTTCGGCATTCCTGATGGGATGGGTTGAGGGATTATCGGAACCAGCAGGATGCCGCCCTGCCGGCGATTACGCTTGATGCACAAACTCAATTCGTCAATAATCCCCGCGAGGTTTTCACGCGTTAAGGCAGCAATGACTTCAGATCAAATTCGCCGGCAGTTCATCGATTTCTTCGTGCAAAAGCACGGGCATGCGTTTGTGCCCAGTTCGCCGGTGGTGCCTATGGATGATCCGACGCTGCTGTTCACCAATGCGGGGATGAACCAGTTTAAGCCGATTTTTCTGGGGCAGGAGAAGCGGCCATACACGCGAGCCGCCAACACGCAAAAGTGCATCCGGGCCGGCGGGAAGCACAATGATCTGGACGATGTCGGCCGCAGCCGCCGGCATCACACGTTCTTCGAGATGCTGGGCAACTGGTCGTTCGGCGACTACTTCAAGCGCGGCGCCATCAAGATGGCTTGGGAACTTCTCACGGCGGTCTACAAGCTCGATCCCGCCCGCCTGCATGTCTCCTGCTTCGAGGGGGACGAGAAGCATGGCATCCCGCGCGACACGGAGGCCGCCGGGATTTGGAAGGAAGTCGCCCGCCTTCCCGATGCGCATATCCACTACTTCGGCAAGGACAATTTCTGGGAAATGGGCGAGACCGGCCCCTGCGGCCCCTGCACCGAAATCTTCTACGACCGCACCCCCGACAAAACCGGCGGCCCGCAGGTCAACGGCGAAGACCCGCGCATCATGGAAATCTGGAACCTGGTCTTCATCCAGTATAACCGCGACGCCAACGGGAAACTCACCACCCTCCCCTCGCAACACGTCGATACTGGCATGGGCCTGGAGCGCCTCTGCCAAGTGCTGCAAGGCAAGCAGGACAACTACGGCACCGATCTGTGGACGCCGTTATTCGATGCGATCAAAAATCTGAGCGGCATCACTTACACAGGCCTGTTCCCAAAAACCAACGCCGCCGATCCGGCCGCCGAGGCGGCCAATCCGCAACTCCGCCACGACATCGCGTTTCGCGTGGTGGCGGATCATGTCCGATGCCTGACCTTTGCGCTGACGGATGGAGCGGTTCCGAGCAATGAGGGGCGGGGGTATGTGCTGCGCAGAATCCTGCGAAGAGCGGTGCGGTTTGGACGGCAGCAATTGGGATTGAAGGAGCCGTTCCTGCATACCCTCGTGCCGGTTGTGGTGGAGACGATGGGGGAGACGTTTCCGGAGTTGAGGGCATTGGGCCTTGGTGGCACGGGCGGCTCGCCCGTGATTCCGCGCGCTCAGAACACGGGCGAGCCGCCCGTGCCACTGGATTCGCAAGACACCCATTCGCGAAGCAATCTCGAGCGCGTGGCCGCGTTGATTAAGGACGAGGAAGTCTCATTCGGGAAGACGCTTGATCGTGGGATCGAATTGTTCGATGGGGTTGCTGTCATCGCTGAACTCGTCGCCACCGGTAATTACCATTCTGAGGAGCCGCCACGGAAAGTTGATGAGAATTGGATTCATCCGAAAGAGGTTGCGATTTACAAGTCGGCTGGCCCCCGCGTGATACCCGCACCGGCCGCCTTCAAACTCCACGACACCTACGGCTTTCCCATCGACCTCACCCGCATTATGGCCGAGGAGCGCGGCTTGACGGTGGACATCGCCGGCTACGAAAAGCTGATGGAAAAAGCCAAGGACCTCGCCCGTTCGGGCGGGCGCGAGGAAAACACCCAACTGCACACGCTCACGCCCGATGCCCTCTCCGCGCTGGCCGGCCAAAACATTAAGCCCACCGACGATCAACCCAAGTTCTCCCACGAGTCAATCCAGGCCCGCATCATGGCCATCTGGAACGGCACCGACCTTGGCCTCTCCCCGGCCGACGCTATTGAAGACGAGCAACTCGCGCTCATCCTCGACCGCACCAGCTTCTATTCCGAAATGGGCGGCCAGGCCGGTGACGCAGGCGTGGTCGCTTCAGCGACCATGTCTTTTGATGTCCAAACCGCCCGCGCAGTGGGTGGTTACATCCTCCACATCGGCCGCATCCGCACCGGCACCCTCCGCGTCACCGACGCCGTCAGCGCAACCGTGAAAGACACGCGCGCCCGCACGGAAAAAAACCACACCTCCACCCACCTGGCAAATTGGGCCTTGCGCGAAGTGCTCGGCGACGACGTGCAGCAGAAAGGCTCGCTGGTCGATCCCGAAAAATTGCGTTTCGATTTCTCGCATCCCAAATCCCTGGCCGACGAGGAACTGGCCCGCGTGGAGACGCTGGTGAACGAAAGCATCGGCAAAACGCTGCCAGTCTATGCGGAGGTTGCGCCCCAGGAACAGGCGCTGAAAATTCACGGCTTGCGGGCCGTCTTCGGCGAGAAATATCCGCCGATGGTGCGCGTGGTCTCGGTTGGCGTGCCGGTGAAGGATTTGCTGGCCGATCCATCGAACGCCAAATGGCGGCAATATTCCATCGAATTCTGCGGCGGCACGCATCTGCTCAACAGCGCCGACGCTAGCGAATTCGTCATCATGGCCGAGGAATCGGTGAGCAAGGGCATCCGCCGGCTTGTCGCGCTCACGGGCGATGCCGCTGAAGCGGCGCAAGGCGCGGGGAAGGAAATCGACTCGCTGCTCGCACAGGCAAAAAGCGCGGCAGACGACACCCTCCCGCCGATGATTACCTCCCTGCAAAAAGCCGCCGCCGGCACGGTTCCACTGCGCGCCAAACGGCGGGCGCAGGCCGGCATCGCGGAATTGCAGGCACGCCATAAAACCTTCAGCAAGTCGAGCAAAACCGATTCGGGCGCGAAGCTCGATGTTGGGAGCATCTCCTCATCACTGTTTGAACAGGCGGTTCAGTTGGGCCAGGCCAGGCTGATCGTCGGCGAACTGCCCGGCGCGCCCACGGAGCAGATTCTTGCGGTGATCGATTCCCTCAAGAAGAAAGCCGGCAGCTACGCGGTGCTTCTGGCGTCAGTGATGGAGGGGAAAGTGAACATCGTCGCAGCCGTCAGCGACGACCTGGTTGCCAAAGGCCTAAAAGCCGGCGACTGGCTCCGCGAAACCGCGAAAATCGCTGGCGGCAAAGGCGGAGGAAGACCCCAACTCGCCCATGGCAGCGGCAATGATCCAGCCAAACTGCCCGAGGCCTTGGCCGCCGCGCGCGACTTTGCCAGCCGGAGCGCGGGGAACGATGATTAACCACGAAAGCACTGGGCGCGGGCTGGGCCGCAAACCCAAGTGAGGGTGAAAATCCGAAATCCGAAGCACGAAATCCGAAACAAATCCAAATGAAGAAAGCAGAGAATGGCTCGGGTCCATCAGCGGTAGAGCCGCGCGCTTGCCGGAAGACGATGGAGAACAGACGCGCGTTTTGAATTTTCTGTTTTTCCTGCTTTTGAATTTGTTTCGGATTTCGTGCTTCGGATTTCGGATTTTCACGCTTCACTTGCGTTCTGGCAGGCCCCACGCTGGGAAATATCGTTAGTCTCACTCCCCGCCGGCTCGCCCAGATACGCTCCTATCACCTTGGGATCATTTCGCACTTCCTCGGGCGTTCCGATCGCGATGGTTTCGCCGTGATCTAAAACCGTGATTCGCTGGCAGATGCTCATGACCAGTTTCATGTCGTGCTCGATGAGCCAGATGCCCACGCCGAAGCGGTCGCGGAGAAGGGCGATGAGGTGGGTGAGTTCGATTTTCTCCTGGGGATTCATTCCGGCGGCGGGCTCGTCGAGGAGCAGGACTTTGGGATCGGTCGCCAGGGCGCGGGCGATTTCCAGGCGGCGCTGATCGCCGTACGGCAGCGAGGCGGCAGACTCCGCGAAACGCGCGGCAAGCCCGAAAGTATCGAGCAGTTGCATCGCCCGCGCCTCGAATTGCCGCACCTCGCGCAAATGGCCCGGCAGGCGCAAAACCGTCTGCGCCAACCCATGCGTCGAAAGCGGCGCGAAGCCGACTAATACGTTGTCGAGCACCGATAGTCCGCCGAACAGGCGGATGTTCTGGAATGTGCGGGCCAGCCCAAGCCGGCTGATGCGATGCGGCGGCAGGCCGTCGATCCGCCGGCCATTCATCGTCACGCTCCCGGCGGTAGGGCGGTAAACGCCGGTAACGATGTTGAACGCGGTCGTCTTGCCGGCGCCGTTTGGGCCGATCAATCCGACCAGTTCGCCGGCGTTCAGGTCAAAAGCAAAATCGCGCAGGGCGGTGACGCCGCCGAATTGCAGGGAGATGTTGTGGAGCTGTAAGAGCAAGACGAATAGGTTTGATTTATTGCCCGGCGGTGAACGTGGCATTCTTGCTGGACCAGGCACTGGAGCTTGAGGAGTGCTGAAGCGGGACCCAGTTGCCGTCGTCCGATGATGCTACAGTCGATTTGCGTTCTGCGGGGGCCGGAAGACTCACGCCCGGCCGCATCGAAACCCAGTTTCCGTCATCAAGTGGAGGTGGCTGGCGAATGGGCTGGACGATGGCGACGGAAGCGACTGCCGGCCGCTTCTTTCGGAGAATCGCATTACCCAGAAGCCAAAGCTGAAGGCCATCGCTTTTGAGTGTTCGGCCATCGCGCCGAATCTCAAACGGGCGAAGGTTTCCGACGAGCATCAACGTGTTGACGATCAAGGCAGCCTCCGCAAACTTAAACGCGCGAAGCCCCTCCAAACCTGCCAGTAAATGAATTTGAAACGGCCCAAGGCAGATGAACGCAATTACCGCGGCGTGGAACGCGGGCGCCGCCAAAACGGAGGTAAAGAGCCTCATCTCAACATTCGTTTTCCGCTTAAACGCGAGTTGCATGCATCCCCCGAAAGGAATTGCATGCGCTATCAGATCCACGCCGCCACAGCGCATGCGAATTAACTTTGGACCGCGTCCAACGGAAATCGAAACAACCCGACATCCTGCAAAATGGGCGGCAATCGCATGAGCCAACTCGTGAAACACAATAAACAGCACATACACGGCGGCGCATAGCCCATAATTTAACCAGAGGTGGGATATTCGATCAGTCGGGTGGAATCTGAGCTTTTCTGCCGTGGTGGCTGCGATGAATACGATCGCAAAGAGGTTGAACCATACCATGCGCCTTCGTTCTCGTTCTTCCAGCATTTGAGCGCATGGCTCACAGCAGAGCCAGCCCGAGCGCCGGAATGAACGCCGCACCGCCCGGAACTCGGTTCCCGGCGTCTTTGCTTTTCCGCATGAATGACAATTCTGGTCCACGATTAACCTATCCTACTTGCGCAAAGGCGTTCGCAGAATATCATATGGTGGCGCCGGGGAAATGTTTTCCAGTGCCAACACAAACTTCAGCAGCCAACCTCAAGCGTATGGTGGCAGTTTCATTGCAACACTTCAGCGGATGAAATCGCCGGAACTCGTGGGAAAGGCGGTCAGCCTATCACGGGCGTCTCGCCCGTCCGATGGCGCGGTGATCGAAAAATTGCGGCATTGCCACTCACATCGCACCCGGCTATTCTTGAAGAATATCACGCTCCGCATCGTGCGGGCTCCGACCCTCTCATGTGCCCACCGCCGCTCAACGGGCCTTAAAACCGCGGCGAGAACAGGATATGGCAGATGCACGAATCCGACGGCAGATCGCACTCATCGCGGCGCGGCTGATGTACGAACGAACCGAGAAAGAATATTTCACCGCCAAGCGCAAAGCCGCCCGGCAGCTTGGCCTTGACTACCGCCATCACCCCCGCGACTTACCCTCCAACTGCGAAATACGCGATCAAATCCAGGCATTGGCCAACCTATACGAGGGCGACAAACGGCAGGAAAACCTCAAAGCCATGCGGCTGGAAGCCCTCCGCATGATGCGGCTTTTGGACGCCTTTCGGCCAAGGATCATCGGCAGCGTCCTCACCGGACACATTCGCCAAGGTTCTGATATCGATCTTCACGTCTTCAGCAACACGCAGTCTTCCGTGACCGCGATACTGGACGAGCAGAATTACCGCTATTCCGTCGAGAAAAAGCGGATCATCAAGCACAACGTCGAGCGGTTCTTCACGCATATTCATGTCGAAGGCCGCTTCGACGTGGAACTCACGCTCTACGCCGAGGACAAGGCGCACTACGTTTTCAAAAGCTCGATCACCGGCAGCGCCATTGATCGCGCGACGACGCCGGAGTTTGAGCAGCTACTGCGGCGCGAATATCCCGATCTGACGCTCGATGCCGAGATCGACCGAATGGAAACGGCGATGGATCGCTTCGAGATTTTCCGGCTGCTGCTTGAGCCATTGGCGGACGTGAAGCAAAACCCCGCGTGGCATCCCGAAGGCGACGTGCTTTACCACAGCCTGCAGGTCTTCCAACTGGCGTGCGATCAGCGGTCGTGGGATCAGGAATTTCTGCTCGCCGCGTTGCTGCACGATGTCGGCAAAGGCATCGACCCGGCCGACCATGTCGGCACGGGATTGGCCGCCCTGGAAGGCGCGATCTCGCCGCGAACGCAATTCCTCATCGCCCATCACATGGACGCCCAGGCGTATGCCGACGGCACCCTCGGCCATCGCGCCCGCGAACGCCTGCGGCAATCAGAAGATTTCGAGGAACTCATGCTGCTCCGCGAATGCGATAATGGAGGGCGAAAATGTGGCGCGCAGGTTTGTTCCGTGGCGCGGGCGCTGGATTTTATTGAGTCGTTGGAAGAGGACGCAGACGTGTAACGTGCCCCAGATGTTTCACCATACGGCATGAATACACCTATAGCGCGCCAGGACGCGTCGAAGTAGAGGGGAGACACGAATGGACACGAATGAAGACTGATTAGTCGTGTATTCGTGTGCATTCGTGGCCGTCTTTTCTATTTGCATTTCCACGCCTGGATTCTCTTGGTGTCTTTGTGCCTTTGTGGTTAATCAAGTACGGAGGCGCCCGGCACCACCGCGTTTGGATCAAATGTCGCTGCCAGCCGTTTCCGCGTCCACCACAGTTCCCGGCGTCCCAGTAATCCTTCGGGGCGGACGAGCATCATGATGATCAGCAGCAGCGAGTAGATGACCATTCGCCAATCCTTTATGAAGCGAAGCTGCTCGGGGAGCCAGGTGAGGACGATAGCGGCGAGGATCACGCCGGTGATGCTGCCCGATCCTCCCAGAACCACCATGACGACGAAATTGATCGACGCCAGGAAGTTGAACCCGGCGGGGTCGAGGTTTTGCTTGTACATCGCGCTGAGCCCGCCGGCAACGCCGGCGAAGAAGGCGCCCAGAATGAAGGCGAAGACTTTCTGTCCGGTGGTGTCGATCCCGACGGCGCGGGCGGCGATTTCGTCCTCGCGCACCGCCAGCAGCGCCTTGCCGCGCACGGAGTGGACCAGCCGCCAGACGGTCACCACGCAGATCAGGGCCCAGCCGAAAGTCCAGAAAAAGAAATGCGCCGACTGCGGCTGGGGGATGCCGTGCAGGCCGGCGGCGCCGCCCACTTCCAGCACGTTCCACGCCGGGCCGTTGCGCGGGGCCGGGCCGGTGAAGGGGATGTGGATTGAATCGGTGTTCTTGAGAATCAGCACGATGATCTCGCCAAATCCCAGCGTGGCGATCGCCAGATAATCCCCAGCCAGGCGCAAGGACGGAATGCCGACCAGCAGCCCGGATAGCGCCGCCGCCGCCCCTCCCAGCAGCAGCACGCCCAGGAACGCCAACCCTTCGATCCAGCCGCCCCAGGCGGGGTTGCTGTAATGCTTGAAAATGACAGCCGCGCTGTACGCGCCGACGGCCATGAACCCGGCATGGCCCAGGGAGAACTGCCCGGTGATGCCGTTGATGAGGTTCAGGCTTGTCGCCATGATGATGGCCACGCCGATGTCGATTAGGATGTCGATGACATAGTCGTTCACCGTGCCATTGATCAGCGCCGCCAGCGGCCAAAGCGCGGCGAGCACGCCAACAAGCAGCAGATTCGCCGCCCACGACGGCACGCGCGGCGAAGCAAACCGAGGATCGAGCGGAGCTTCAGACACTGAGCTTCTCCATTGGATGAAA
The DNA here is from genome assembly GCA_035648595.1 of Tepidisphaeraceae bacterium. Classification (GTDB taxonomy): domain Bacteria; phylum Planctomycetota; class Phycisphaerae; order Tepidisphaerales; family Tepidisphaeraceae; genus RYN-428. The sequence continues at coordinate 15,409 of DASRLH010000314.1, forward strand.
TGAACGGGATCGCCCACGAATGGCGAGCCAGGGCCTCTACACCCTATCAGCTTCTCGGCGGCTTCGCGCGGGCCGCCGGGCTTCGCGTTGAAGGAGTCCGCCGAGGTTCACGCAATTTCGTGCTACCAAAATGCACGGGCCAGGGACGAGTTTACACTTTGGAACAGTTTGTGGCGCTTTTACGCCTTTCGGTATATCAATAAATTGCTTGCCGATTCCCGCAACCATTTGTCATCGCGGCGGTTGCGCGCCAGCGCCCCCGAAAACACACCCGGTTGCGGGATGAGCATGTCTCCATCTTTCGTCTGCGACGGTAATCCGGTAGCTTATTCTGATGGGCGTCACTCGTGGATGAACATTGCGGAAGCCAGGATGCATCGGGGTACCATCGATTTTGAGGGAGCAAAGGTGCGGGCAATCGAAAGCCATTCGACCCTCACGAGCGTTCTTGCGCGTACCCGTCGTCATGTGAGCCTGACGAGCGATAAAACCCGACGAACCATGGGGCAGATCTTTACGCCTCTGGCGGTGGCGCAACTTATGGCGAATTGGATCGAGCCCATCCGACGAGAGTTTCGCTTCATTGATGCGGGAGCGGGCGTGGGGATGCTGACAGCCGCTGTTTGTGAACGAGTCGCGAGCTTTGATGAATCACGGATTATCCATGCGGACGCTTATGAAACAGATATCGCGGTATTGCCAGCGCTCCGTGAAACAATGCACCAATGCGAGCAATTTCTGGTGGGCCGAGGCCACCGTTTCACTTTCGTCATCCACGAAGATGACTTTGTGCTTCGCCGTCCGAGGGCGTCGTTGTTCTCGGCGGATGCCCACGATGCCGTCGCCGATGTGGTCATTATGAATCCGCCCTATCTAAAGCTGCCGAAGGACGCGCCACAAGCGCGTGCCTTCGCGGAACTTATTCATGGACAGCCTAACCTATATGCCCTGTTCATGGCCGCCGCAGTTGAGCTGCTCAAGCCGGGCGGCGAACTGATTGCCATTAGCCCACGGAGTTTCTGCAATGGGCTTTATTTTCGTGAGTTTCGCCGCTGGTTTCTCGCCCGCATGGCGTTGCGTCAGATGCATATTTTCGAATCGAGACGGACCACTTTCAAGGATTCGGATGTCCTTCAAGAGAGCGTCATCACTGTTGCCACTCGGCAATCTCAACCACGTCTGACAATTGGGGTCAGTTCATCGAACGGCCGCAACTTAACACACCCGTACTCGCGATCGTATCCGACCGACAGCGTGGTCGATAACTCATCAGGCGACGCCGTAATTCGAATTCCTTCATCGGACCTCGATTTACCGGTTATTCGCGCCGTGGAGGCATGGTCCGCGACTTTCGCGGAGCGCGGTTTGCGCATTTCAACTGGGCCCGTCGTCAGCTTCCGAGCCACACCATTCCTGCTGCCAACCGCTGACCATCCTGACGCAATTCCGCTTTTCTCCATACACAATGTTCGTCCCTTCGCGACGGTTTGGCCGCTCACCAAAGGGAAGAAGCCGATTGCGTTTCGTTGGTGCGATGGCTCCGCGAGGCTGGTGCTTCCGGCACGGAATTATGTGCTTTTGCGGCGATTTAGCGCCAAGGAAGAGCACAGGCGGCTCACAGCTTCCGCGTACATTCCTTCAATGCATGAACGAGCACGACCGATCGCCATCGAGAACCATCTGAATTACGTGACGCACCAGAGCCGCGAGCTCACGGCATTCGAGGCACACGGACTCACGGCGCTGTTCAATTCCGCATTTCTCGACCGATATTTTCGCACCTTCAGCGGCAACACCCAGGTGAACGCGACAGAGATTCGATCGCTTCCATTTCCAGGGCTCGAATCCCTCGCAAAGATCGGCCAGCGCATCGCCAGTATCCCCATCGGTTGCCGAACAAACATTGAAGAAATTGTACTCGAGGAATTGGGCATCGAATCCTCGACGCTGACCGGCATCTCGGAGATTCACGCATGACAAAAACCGATGATGCAATCGCGATTCTTGCCGCCTTGGGCCTCCCTAAAGCACAACAAAATGAACGATCCGCGCTGACGCTTCTCGCCCTTGCCGGACTCGGGCCGGAGGCGCGGTGGTCCGCTGCCACGACGCCGCTCTTGCGAACAGTCGATATCATGGAGTTCATGCGGACGGCGTATGGCAAGGATTACAAACCCAACTCCCGTGAAACCATTCGACGCCAGACATTGCACCAATTCGAGCAGGCCCGGCTCGTCGATCGAAATCCAGACAATCCGACGCGCCCGACTAACAGCGGCAAGAACGTTTATCAGCTCACCGAGCCCGCGCACGCGGTTGTCGCGGCCTTTGCAGACAAGCCCGCGTTCCTGGCGGCGTTGGCGCTCTTTGGCGCAAAATACGGAAGTCTCTCGGCGGATTACCAGCACACGCGCAATCTGCATCGCGTTCCGCTGGTCCTGCCCGATGGCCGCGAAGTTACGCTGTCTCCCGGAGCGCACAACGAGATGCAGGCAGCGACAATCAAGGAGTTTGGGCCCCGCTTCGCGCCTGGCGCACAGGTTCTCTATCTCGGCGACACTGCCGTCAAGCACGTCGTTCTGGATGTCGCAACGCTGGCGGCCCTCAATATCGTGATCACTGAGCACGACAAGCTTCCAGACATTATCCTATACCGCCCGGCTCCGCGCTGGCTGTACCTTATCGAAGTCGTCACCTCGCACGGGCCGGTCTCGCCGAAACGACGCAAAGAATTGGAAGTGATGTTGCACAGTTGCATTGTGGACCGCATTTACGTGACGGTGTTTCGAAGCGCGGTGGAGTTCCGAAAATATGCCACGCATATTGCCTGGGAAACCGAGGTCTGGCTGGCTGACAGCCCCGACCATCTCATTCATTTCAACGGCGACAAATTCTTAGGACCACCGGGATCCACAGTGCGCTGAGTCGATCCACCTGTCTGTTCTATTTCGCCACCCGTTTCCCCTTGCCGCGTCCCTTGCTCCTGGGTTCCCAAATCTTCTGCTTACCCGCTTCGCCGTCGGGGTCCCAGGCGTTGCCGCTCTTGAGGATGGGGACGCCTTTGATTTCGTTGAGCTTGTCGCGCAATTGGGCGGCACGCTCGAATTCCAGGTTTTTGGCCGCCGTGAGCATTTCCTCTTCGAGCAGGCGAATCAGTTCGGTTTGATCGAACTCATTGGGATTGGCGTGAATCGCTTCCTGCGTGGTGCGGCGGGCCTTCATTTCTGATTCGATGCTGGTGCGAATGCCCTTCTTAATCGTGGTTGGCGTGATGCCGTGATCGGTGTTGTATTGAATCTGAATGGCCCGGCGGCGCTTGGTTTCGTCGATCGCCTTCCGCATCGCGGGCGTGATATTGTCGGCATACATGATCACCCGCGCGTTCACGTTTCGCGCGGCGCGGCCGATCATTTGAATAATGGATGTTTCGCTGCGAAGGAAGCCCGCCTTGTCGGCATCCAGAATCGCCACCATCGAAACTTCGGGCAGGTCGAGGCCCTCGCGCAGGAGATTGATGCCGACCAATACGTCGAAGTCGCCCTTGCGCAGATCGTTAAGAATCTCGACGCGCTCCAGCGTCTGGATTTCGCTGTGCAGATATCGGCCCTTGAAGCCGGCCTCCTGAATGTATGCGCTCAAGTCCTCGGCCAATCGCTTGGTGAGGGTGGTGACCAGCACGCGCTCGCCCGCCGCCGCGCGCTCGGCGATGGCGGACAGTAAATGTGGCACCTGGCCCTGGGCGGGGCGAACTTCGATCTCCGGGTCGATCAGGCCCGTCGGGCGGATCACCTGCTCGATCACTTCGCCACCGCTTTGCTCCAATTCGATCTTGCCGGGCGTGGCACTGACGAACAGCACCTGCTTCCACATCTGCTCGAACTCTTCGTATTTGAGCGGGCGGTTGTCCATCGCGCTGGGCAGGCGGAAGCCGTGCTCGACCAGCACGTCCTTGCGGCTTTTGTCGCCGCTGTACATCGCCTTGATCTGCGGCAGCGTCACATGCGATTCATCGACGATGAGCAGAAAATCGTCGGGGAAATAGTCGATGAGCGTGTATGGCTTTTCGCCGGGCTTGCGGCCATCGAGATGCCGGCTGTAGTTCTCGATGCCCGAGCAGTAGCCGACTTCGAGCATCATCTCCAGGTCGTATTTCGTGCGGGCCAGCAGGCGCTGGGCCTCCAGGAGCTTGCCTTCGCCGCGCAGCGACAAGACGCGGGCGTCGAGCTCTTCACGGATGGATTTAACCGCCGCCTGCACGCGGTCTTCGGGCATGATGTAGTGGACGGCGGGGTAGATGAAAATCTGATCGTGGCTGGAAAGCAGTTCGCCGGTGAGGGGGTTGATGGCGTCGATGCTGGTGATTTCGTCGCCGAAGAACGCGATGCGATAGGCGAATTCCTCATAGCTCGGATGCAGCTCGACCACGTCGCCGCGCACGCGGAAGGTGGCGCGCTTGAAGTCCATGTCATTGCGGCTGTATTGCAGGTCGATCAGCTTGCGGAGCATCTCGTCGCGGTCGGTCTCGACGCCGGTGCGGATGGGCAGCACGCTGGCCTTATACTCCACCGGCGAGCCAAGCCCGAAAATGCAGCTCACGCTCGCCACCAGCAGCACGTCCCGCCGGCTGACCAGATTGCTGGTGGCAGACAGGCGCAGGCGATCCAGATCATCGTTGCGAGCCGCGTCTTTTTCGATGTAAATGTCGCGCTGGGGAATGTACGCCTCGGGCTGGTAATAATCGTAATAGCTCACGAAATACCCGACGGCGTTATTGGGAAACAGATCCTTAAACTCCTCGTAAAGCTGGGCGGCCAGGGTCTTGTTGTGGCTCATCACCAACGTCGGCTTTTGCACCTTCTGGATGACATTGGCCATCGTGAAAGTCTTGCCAGAGCCGGTGACGCCCATGAGCGTCTGGAACTTCCGCCCCTCGTTCAATCCGGCCACGATCTTGTCGATCGCCTGCGGCTGATCGCCCTGGGGCTGGAAGGGGCTGATGATCTCGAATTGGCCCATGCTAGTCTCCAATTGCCTGCCTCTCGGCACGCGTCGTAACTGCCTTCCAGAATGCGGCTTATGCGGGAAGCAGCCGCACGCCTAAAACGGTCAGGAGTTCTCCGGTCGCGCCAAGGTGCAAAGTCATCGCGACAAGATAAAGTTCACCGCCAACCTCACGCGCGAAAGCATGGATTATGCCCCATTCCGGCAGGGAGGCTGGAATCGATTCGGGTGCGGAAAGCAAATGTTCCAATTCGTCGAGGATTTGTTCTTGTAGTGGGGTGTCGAGCGCTCGAAGGTCGGCCAGCGCGTCAGCCGAGAGGTGTAAGGCCAAGCTCACGGCGCGCCTCCTGAATGGAAAATGCCGCGGCTTCTCCGCTGTTGACGCTTCGATGGCGACGAAGCGCTTCCTCCGCCGGCAGTTGGTTCAGGCAACGCGCATAGCCAATGGCCAGGCGCAATTCTTTGTGGCTTTCGCGCTGAGCTTGATGTTCCCCGATACGCGTGAGCAGATCCTCGGCGTCGTCTGCCCAGCGCTGCCAAGCCGCATGCAGCCCGTTGGCCGTTGCCATCTGCTTGGCATCGCCATTCAACGGATACAACCGCCCGTCGTGCTGGCGAAGCGCGTGCGCCTCGGCGAGCGCCGCACTCACCCACCGCTGGGATTCCTCGACAGTCAACTCGGGAAGATTCGGCAGCAATTCAAGCGTGTGCATAAAAGCTCCTGCTCAGCCAATTGTAGTCCTTATTCAAGGTTCCTTCTTAGGAATGGGGACCGCCCCGCACTCAGGACATCGACCCGGCGTTTCGCGAAGGTCATAGCCGCACCCGGAACAAAAGCCGACTTTGGGTTTGGCGTAAAACCGTCGCGACAACACGAGGGACACCGGCAAGATCAGCGTCATGATGATAAGAAACCAATATGGCGCCGACCATGCTTGTATCGTAATTGGTGGAGTGGCCCCAATGACTGTCCGTTCTCCGAAAGTGAATCCGGTGGCTGAAGCCCATGAGAACCCGGGTGCGGGTTGGCTGACAATACGGAATCGGCCAGCATGGGAAGAGGAGCGCGGCGACGAGAACCAAAAAAAGGCCACGCTTCCTTCGTTCGAGTCCAGCATCATCACTTTGCGCTGCGTGTCGAAGCTGGCAATGTCGTGTCTCCAGTTGCTGCGCAACCAGAAGACGGCCGTCGCCGCGCAGAAGGTGAGCGATATTGCGGACAAGATGGTTAGCGAATGGCGTTGCACGGCAGCATCATACCGCCATCAACCTATTTATCGCTCCGACCGTTCAAGGCCCGCGTCGTCGAAATCGGCGATGCATTTGGAAAGATTAGGTAAGGCATCATATTGGACGCCGTCGCCGGGCCGATGCCTTTGACTTGCCGGAGGTCCTGAGGGCTGTGGAAAGGGGGGTTGCCGGGATGCTGCGTTAACCATTGCTCGCGGAAGGCGACGATGGCTTTGGCTTTCTTCTGGCCGAGGTTTGGGATGGCCGCGAGTTCTTGCCAGTCGGCGGTGTTGGGGTCGAGTTTGTCGGCCAACTCCCCGGCCCGTGCGGCAACATCCGGCTGCGGATCATCAATGAACGTGCGATTGCAGGCGTACCGCCCGCCAAGGCAAACCAGAAGAACCGTCAACAGTGCGAGAAGCGCCCGGCGTTGTGCCGGGGTCCAAATGAAGCCGGCATCGGAGTCGGGGCCGGACATGCGAGCAGTGTAGACACGGCGGCAATCAGAGCAAATCCGAGGAAATGCAGGCTCATCTCATGATGCCCGTCTGCGCTTCGATTTGGATTGCGGCGGATCGATATCCACAAACTCCACCATGTGCGCCAGCGCCACGGTCCGCCAGCGCGTCACCAGATAATACCCGTGCTCGCCGAGCAGCGACTCCATCGGCATGATCGCGCTGCTGGGTCCCACCACAACGGTTCCCGGGTCCAGTACATCGAGAGATGAGTTGTTCGAGAGCCGCACCCGGAAGGGCTGGAACGGCTGGTCATGCAGTTTGTTGAGTAAATCGCGGTCGGTCATGCGGTGAATTATATCCGAAAGCTGTCTCCTGGGCGAGAAATAAAAGCGGCCGGGATCATGGCCACCCCGCCGCTACTTTTTTTTCGCCGCAGGCGCGCACGTTTCAACGCTCGGCGGTATAACCATTGGCGCTTCTGTTACCCCCGCAACTTTTATGAGGAACGAACGATGAAGCGGATGAAGATGAATTGGACGTATTTGCTGGCTGCCGCGGCATTGCCGCTGATGGGAGTGATGAACGTGAACGCCGCCGATAGCGCGCCGCGGACGGGGCAGCATGCCCAGACGTTTGATCAGGAGATTCGCGTCAAGCTCGATTATCTGCTGTATCTGCCGGCGGATTACAACAAGGAGGCGGACAAGAAGTTTCCGCTGATCCTGTTTCTCCATGGCTCGGGCGAGCGGGGGAGCGATGTGAACAAGGTGAAGGTGCATGGGCCGCCGAAGATGGTGGAGGCGCATCCCGATGCCGAGCCGGCGAAGGATTTTATCGTGGTCTCGCCGCAGTGCCCGACGGATGGGTGGTGGAAGGCGGATGAACTGAACGCGCTGCTTGATGACGTGATGGCCAGGTACCATGTGGATGGCGACCGCGTTTACCTCACGGGCCTGAGCATGGGCGGGTTTGGCACCTGGGACATGGCGTCCAAGTTCCCCAAGCGTTTCGCGGCGATCGCTCCGATGTGCGGCGGCGGTAACGCCGGCATGGTTCGGCACATCAAGAACCTGCCGATCTGGGTCTTCCACGGCGCGGCCGATCATGTCGTTCCGGTGCAGCGCAGCGACGAGATGGTCGAGGCGCTCAAGAAAGCCGGCGCGGACGTCAAGTACACCCGCTATCCCGGCGTCGATCACGACTGCTGGACGCGCTCGTACGCCAACCCGGAGCTCTACAGTTGGTTCCTGTCCCACAAGCGCGGCGAAAAGCCGGGCGCGCCGGGTAAGAATTGAATGCGTTTTGCACGACAAGAAAAGAATTAACCGCGGAGACGCAGAGGCGCGGAGGCGTGTTCGAGGTCCGACGCTACTAAGCAGTCAAAAAGCTGAAATCAGGGCATTTCAGACGTGTGTGGAACTCGGGGAACAAGGGCGTTGGCGTATCACGGGCGTCTCGCTCGTGCCGATGGCCTGGCAGTAGAAGACCTGTGGTACTTTCAATCTTGAAGCATTAGGCACGGGCGAGACGCCCGTGATACGACCAGCACATTCGACGCTCGAATTCACCATTCATCCGTTGCGTGCGGCTGAAGTGCCACAATAATTCTTCTCTGCGTCTGTGCGTCTCCGCGGTAAAAATTCTTCTCGTGACGGCGAGTGAAACGCGAGTTGCTCTCATCCATCCAAGCCCGCCAACTTTTCCGTGCTGTCTCCGAAATGCTCCACCGGCGCGCCCATGCGGTCCAGCAGATCAACATACAGGTTGCATAGCGGCGTCTTGGGGGCGTAGGCGATATGCCGGCCGGTGGCGAGTTGGCCGTTGGCTTGGCCGGCCAGCACCAGCGGCAGGTTGTGGGGGTTGTGGGAGTTGCCGTCGCGCATGCCGGCGCCGAAAAGAAGCATGCTGTGATCGAGCAGGGTGCCGGCGCCTTCCGGGATGTCGCGCATTTTGGTCAGCAGATAGGCGAACTGCTGAACATGCCAGGTGTTGATGAGCTGGTATTGGGCCAGCGCCTCGGCCTGGTTTTTGTGATGCGAAATTTCGTGATGGCCGCCATGCACGCCTGGCAGAAATGAGAAGTTTCGCGGGCTGACGGCATTGCCAAACATGAAGCTGCTGACGCGCGTCGAATCCGACCAGAATCCCAGCACCATCAAGTCCAGCATCAGCCGCACATGATCGGTGTGATCGGCGCCGACGTGAATGCTGTTGAGCCGCTCGCGGCCTGGGTGGTTGATCCAAAGCTGCACGCGCTTGTCGAGCGCCTCGATCTCCTGCAGCGCCTTTGGCGAAAGATGATTCTCTTCGGCTCGTCGGTGGGTGTTGAAGTCGATGCGCTTCTCGACGGAGCGGACGGATTCGAGATATTCATCGAGCTTGCGCTGATCGGTTGCGCCGATGCGTTTGCGCAAATCACCGGCATCCTGCGCCACCAGATCCAACACGCTGCGATCGTCCTCGGGCCGCCCGGCAAACTCGCGGCCCGGGCGAAACAAGCGGTCAAACGCCAGCTTCGGGTTGATCTCCTTGGCCACCGGCGTGGTGGGCGTGCTCCAGGAGATATGCGAGCCGTACAGGCGCGTGTAGCCGACGTTGGTGTCGATGCCGGTGGTGACGGGCTCGATGCCCAGTTCCAGCGAGGGAAGGAGGGTGGTTTTGCCGACGCGCTGGGCGGCGAGTTGGTCCATCGACACGCCGCCGCTGCGCAGGTCCTTGCCGGTGGTCTTGGTGATGGTGGTGCCGGTGAGGAAGCCGGCGGTTTTGACGTAGTGCCCATCGCCGCCCAATGAGCCGGAGTTCATCAGTTGCGAGAGAACCAGAATGTCGTTCTTGAAATCCGCCAGCGGCTCAAGGGTCGGCGAAAGCTCGAAGTTTTTGCCCTCGCCCTTGGGCGTCCAAGCGTGTTCATTCACGCCGTTTGGCATGTACAGGACGGCCATGCGCGTGGGGAACTTGGCGGCGGCTTTTTCAGCGGGCGATGTCGCGTCGGCGCCGAACGCGCCCGCGCTGTCGCCCATTGCTTCGAGCAGCGGCAGCGCCATGGCGACGCCGACGCCGCGAAGGAGGGTGCGACGGGAAATATGCCAGGGGTGGTTCATGTTGTTTTCTTTCGTAGGTTGGCGCTTTTTTCCCACGCGCACCGACACATGTCACGTATCACGGGCGTCCCGCCCGTGCCAGGTGCGTTGAATTTAGCTAAAAGCGCCGCTCGCAAGCTTCATACATTCAGCACGGGCGAGACGCCCGTGATACGTTGCGCCGTCCGTTCGGAAATCTCTAATCGTCGCCACTTGAAGGGCAAAACAATCTTATTCTCCGGCAGCCTTCACCGGCAAATTCCGCCGATATCGGAACGGGTAACTCTTCACAATCTCGGCCACCAGCACGGAGGATCGATATTCGCTTTTCTCCACCGCCTCGTCGATCTTCAGCACGGCGGCCTGATCGTAGTACTCCAATCCTCGCCCCAAGGCGTAGGAAAGCATTTTTTCGCTGAGATTGCGGATGAACTCCGGCTTCTTCCTGAGCAGCACCTGTTTGAGTTGTGCCGGCCCGGAGAAGGTTTCGCCGGTGACGAGGGTGCCGGCGGCATCCACGGGCTTGCCGGCCTGCTGTGTGCGCCAACGGCCTATTGCGTCGAAGTTTTCCATCCCAAAGCCGATGGGGTCCATCCGCGCGTGGCATGCGGCGCATTGCGGATTTTTGCGATGCTCCTCCAGGACCTGCCGGAAAGTTAAGCCGTTCAGCTTTCGGTCGTCCTTTGGCAACTGCGGCACATCGGGCGGCGGGGGGGGAGTGGGCGCGCCCAGCACGGTTTCCAGCACCCATCTGCCGCGCAATACGGGGCTGGTGCGCAGCGGGTAGCTGGTGACGGTGAGGATGCTGCCCAGGCCCAGGATGCCGCCGCGATTGGCGTCGTGCAGCGTAACTTTGCGCATTTCCTCGCCGCTGACATTCGGGATGCCATACAGGCGGGCGAGCGGCTCATTCAGATACGTGTAATCGGCATCGAGCAGCGTGAACAGGCTGCGATCCTCGCGCAGCACCGAATCCACCAGCAGCACCGATTCATCATACATCGCGTCGCGCACGGCCGGCGTAAACCGCGGGAAGCGCTTGCGATCCGGCTGCACGGTGGTGCGCAATTCGCGGATGCCGAGCCATTGGCTGGCGAAGTTCTCGGCCAGCTCCTTTGATTTGGGATCCTTGAGCATCCGCCCGGCTTGTTGCTCAAGGACTTCATCTTCGTGAAGCTTTCCCTGGGCCGCCAGGTCAAACAACTCCTTGTCGGGCATGCTCGACCAGATGAAATACGACAGCCGGCTGGCCAACTCATAGTCGCTGATTGCGTATGGTTCTTTCGTGTCGCGATCCGCTTCCACGCGAAACAAAAACTCTGGAGAAATGAGTACGCCCTTGAACGCCAGCCGCACGGCGTCCTCGAACGATTCGCCGCGCTCCTTTGCGACATCAAAGAGCCGCAGATAGCGTTCCACTTCCAGCGATTGCACCGGCCGGCGAAAGGCGCGTGGAAGGAAATCATCGAGAATCTTGCGGGCGGCGTTGCGGGCGGTGAGATGCTTGCCGGGATGGAAGGTGAAGATATGATCCGCCGGCGTTTGGCGAAGCACGTCGCCGGCGGCGCGAAGGTATTGCTCCATGAGGAGCGGGGGGATGAAAAGGGTGTCGGCGTTGTTGTCAAACCCGCCGCCGCCCGCGCCGTCCGCGGGGAACCCGTCGGCGGGCCGGGTGTCCACGCCCAGCAGATCGCGGATGGTATTGTTGTACTCGGCGCGGTTGAGCCGGTGAATCGTCACGCGGCCAGGATCCTTGGGGAGCTTGGAGGGGTCGATGTGGGTGAGGGCATCGTGAATCCATCCCGCCAGCCGAACGCGCTCGTCCGCCGACGGCTGCGGCTTTTTCGCCGGCGGCATGGTCCGGTCGTTCAACTGCTCGAGCACCTGGCCCCAAAGTTTGGGCTGTCGAAGAACCGCTTGCTCGTTGGTGAAGATCGACAGATCGACATCGCCCTTGTGCTTGCGCCCGTCATGGCAGCGAAAGCAATAGTTTTGCAGCACGGGCCGCACGTCATTGGCGAAATGAACAGGCCGCTCAGTCAACACAGCGCCAGATACCAGCGCCGACGACGCCGCCACAACGGCAGAAAAAACTACGAGGCGTAGAGCGTACGGTGCCACTATACGTTATATCGGCGCCCCGGAGATGGGTTGAATATGGGGAACGACAATCCGTGACACGGGCGTCCCGCCCGTGCGTGTTGCATGGAACTCAGGACACATTCCACGGCGCGTGTACGCGCATGGCTATTGAGTGCCTACCTGCCCGACAATTCCATTTCCCGGCGGCGTTGTCGGGCGGTGGCTTTGTGGAGGGTGCGGCGCTGGGCCCACGTCAGGCTTTGCATTCCCTGAGCCGAGACTTTGGCGAGAATCGAATCAATGCGCGATTGCAGCATTTGTTCCTCCAGCGCCTCCTGCCGGAGCCGGCGGGCGGCGCGGAGGCTGGCGCGCTTGCGGCGGCGCGTGCGGGCGCTGGGCGGGGGATCGGGCCTAAGGCTGGCGCTGAAATCCATGCCATCGTCCAGGCCAAATTCATCGGGACCCGTTTGCTTCAGCACGATCCAATTAGCCCGGCAATATAGGAAACAAGAAATCCCGATCAGCATCATCAAGAACGCGGTACTCAGATGAAACAAGCCGAAAATGCAAAGCGCAATCGAGCCGCCCATGCCGACGGCATAAGCGATCAGCATGGATCGGTAATGCCCAAGCCTGGGCCACAGCGCCGTCTGAAACATTCGCCCGCCATCCAGGGGAAAGATCGGCAGCAGGTTAAACAATAGCAGGACGTAGCTCATCCGGTACGCCCAGTGGAGGTACCACGCCGTCCAAAATGAAATGCCCTTGTACGGGAGGTCGCCAACGGCCGGCGGAAGATGAAAATCGAAAGGATTCAGCGAGACGCCGGCGCCCACGACGGCCCAGAACACGCCGGCGGCCACGACGCAAATCAGCACGTTGACCAGGGGTCCGCAGACGACCGTTACAAACGTGGGCCAGGGCCGGCGCGGCGGATCGACAAAAGCCAGGCCCCCCAGCGGGCCCAGCAGGATGTCATTGGCCTGTCCGCCCATCCACCGCGCCGCGAAGCAGTGGCCAAACTCGTGAAGCAGCACCATCAACCCCAGCATCCCCATGCTGACGGCCCGGGCGCCGATGGAGTAGCCTTTCACCGAGTCGAACAAAATGACGCAGATGATGGTGACGATGAGCGATGCGTGAGCGCGCACGCGGATGCCCAACGCCGTAAAAAGCGGCACCGAACCATTGAGCAGCGCCCAGATCCGAGCGCCCGGCGGGCGGCTCTGATCGCGATAATACTGCCGATCTTCCCAACCCATGATGCAAATCCGAAATCCGAAACTCGAAATCCGAACCAGGAAACGCAACGCTCACGATTCTTAGCTGCACCGCGAAGAATTTAACCGCAGAGACGCTGAGGCGCAGAGGGAAGAATCGAGCGTCCAACGGCCATCGTTATAAAAGCGCGGCGACATCAGTTATTAATGGTTGATAGCGGAGTAACTTTGAAACTCGAAAGCGTCTCCGCGTCTCTGCGTCTCCGCGGTTAATCTTTCTTCGATTGCCGGCGGAAGCGTTCATACCAGAGGAGGGCGGCGATGGTCTTGCCGTCCTGGATGCGTCCGTCGCCGGTCATCGCCAGCGCCTCGTTCCATTGCGTGGGAAGCACTTCGATTTCCTCGCCCTCGTCGGGGTCGGCCTGCTGCTTCTGCAAATCATAGGCCGCGAAAGCGTACATCCGCTCGCTGAGAACACCCGGCGAAGTAAAGAACGGCAGCAGCGCCTCAAGCCGGCCCGCCAGATAGCCGGTCTCCTCAAGCAACTCGCGGCCGGCGCAGTTCATTGGGTCTTCACCTTTCTCCAGCGTGCCCGCCGGCAACTCGATCAGCGTCTGCCCGATGGCGTAGCGCCGATTGCTGATCAGAATCACATTGTCGGGATCGAGAAAACCCATCACCAGCACCGCGCCCGGATGAACCACCACTTCGCGTTTATGGCGTTTGCCGGTCTCGTTATCCTCCAGATGATGCAGTTCGAGCCGGATTTTGGTGCCGTCGTAAATGACCTGTTTCTCGATGAGTTTGTTGGACATGGCCGGTGAGCCTCCTGTGCGGTGTGCCGGGATTATAGGGCCCGTCACCGTATCACGGCATCTCGCCCGTGCGGGTTGCGCGGTGGTCGAAGAATTGTGAAATTGCCGGTTCCTGGCCGCTCCAATTCACCGCGGTCATCGAAACGCGGGAGTGGAGGAATTGCGATATTCACAATCCAACGCACCCTGCACGGGCGGGACGCCTCATCTTTCGTCACATTTTTTTGTGTCCGCCAGCGAGTATAACATATTGGTGGCATTATCGTTCGATTGATTCAAAGGAGTATTGGCATGGAAGCCAGGGCGAACAAGGTACGAAGGCGTTCGATCCGCAAGGCCC
>DASRLH010000315.1:0-5131 GCA_035648595.1 Tepidisphaeraceae bacterium
ACCACCGGGCCATTGGAAGGCACAAATAACAAGATCAAAACCATGCAACGACAAGCATACGGCTTCCGAGACCCCGACTTCTTCAAACTTAAAATCTTCGCTTTACACGAAACTACCTACGCATTAGTCGGATGAACCTGATTTCATTGGGCATGTTCCCATCGCCCCCTGGCCGCCTCACGATCCTGTCAACTTATACACATCCGTCCCACCGGCGAGGATCGAGCCGTCGGGCTCCAGGGCCAGGGCGTTGATGGGAATCGGCGATAAGCTGGCGCCGTACAGCCTTGTGACGCCATCGGTGCCGAAGGTCGGATCGAGGGATTGGTCGGTGAAGCGGGCGACCAGGGCGTTGCCGTTGGCGTCCATGCCGCCGATCGCGGTTGTAGCGCCGGCACAATCAAACACCAATAGTCCGGCCCTGCGCGAATTATCCGATTCTTGCAGGAGCGCACCCGTCCTGTTGTCCGCTCCACCGTCCTTGGCGACTTGCTGGTGATCATGAAACCAGTAGTACGTTTTCCGTTTCACCGAACTCAGCCGGGCCCAAGCTGATTTTCTACAGAGCCCTCTTGATCCCTTGTCCTGCCTGCGCCAAAACGAAACGGTTCCCGCGCAGTCTGAACGCCTGGAAAACATCAAGTACGAGTGCTTTGGTAGTGCCCGCTTCATAATCCCACAAAACGAATTGCTGGGGCCTCGGATATTTTGCCAAATTAGAATCGTTGTAAACCAAAATTCGATGATGCGTCGGATCCCACGCATGCGCCGGCCCGACTGTTTCGCCCGGTTCAAGCTTCCGTTGGTTGAATCGCATCCGGTGGACTATTTTCATGTTTGAGTCCCGCATCGTGAGAACTTGCGCCCTGCGTCTAAAATCGTAATCGCTATATAAGAGAAGGAGCGCGCCCGTATTCGATTCGGCCGCGCCTTGAAAAAACGGTCCGGGCACCGCCCCATCCCTGGACTCGAGCTCATCGTTATAAACCGAAATCTGCGCGGTCCTACGCGAGATTGCGACAACCGAATTCTCCCGCGGATGAAGATGACCATCGACTACCAAAACAGCCGATCCATTTGGCCCTTCCCGGGCAGGACGGAATACCAGGTAGCCGAGGTTCTGGGTGAGCCGGAGGTATTCATCTGGATGCGGCACAATTTTACGGGCACCCTCGAACATTGGCAACAAAGACGACTGACCGATCTGAACCAACGTTGCCGTGTCGAGAATACGGAGTGGAATTCCAACGCGCGCTACGTATCGGCCGTCATTGCTTAGGGCAAACGGGGGCGACGAGACACTGTCTCGCGGCCAGTCCCATGTTTTTAAAGCGGTTGGCGTTCCGCCAGGCTTCCACTCCACAACTTCCAGACTCCACCGACCGCGACCCACCGAGGTCTCCGGAGCCTCCGCAATCACGAGACGATCGCCCGAATAAGATGCACCTAAGACCCCCACCGCGCTAATGCGCGCGACTTCAGGAGCCCCGAAGCCACCTATCTTCCAACACAATGGATAACGAAGTACGTAATAGCGCGAATCGGATATCTCGGCCACATGCGAGAGAAGGGGCATGTCATAGGAATACGCATGCACCATCACGAGGAGGCTGTCGCCAGCGATTTCCGCACTGGATAAATCCAGGCTCGCAAGCGCCGGACCGCTGCACCCCGCGCAAAACAGGCTGCTCAACAATGTCGCCACAACAGCGCCGACAGTCCGGCTTCCCGTGTAATCGAGGGTATAAGGGATCATTTGCAGCACCCGCCTTTCGCGGTGTCCTCGATCAATTTCATTAGCCCATTGACCTCCTTCGGGCTCAGTGCGGTGTTCGGGTCCAGCTTCGGTACCCCACCGGGATCATGCCCAAGCAACGCTTGAACCTGGTCGTGACCCCACTGTGCTTCATCCCTGGGAATGCCATTATCCTGAAAGATACAACAGGCCGGATTGGAGGGGACTGACGCGAGAAATGCCTGAAGATCTGGATTGTTCGGCGCGCCCCCTGGGGCGCTATAGAGCGAACCAACATAATTTTGGTACTTACCCGGATCGGTGCCGATGTGATCTGGTGCGTGCCCCGCCAAGGCATGGCCAAATGGTGCCCCGAACCCATGCTCGCCGCCGAACCAGTCAAACCAAGTGTGCGCGTATGCATCGCCCAGCGCGTGAATAATCAACCCCCGTTGAGGCGTGGAAAGCTGTTGCGTACGCAGTATGGTACGCAGCACGCATCGCCTCCTGCAAGGACTTCCGCCCGTCAACGAGTGGAGATTGTCCTGAATGCGCCCAGCGCGGTCCATCGTCCAAATGCGAAGCGCGCTCACTGCGCCGTACCGAGGGTCAAGATCCGAGTACTGAGACCAGTACGCAAGCTGCCGCGCGCGCTCCGGAGACATACCGGCCATAAGTGCGACGGCGTAGGTCGTCCAGTAGTGGCCCGCCTCATCATATAATCCAAGCGGATCACGACCGGACGCCGGCGAATCGTGTTCGATCTCGTATGAATTAGATCCGTCCAGATATCCCGTCGGGTCCTTCTGAAACCACGTCCCCATGGTATAGCTATAGAACCTCGCGCCCATCATATAGCTGCTGGAATTGTTCTCCCAATACTCACCCTGCCAGAGAATCCGCATGTAGTAGCCCGGGTCGCTGGTCGCCGTCCAATTCGTCGGATCGACCGTGATCGGCTTCCCCCAGGCATCGTACAGGAATCGCAACTCCACCGTCTGCGAACCGCTCGCGGGAGCGACCAGTGTCGTCACATCGTAGTCGGGGTCCTGATTGGCATACAAACGCTCTTCCAAGCCGCTTCCGTTGATGCCGTAGTTGCCGGTGGTGAGGCTTCCATCCTTGTTCCGATCGCGCAGGATCAACGCGTTGACATATCCTTCGCCCCAGACGTATTGGTTGTAAATGCCGCTGACCGGATACCAAGTCTCGACCAATCTTCCGCTTGGCGTGTAGAACCACTCCGCCGGGTTTGTCCCGCCGCCGCTCGTGGCAACCTGCCCGCCGGCATCATGGGTGAAGCTGTTGAGCGTCGTGCTGTCGCTGGTGTCTTTCACCGTAACGACCATGTTCCAGCCGTCATAGACGAGATAGTTGCCGGTGTCGTTGCGGAGGGTATTGCCGGCGTTGTCGTAGAGGGGCTGATACGCGGTGCCGCCGCCAAGGCTGGTCCCGCTGATGGTGTTCACCTGGTTTTGCGACGTCGCGGTGCGGGTTTGGCTGAGGCTGCCGTCCGTGATGGAGTTGAAGTTGCCCACGGCATCAAGGTTGTAGGTTTGATTGGTGCTCGGAGTCGCGATGGTGTCGTTCGTCGAGTTGAGAGTGCCGCGCTCGAACGCCGGCAGGCGATTCAGATCGTCATAGCCGTTGCCCGCGCCGTTGGCGTGGAACAACTCGCTGGATGCCGGGTTAACAAGGTTATTGATGTACAGGACGTTTCTATCCCGGTCATACCCGTATTGGAGCCGATCCACCGCGCCGCCGCCGGTGCCGGTGTTGAGCCAGTATTGGTCGATCACACTCCCGAAGCGATCCAAACCCGTATAGCGGCCATCGCCGCCGTCGTCGTGGTACGAACTGTCGCCGGTCACCTTGATGTACGTCAGTTGCGTGTGATCCTCGGGGCGGTTCTTTACCACGATCGTGTCCAGGCCAAGATAGCTGTACGCCTCCACCGCCATACCCGCCGAAAGGCCGGCGTAATCCTGCAGCATGCTGACCCGGCTGATCGCCTCATCCAGCGTCAACGTCGGGCTGCTCATCACCATGTCCGCCCCGCTCGCGTTGAGCGTCGGCGTCGCGGAGAGCGTGTACGTCAGCAGGTTCACGGAACCAACGGCAACCACCGTCGCGGTGAATGTGCCATCATATACCGCCGGCGTCGCGCCCGAAACAACGATCTGGAATTGCGTGCCCGCCGCCAGCGCGATCAGATTGGTCCCCCCGGCCGGCGTCAGCGTCGCCGTCGTCCCGCTGAAGGTGATCGTGGCGACCGGCACGTTGGCCGTGCCCGTCTGCATCATCACCGACCCGCTCGCGTTGGCGCCGGGGCTGGCGGACATCGTGTAGGTGAAGTGCGTGGCATCCGTCACCGAGGCAACCGTGAACGTCCCATCATACTGCGACGGCGACGCCCCGCTGATGTACACCTGCGAACCCGGCAGCAGCCCATGCGGGCTGTTGGTCGTCGCCGTCGCGGTCGTGCCGCTGTAGGTGATCGAGCTGACGTCCGTCTGCCCGCCGTATCCATAATCCTCCACGCACCCGTTCGGGGACGTCATGGTCAGTTGCCGATCATTGTTCGCTGAACTGCTCGGCACGTTATACGTCCATCCAATAAACGGCGAACTGCCCGTGTTCACCGCGCCGGTTCTCGCCTCGTACTCCGTCACAAGCTGCGAGAAGCCGTTGTAGATATACTCATTTTGATTTACCGGCGTCCCGGTGCCGTCGGAAGTGCCGTAGCTGCTCGCCTGGAATTCGTGCCCCGCGCCGTCGAAGGTCCAGGCATGGCTCAGCACCGTCTTGTCCACGCCCGAACCCACGCTGGCAACCCCGCCCACGAGCGGTATGCCGTCCAGCGTCATCCGCCCCAGCACATTATAACCATAATCGTGCACCGATCCGCCCGGGCTGGTGGTGCCCGCGAAGTGATCCGTGAATGTCAGTTTCTGGCTCAGATTATTGTAGGTGTAAATCTGATCATCCGCCGCCGCGCTGCTCGGCCGGCCCGTGGTCTTATCCGGATACCGCACCGCGCCGACCAGATTATTGCTGAACAAGCCGCCGGTGGTCCCCACGCCCATCACATATTGCGTGGTCTGGCTGCTTTGCGCCGACGGCATGATCGCCGTCGTCAGCAGGACGTGATTGCCGGCGTCGTGGACGAGGCCGACGCCGTGGCCAAGCGTAAGGGAGGGCGTCGCCATGCCAGCATTCCAACCGATATATGTCCTCATCCCCTTTTCCTCCATTCTGGATCGTCCCGGTCGGGCTCACCGTCCGGTTGGGCCGCCCCGCGTGATCGTATCCCAGCAGCGTCGCATCATAATTGCCGGTGGAAGAATCATTGGACGAGGTTCCAAGCTGCGCCACCGCCTGGCTGTACGTGATCCC
>DASRLH010000316.1:0-11660 GCA_035648595.1 Tepidisphaeraceae bacterium
GTCACTCCGCTTTGATGCTGCGCGCTATTCGCCCCCTTCCAAGGCGCTGGCGCCTGGGGCCCGTGCAACCACCTCGCGCCTGAACCCCATACTCGTGCCCAGCATATAATAAAGCAACCGGCGAGCCGAACGGCATTAGCAAAAAGACGCATCGTTGTTTGACGAACAACATCAACCGGATGATTGACGTATCATTCCTGTCCCGTTGGCCCAGCCGATGGGCGGGACGGCGCGGGCCCGATGCCAGCGGCGCAAGACGTTTTCCCAACCCATTATTATTCGAGGAGCAGAAACATGAAGACAATGAGTGTGTTATCGGCGCTGGCCCTTTCCGCCGGCCTTTGCGGCGCATCCTTCGGGCAGATCACCGGCACGGTGATGCTCAAGGGAAAGCCGCCGGAAATGAAGCAGATCGACGCCGTCAAGACCGTCCCCGCCTGCGCCATGCTGCACAAAGACCCGGTTTTTGAAGAAACCGTCGTAACCGGCGACAAGGGGGAACTGGCCAACGTTGTCGTCTCCATCAAAACGCCAGAAGGCAAGGACCTGGGCACCGCGCCCACCACGCCGGCGGTGCTGGATCAGAAAGGATGCATGTATAGGCCGCATGTGGTGGCGGTCATGGTCGATCAGCCGCTGGAGGTTCAAAACAGCGATCCGTTTCTCCACAACGTTCACACCCTGTCGTTCGATAATGCCGCCGTCAACGTCGGCATGGTCAACGCCGGCAAGAAGGTGCTCGAGCCGTTCAAGGCGGTGGAAACATTCAAGGTCAAGTGCGACGTGCATCCGTGGATGTCGGCTTGGATTCGCGTGCTGGATAACCCCTACTTCGCAGTCACCAGCGCCGATGAAAAGAGCATCGGCACCTACAGCATCGACACCAAGGGCCTGCCCGATGGCGAATACTCCTTCATCGCCTGGCACGAAAAGTACGGCACGTCGCCCGAGCAAAAAGTGAAAGTCACGGGCGGCAAGGCGCAAGTGAATTTCACCTTCGACGCGGCCAAGAAGCCCAGCGCCCAGGCGACGCCGGTAAAGGAAATCCATCTGGCTTCCGCCAACGCGATAGCCGACTGCCCGGCGTGCGCCGCCCAGGCCACGAAGGTGGCAGTCGCTAAATGAGGTACGTAAGGGCGGAAAATCCGAAATCCGAAGCACGAAATCCGTCTTCGACCCTGAGGCTCAGACCCGAAGGGAAACAATCTCAAAACTCAAAGGAAGAAATCTCAAAGCCAGAATCGCCCGGACGCGCCCTTTGAATTTTCCGCCTTTCCGCCTTTGAATTTGTTTCGGATTTCGTGCTTCGGATTTCGGATTTTCACCCCTCACTTGGCTTATGGCGCAAAGTGCAATCCAGCCTAATTCAGAATTCCAAATGTACTCTCACTCCTCCGACAAACACCGGCCCCCGGTCGCTGTTGTAGGCGGGATGATCGATGAACTGGAGGTCGGGAGTGACAAAGACGTGGTCGGCTACCTTGAAAAGGTAGTAGGCTTCGAGAATCTCTTCGGGGGCATAGTGAGGGAGTTTGCCGTCGCCGATGAGAAAGCCGTAGCCGCCGGCGCCAAGGTAGTCGCGGTGATCGCGCGACAGGCCGTTGATGATGCCGGCGAAGCCCGCGACATCATCGGGGCGATGCCAGCGGGTTCCCTTCAGGTTTAACCCAAGCGACACGCTGCGGTCAATTTCCGTGAACGCCCAGGTTTCGGAATGGCCGTCGTTCCAGCCGGCGCGGGCGAAGATCCCAAGGTCCTGCGTGATTTCCTGATCGGCGGTCAGGCTGATTCCGTATTTGCCGCGGAAATCGCGCGTGCGCGTAACATCCGGGCCGGCGGGACCGGGGTGGTCGATCGCCTCGCGATATTTGCCGGCGTCGGAGCGATTGAAAAACCCCATCAACTTTGCCGACCCCGGATGCGTGTCGGCCGTCCAGCGCTGCTCGTATTCCAGCGACTGCGCCAGGGCGTTAAGCAGCCGCGAATCATAGGTTCCGCCGTTGGCGACTTTTGGCTCGGCCATGGCGCCGTAACGGAGCGTCCAGGTAGGCTGATTGAATTCGAGGACCGCGCCTTCGGTATAGCCGCGCGTGTCGGCGGGGTAATCCCAGGCGCCATCGGTGAACAATGCCCAGTTCATGAATTGCGCCCGCGGATCATTACTATAGGCGCTCTGCTGGAAGAAATCGACCGCGCTGAACTTCCCGGCCCGCACGGTGAATCGGGAAACGTCGCGCGTGCCGGGCAGTTGATTGGGGCCGTCCTCGACTTTCTCGGTTTCCCCGCCAAATCCAAAATCCTGCTGATAGTACAGGCGTGCGACGTAGGGTTCGGGTTCGGGGGTGCCGACGCGGGGGATTTCGCCGTTGGGGAAGCTGGCGATGCCCAGCACGCCGCTGAAGCCTTCGCCGCCGGCCACTTCGGGATCAAAGTAAAGCTGCCCGCCAGTCCAGGGCGCCCGCGCGCCCAGAAAGAGCGTGGCCGTGACGGACGTGCGCATCGGCTCGATGCGTTCCAAACTGTTCCGCCCGGCATAAGGCGCGGGAAACGCATCGTGTTTTTCGGTGATGACGGTGGCTTGCGCGTGAACATTGTACCACGCCGGCTCGGCTGTGGTCTGAGCGGGCGCGATCGGTTCCCCCGCTGGCTGCGTCGCCGGCCCGGCGGCGGGGCCGGCGCCGGCAAGGGGGGTGGCCGCGCCGATCATGATTGCTAGCAACGCGGACATGCAACGGATTGCGGCTCGTACGACACGTCGCCGGAAACATGCCATGAATCGATGCATCAACGCGGCTTTCAAGCTTGCAGTTTCACCTCACGTAGTAGTCGCGCTTTGCGAGTGAGCTTTCAGACGCACTCGAGTTCAGCCTCGGCATTCGCCTGTTCGGCAACTTCGATTAGCTTGCGATATGTGCGTGACTCGATCTGCTGAGGATTTTGCTTGTTCCAATAGCTGGCCCGGAACAGATGAACGAGGCAAACTCGCCCATCTTGAATATCGATTTGCAGGCCAGGATGTTTTTTCAAGAAGCCATTCACGCCTTTAATTAATGAACCGATAATCTCGTTGGATTCCTGGCTGTAATAGACGGTAACGAGATCATCAATTCGAGCGCCATAGAACGAATCGGGCTTCAAAAGAAACTCAATGCAATCACCATCGGGGTCATAGGTAACGGTCGGCTCAAAAGCCGGCGCGCTCCTCGCCAGCTTCGTTACATGTTCGGCAAACTCGGCATTTGACATGGCGGTCATAGGATCCTTCGCTTGAATCGCTCCACATGCTTGAGCGGCAAAGCCGGGTCATCGGCGCTGGCTTGTTCCCATCGCCAATTATAGGCGATGAGTTCTCGGTTCACAAAAACCAGAAATACCTGGCCGGGCCACGCCGCACGCTTGGATCCGTCCAGCCGATACGCGAAAGGCGGCGTCCCACAATAGCAGCGCCAGCACGATGTATCCGCACTCGCTGGCCTGCCCAAGGGACCGCTTGGCAACGGCTTGCATGCGCTCATGGCTGATCTGCACTTTATAGATGCTGCCATCGTCTGGATTGATCGCATCGATCAATATAAATGATCGACGCGTGTCACCCTCTTGCGGCATGGACGGAATCTTAAACCAAACGCGATGAACTGGCAACGATGGGGGGAGTGAGCATTCACTGCGGCACGCATCAATCCAGCGCAGCCGCGACCGGGTCATTGGGGGTCCGGGTTCTGAGGCGGTGCTTCACCGGTTGGTTCATTGCCTGTGCGGGCGAGCGTGCGGAGGTAGTATCTCACACGACGGTGAAATGAAGCCGGGCCGGTGGCGACGAGACGGCCACGCCAGTATTGCAGACGCGCCGGAATCATCTCCCCTGACGGAGAGACTTTGACGTAGGATTGCTCCCCCAGCCACGCGCCAAGCCGCTCCACCAGCCCGTCCCCGACTTTAATCATGGGATCGTACGACGGCCGCAGTTCCTGTTTGTTCTCGAACGCCGGCTGCGTGGCGGCGACTCGAAGCGCGGGGCGGACGTCATATACGCGCGGAATGCCGATGCTCGCGAGCGAACCCACATACAGCACGCCATCGTCTTCCCAATAAGGCAACTTCGGTGAAACATGTCCCAAAGCGTCATTCACTTGCACCAAGGCATCTTCCACACTCACGTCCTTGAGGCGCAAGGTGATCGGCTCATTCTTAAGTATCCGCGATCCAGGGCCGGATCCCTCCCCATTGGGCACCACACCCAGCACGACATTGGCTCCGACGGCGTCGGCCCATGCCTGAATCGCCTGCATTGAGGGGACCGCGTTGAGTTGAAAATTTGCCATACGCCGATGCAGGATCGGCTCCTGGGCAATCGCCGGGTCTTCATCACCGATGATGGTCCGCGGGCGGCGCATCCCATTGAGGATTTGTTGAGCCGCGCGAAGCTCATATGAATAAGCCGAGCACGACAGGGCTTTGGCGAATGGGCGACATTCCAATGGCGCCACTGCCGTATTCAGAGCATTGCAGAGCTCCCAGGTATCGGCTCCCGCTCCAAACGGAACGTCGAAGGTCTGATGGCGGAGCCGCCATGTGAGCGGCTTCTCCACTCCCTCGGGCACGAGGTCGCCAACACTAAGAAAGTTGTTGGGAAGGTGACGAATATTAATACGTCCGTCCCATTCCACCGAGACCACAATGATTCCCCCATGATCGACGTAGGCCGCCATTCGGGTATCCGGCGTAAGACAGATCGTCGCCGAGATTGCCGCCAGCGCCGAACGAAGCGACAAACCGCGCAAATGCACCGTTACCGGCAGAGCAGGCACGAATTTGAAGTCCGTGAGCTGAACCCAATTGGGAATTAAGTTAACGCCCGCCTGGGATGCCAGTTCCTGTAGGACTGTTTTCAAAGGAGTGGCGTGAAAGTTCACTTCGCGAATCGGCGCGTCCAGTCGCCGATCCAGGTCTACCGGACGCGACGCCTTCCTCACCAACGGCGGGGCCGGAGCACGCCTTGGATTGACCAATTCGACTGCCAGTATTGCCGCGCAGGCGATCAGCAGGATGTACATCAGCCGGTTATACATTGCCCTGGTTCCTACGGATCACCGGCTCTGTGTGGGCGCGGCCGCTGCTCGCAGGCGCGCCAGTACCTCTTCGACGTTCCGATGCCCCAGGCTGGTTTGCATGACCAATAGCCGCCCATCAACACACCCGATGTTCGCAGTACCGTCTGGTACCCAAGCGCCTTCCATCGGGGCGCGGTTCCAGTTCTGCATTTGGGCAAAGTTGCCACTGACAAGGTTAAGCAGGGCGTTTGTCCGGCTCTCATGAATCTCGGCGGCCTTCGCGCCCGACTCCACACCCCACGCCGCGTCGGTAAGCAAATCGCGGACATCGTAGCCCCGCAGATACATCGCCGGATATCGGGGTGCAATCGTGACGACCAGGACGCCGTTCAGCACGTCAAAATCCGCGCCCCTCCAGGACTGGTCCGACGACGGACCCGTGTTTAAGATCGTCCCCGGCATAAACAGCAGATGCAGCACATCCTTAAGTGGCACATCATGCAGGTCGATGTCCCATCGCTTGATCCGCAACGCGCTCAACCCAGTCCAATCGACAAGCACCGGCAGATGCAGCTTATCCCCGAGCTGATTCATCGCCTCCTCGGTAGTGGCGCCGCGGAGCTTGAGTTCCGGGATTCGTCGCGCAAAAGCCTGCGCGCTCTCCCGCGAGATCGGCGGAATATCCGCCGGGGGCGGAACGGGCCGGGGCGGCCGCGCCAGTTCGATGGCCACCGTTGCCATCACGACCAGCAGCAGGGTGAGTGTTACTTTTACGTACATGAGTCGTATCCATTGTCTGCCGGGGGCATCTGGATTTGCAAGAAACATTTTTGTCCGAGTTGCGACTACCCTCTTGCAGAAGGCCCTCGCGGCGTGAAGGGCGCGGCAGCAAATAGTAGCACGGGCGTCTCGCCCGTGGAGTCGCGGTACGCCGCGATGTTCGACCGGTACTCCGGTCGAAGGCGCAGGAGCGCAGCGTTCTTCGTGTGCGTGAGGCTATCGGTCGCTTAGCTCGGGGCGGTTTGCCCGGAGTGCCGGCGAATGCCGTGCGGGGTACTGCGGCCACGAGCGAGCCGCCAGTACCACGAAAGATGGCCGCATCCCGCGGCAGATACGTTCTTTTCCTCAGTAACCCTCCCCGGCCCAAACGCGTAGTGCTTATGGATTGCGCGGGGGACACATTGCCGGAAACAAGCCATGAAACGATTCATCCTGCCAGTATCGTGTTTGCTCTTGGGGCTGACGTTCGCAAAGCCGGCGGCTGTGTGGGCTGGGGCCCCTGGCACGCCGCCGGCGCTCGCACCGCTCACCGAGCAGCAAAGAATTGTTCACGTCCTCAATCGCCTGGGTTTTGGCCCCCGGCCCGGCGATGTCGAGCGCGTTGAGAAAATGGGGATCGATGCCTACATCCTTAGGCAACTGCACCCCGAATCCATCGATGACTCGGCGGCGGAAAAAGCCGTCGCCCGGCTCGATACCCTGCGCATGAGTTCCAGCCATTTGATTGATGAATTCAACGGCGACATCCGCCGATTCATCGATCAGCAGAAGATGTTCGGCAATCCCGCCGAGATGAAGATGCGCTATGGCATCGACATCAAGAAATCCAAGTCGCCCGATGGGCAGCAGAAGCCCGCCGTGCCTGCGATATCCGAGCTTGCCCAGCGCGACGCCATCCGCTGCGTCGGCGAATTGCAGGATGCCAAGCTGATGCGGGCGGTGCTTTCACAGCGGCAACTCAGCGAGGTACTCACCGACTTCTGGGAGAATCATTTCAATATCGACGTGCGGAAAGATACCTGCCGGGCTCTCATCGTTGCCGATGACCGCGATGCCATTCGCCCGCATGTGCTCGGCAAGTTCCGCGAATTGCTTGGCGCCAGCGCCCACAGCCCGGCGATGTTGGCTTACCTGGACAACAACGAAAACTCCGTCGTCCGCGAGCGCAGCGCCTTCGAGAAGAAAGCCATCGAATGGTACGTCTCGGCCAAGTTTGGCATGTCCGCCAAGGGAATGATGTCCGCGAAGGAAGGCCCCAACGAAAACTATGGCCGCGAAATCCTCGAGCTCCATACTCTTGGGGTCGATGGCGGCTACACGCAGAAAGATGTTCAGGAAGCCGCCCGCTGCTTCACCGGCTGGACCTTCAGCCCCTTCACCGGCACGTTTAACTTTGACGCCAATCGCCATGACAATGGCCGCAAGATTATCCTGGGAAAAGCGATCCCGGCGGGCATGGGCGAAAAAGATGGCGAGATGCTTCTCGACATCCTGGCCCGCGAACCGGCCACCGCCCGGTTCATCTCGCGCAAGCTGTGCCAACGCTTCGTGAGCGACAGCCCGCCGGACGAACTGGTGGCGCGAATTGCCGATGTTTTCACGCAAACCGACGGCGATATCCGCAAGGTGGTGCAGGCGATCTTCGCCAGCCCGGAATTTTTCTCGCCCGCCGCTTATCGCGCGAAAATAAAATCGCCGTTTGAGTATGCGGTGTCGGCGGTGCGGGCCGCGGACGGGCAGTTCACTCACGCGCTGCTGCCGTTCATGGACAAGGTGCAGCATGTCACCGAAGGCGGCGCCACCATCGGCTACGGCTCGGATCAGCTTTCCAAGGCCAAACGCAAGACCCTGAATTGGCATGTGTATGACATGGGCGAGCCGCTGTTCGCGCATGGGGCCCCCAGCGGATATTCTGAAATATCAAGCAAATGGGTCAGCCCCGGCGCGTTGATCGATCGGCTCAACTTCGCCGTGGCGCTAACCCAGCAGGATGTGAGCGATGTGCGCATCGCGCCTGAAGATTTGGTGAAAGGCGCGGATGCCGACCAACCCGGGCAGGTGTTTGATCGGCTCTCGCAAAGCCTGCTGCATGGGGAGATCAGTCCCAAGACGCGGCAGGTGATTCTCCAGAATGCTTTGCCGAAAGGGACCCAATCCGCAGCGGTAAGCGTCAGCAAGTTAACCGCACTGATCCTGGGGTCGCCGGAGTTTCAGCGAAGGTAGGCACGCCATGAATACAAGCCGTCGATTATTCCTGAGAAATGGTGGAATCGCATTGGCTGCGCTGGGCGCGGGGGCGGCGTTTGATGCCGGGCTGCTGGGCCGGGTTGCTTGCGCCGCCGAGGCGGCGGGCGGCGCGCGGAAGAAAGTGCTGATCTGCATCTTCCAGCGCGGGGCGGTCGATGGCCTCTCAATGGTCGTGCCGCATGGCGATCGCGCCTATTACCAGCACCGCCAGGAGATCGCCATCCCCAGACCGGCGCGAGCTGCCGGCGCGGAGGCGGCGCTGGATTTGGATGGCTTTTTCGGCTTGCATCCCGCGCTCGACGCATTCTTGCCGCTGTTCAAGTCCGGGCAGTTGGCCGCCATTCACGCCTGCGGCTCGCCGAGCAGTTCGCGGTCGCACTTTGACATGCAGGATTTCATGGAATCGGGCGTGGTGGACGACAAACACATCTCCACCGGTTGGCTCAACCGCGCGCTGGCCCAGCGGCAATTGGCCAAGAGCAGCCCATTTCGCGCCGTCTCCATGACCTCGATCGTCCCCCGCAGCCTGCAAGGAGACGCCGACGCGCTGGCCATCCGCGATCTGGCAACCTTCGGCGTCAACGCTTCGCGCAGCGCCGGCGGCGCGAACATGGCTGCCGGGTTTGAGGGAATCTACGACAGCGCCGTCGGGGATGTCCTCCGCGGAACCAGCAAGGAATCATTCAACGCCATCGCCCTTTTGAAGAAAGCCGATCCAACGCAATACGCCCCCGCCCACGGCGCGAAATATCCCGATGGCGCGTTCGGCCACGCCTTGCTCCAAGTCGCGCAGCTCATCAAGGCCGACGTGGGGCTCGAGGTGGCGTTTGTGGAAGTGGATGGCTGGGATACGCACGTCAACCAGGGCGGCGCCAATGGCCTGCTTGCCGGGCGACTGCACGATTTTTCCCGCGCCATCGCCGCGCTCTATTACGATCTTGGCGACAAGATGAGCGACGTGCTGCTGCTGACGATGAGCGAGTTCGGCCGCGCCGCCCGCCAGAACGGCAACCGCGGCACCGACCACGGCCACGCCAACGCCTTCTTCGCCCTCGGCGGCGCCGTCCGCGGCGGCAAGGTCCTCGCCGACTGGCCCACCCTCGCCCCCGAAAGGCTCTTCGAGCAGCGCGACCTTGCCGTCACCACCGACTTCCGCGACGTCTTCGCCGAGGCCTGCGTGCGGCATTTGGGAATCAGCGCCGCGGATATGCCGGCGGTGTTGCCGGGGCATCGGGTTGAAGCCGACAAATTCAGGGGGTTCTTGAAGAGGTGACGATGGCGCGATTCGCCAAACTCCGGTGCCCACGCCGGGGTAGAGCGTACTCGCGCCGCCCCGGATTGAGTGCTGTTCATGGATCCGAATCCTGACTGGCCGCCCCACATTCCGGGCATCGCAACGGCGTGGCACGCAGGTCATAGCCACACGCGGTGCAGATCTGATTGTCGATCTGCCTCTGGCGCCGGCGCGCCTGCCGGAATATCGATGCGAGCCATAGCACGGGCAAAACGGATGTGGCGCGAAAGATAAGAGAGTAGCGCACCGAATAGCTCGCCCGCGGGGTGATCGGCCACCTCGGCCATTTTGCGCGTGACATGATGGGGAGTATGCGATACTCGGCATCTTGTGCCTTTCGACTTTCAACCGCCATCTCACGAACCGTATCGTCAATTTCGTTGAGATGATTCGGGCGATTCTCCCATTGTTCGCGCAAGGCGGCATATCGCTTCGAATGCATAATCCGGAGCTCGCGCTGCTGCTCCCGGAACCGGGTGACCGCGCGAAACGGCGCGCGGTCGAGCCCGCGCTGGGGCTCATTGTCTATCGCGATGCGGCCCTCACGCGCGCTGACTTCCCAAAGGCCCTCGCTGGTCCAGACGGGATACGCGCTGTGTGACCGGTAGCTCCATATCCAAAGCGCCGCGCATAGGATAAGCAATGCCAGCGATACGATGGACATCAGCGCGAAAGCTCGGCGGAGCATGACGTCACCTGCATGACGAGAAACCAAAAGCCGTCCCTTGGGCGTCGAGCCGCCGGAAGATCAACACGCGGGTACACCCGTGGCCTCGGCGCACCAAGAGTGAGCACCGAATGCCGTGGGATCTTATGCGGATGGCATCCTCTATGATACAACACGCGCACACACAAAATGCACGTTCTCTACGTTCACCCCAACTTCCCCGCGCAGTTCGGCCACATCGCCCAGCGCCTGGTTCAGAAGCACGGCTGGCGTGCCACCTTCGCAACCCATGCGGCGGGGCCGGATGTGAATGGGATTCATCGCGTACTCTACAAGCTCGCCAGCGGGGCCACGGCGGCCAACCACTTTTGCTCGCGCACGTTTGAAAACGCCATCTGGAATTGCGACGGCGTCTATCAGGCCCTCAAAAGCCGGCCCGACATTCGGCCCGACCTGATCGTCGGACATAGCGGGTTTGGCAGCACGTTGTTTCTCCGCGAGCTGTATGGCGATGTGCCGATCATCAATCTCTTCGAATTTTACTACCACCCCACCGGCCCCGACACCGACATGGACTTTCGCAAGGACCTGGGTTGGCCGATGACCGATGCCCAGCTTCAGCGCGCCCGCGCCAGGAACGCGATGATCCTGCTGGACCTGCAGAATTGCGACGCCGGGTATACGCCGACCGAATTCCAGCGCAGCCGGTTTCCCGGCGAGTATCAGCCCAAACTGCGGACTATTTTTGATGGCGTGGATCGCGCGATCTACCACGGTCACGAAGATGCGCTGCGCCCGCCGCATGCCCAGCGCTCCGCCCGGCAGATCGCGGGCGCGACGGTCGCCGGCTCGACGCGCATCGTGACCTATGTGAGCCGGGGCTTTGAGAGCATGCGCGGGTTTGACATATTCATGCGGGTCGCCAAGCGCATCGCCCAGGAATATCCAGACGTGATCTTCATCGTCGTCGGCTCCGATCGCATCTGCTACGGCGGCGATGAAGGCCACATAGGGAATAAGAAATCTTTCAAGGACTGGGTGCTTTCGCGCGATACGTACGATTTGAGCAAGTTTCACTTCGCCGGCAATCTTCCGCAAACCCAGCTTGCCCGGCTTCTGGCCGCCAGCGACCTGCATCTGTATCTCACCGCGCCGTTCGTTCTTTCCTGGAGCATGATGGACGCGATGAGTTGCGGCGCCGTAGTTCTGGGGTCGGCAACGCCGCCGGTTCGGGAGATGATCCGCGATGGGGAGAATGGGCTGCTGGCGGATTTCTTTGATGTGGAGGAGTTCACGCGCAAAGCCGTAGGTGTCCTGCGCGATCCGACCGCCTACCGGCCGCTGGGAAAGGCGGCAGAGGAAATGATCGCCGCACGGTATAGCCTGGACGTGGTATTGCCGGAGATGGTGAGGTTTTATGAGGAAGTCGCATCCGTTTAGAGCAGCGATCACCGATGCCTTTATCGTATCACGGGCGTCCCGCCTCATCTTTCGTCACATTTTTTTGTGTCCGCCAGCGAGTATAACATATTGGTGGCATTATCGTTCGATTGATTCAAAGGAGTATTGGCATGGAAGCCAGGGCGAACAAGGTACGAAGGCGTTCGATCCGCAAGGCCCG
>DASRLH010000317.1:0-29960 GCA_035648595.1 Tepidisphaeraceae bacterium
GTACCTTGTTCGCTCTGGCTTCCATGCCAATACTCCTTTGAATCAATGGAACGTTAATGCCACCAATATGTTATACTCGCTGGCAGAAACAAAAAAATGTGACGAAAGATGAGGCGAGACGCCCGTGCGGACGGTGTGGCGGTCGAGAAATTACGATGTTCCCAATCTCAACGCACCCCGCACGGGCAGGACGCCCGTGATACGTTGAAGTTCCGAGTTCAAAGATCTTCGCGGCATCGCAACACGCCGGAGTGTATCCCCGCTATCTCCCCGGCGGCCGGGGCACATTCGGCGACCTTCGGCCGGCGCGCAGGTCCGCGTACATCCGGCGCAATGTTCCATTGATGGTCGAAATAATCTCATCGCGGTCCTTCTTCCACAGATCATTCATCGGCGGCCCGATGGCAACGCGGATCGGGCGGAGGTGGGGAAATTTCTGGCCCTTGGGCCACGCCTCGAACGAGCCGCTGATGGCCGCCGGTATGATGGGCACTTTCGCCCGGCGAATCACCAGACCCACGCCTTTTTCCATCGGCATCATTTCGCCATTTTCGGTTCGCGAGCCCTCGGGAAAGACGTTGAGCAAATGGCCTTCATGCAGGCGCGCAATCGATTCCCTGACCGCCCCCACGTCCCCGGCCCCCTGCGAAACGGGAAAAGCGTTGAGGCTGCGGATCAGCCAGGCGAACACGGGGTTCTTAAACAGCTCGGCCTTGGCCATGAAGCTCAGCGTGCGATCCAGGCCGATCGCCAGCAGCACCGGATCGAGATAACTTTGATGGTTGGAGACCAGAAGCGCGCCGCCGATGCGCGGCACGTTGTAGGCGCCGTATACCTTCAGATCGAATCCCACCGTCGTGACCATCCGGCAGATCTGCTGCAAGCCGATCCAGATCGGCGTGCGGTGTGTGCGGTCGACGCGGCCCTCACCTGTGCGATGCTCGGGACGATCCGCCTGGTCGGGACGATCGGCTCGGCCGGGACGATCTCGTTGGTCGGAATGATCCGCTCGATTGGCGCGCCCCGCTGGTTCGGTGCGATCGGCTCGATCCGGAGCGGCAGGTGAACTCATCGCGGCACACTCGCTTGCACGCGCTGCGCCATCTGGTTCACCACCTGCTCCTGGGTGAGAACGGTTGTGTCTATAACGATCGCATCAAACGCGACGGCCAACGGGCCCACGACCCGGCTGGCGTCGCGATGGTCGCGGGCCACAATCTGGTTCAAAATCTCGCCGTGATCCACGATCTCACCGCGCGCCCGAAGTTGCGCCACCCGCCGATGCGCGCGCTCGGCGGGCGTTGCGTCAAGGTAAAACTTAAATGGCGCGCTCGGGAATACCACCGTGCCCTGATCTCGCCCCTCGGTGACCAGTTTGCCATGCTCGGCGCCGATGCGCTGCTGATCTGCGACGAGTTGCTCGCGGATGGACGCCACCACCGCAACCTTCGAGGCCGCTCGCGTCACTTCGCCGCCGCGCAAAAGGTGGCCGACGGATTCGCCATTTAGAATCACGGTTGGAGGATGTTTATCCCACTCGAAATTGATCCGGCAATGCCGTCCGACGAACGCCAGCTCGCGGGCATCCTCAAGGTTGGCATTGCGCCGCAGGGCCTCAAGCGCCACCGCACGATACATCGCGCCGGTATCGAGAAAATCAAAGCCCAGGCGCTGGGCCAACGCAAGCGCCACGCTCGATTTCCCCGTCCCCGCCGGACCGTCAATGGTGATGATCATGCCCAATGGCACAATACACGATGGGAGCGTGCCGTGGAAGGGCATGTTTGTCGCGCGCCCCCCCGCTCCCGTCAAGACATGGCGGCAGGCAAGGTCTAAGATATTCCGATGGCAAACGACAACGATGCGACACGATCAACGGGCGCTCCTGTACCGAATGCAAAAGTCTCGCAGAACTACGACCTGATGCGCCCGGGGAACGGCACACCGTGGGAAGACCGGGGAACGTTTGGCCCGGTTGCCGCTTATTTCAAGACTGCGTTCAAGAGCATCGTTTCGCCGGGACTGCTGCTCGATCATATCCGTCGGCCCGAGACCACTGCCGACGCCAGCAGCTTCGCGATTATTTCCGGGGTGATGTGGGCCGTGGGGTGGATCGCGCTGAAATCGTGGCAGTATTACGGTTGGTCTCGCGAAGGCTCGGGCTACGACATCACCGGCGGATTCAATTTCGCACTGACCGTCGTTGCCGAATGTGCCGTGATCGGCGGCGGGGTGTGGCTCTTTGTGAACGCGGGCACGAAACTAATTCGCAACCTCACCGCCGGCGAACTTCGCAGCGTTACCAGCAGCCTGATTTACAACATCTTCTGCTATTGCCTGGGCCCAAGCCTGCTGGCGGTGGTGCCGATTTATGGGCAGGGGCTTGCCATCATTTTGATCTTCGTGAATCTGCTGGTCGCCGGCCGCAAACGGCTCTACCTGAAAACGTCCAGCGTCGTGGTGAACACGATCATCCTGTTTCTCTGCACGGTTGCCATCGGCGTGGCAGTGTACTACATCATCGGCTGGCTTTGGGGCGGCTACTTCAACATGAGCGGCGTGGAAAAGAACGCGCCTGTTAAGGTGGCCGCCCCTCCGGTTTGAACTAAACCGTGAAGCCAGTAGCGGAGGGAAATCCTGGATGTGAAGATGCGAAGATATAAAAACCCTTAAGTTGACGGCATTGGGCGGGGCGCCCGTGTCACGATTGAGGTTACATATTCCGGCCCTGACACCCTCTTGG
The DNA here is from genome assembly GCA_035648595.1 of Tepidisphaeraceae bacterium. Lineage (GTDB taxonomy): Bacteria > Planctomycetota > Phycisphaerae > Tepidisphaerales > Tepidisphaeraceae > RYN-428. The sequence continues at coordinate 2,744 of DASRLH010000317.1, forward strand.
TTTTTCCACAGATGGATAGCGCGTAGTCGCGCACGGCTATTTAGGTGGGTCTGCCCCACCGGCTTTCCCCGAAAAATCTCGCGGGCTGCCGGGGATGATGCGGTTTATCTACGCCTCTTTTTCGGATGGGGATTCGATCGGCCTTGGTTTTCGGATGATGAGGTAGCCCAGGAGTGATCGGCAGGAGTGGATTGCGACGCCGACGATTCCAAAACAGGCCAAAAACGGGGATCGCGACATGGTTCGGCGATATCGTGCATCGACCCCGCGCACCACGTCTTGCCGCGTGATCACGCCGCGCAGATGACGCGTGGCCCGGCGTGCTTCCTCCACCATTTCCGCCGCATCGTCCTGGGGCCAGCCGGCGGCCGTCAGTTGGGCCAGCAATTCCTCCGGATCCCGGCCGACAGTGAGTTCGTGCAAAACCCACTCGCGGCCCGCACCCCGTTCCTCCGTGTCGTCCACGATCCGCTCCAGCCGGGCCGCGGGATCCGCGGGGCCGGCATCGCCAGGAAACGATGGAACTTGTGACGAAGGATCGTTCACCGAATCGCCCAATAATTTGAACGCCCGTAGGGTTCGCTTCAGCGAACGCTGTTCAACAGCCGTGGTGATCCAAACGGATGCGCGCAAATGGCCGTTGTCAAACCGTGCGATTCCAATCCGGGGGCAAAATCAACACCGGGATTTTGGTCTGCCGAATCAACTCGACCGGCACATTCCCCGCCAGCAATCGCGCGAAGACGTTTTTCCCCGTCAGCCCCAACACGATCAGCGACACGTCGCGCTCGACCGCCACGTTGAGCACGGCACGAGCGATGTCATCGCTGAACATCAGCAGGTCCTGCACGGCCACCTGCCGTTCCTGCAATTTGTCGCGCAGGAGCCGGATGGCCTCCTCGCCGGCGGCCTGCTCCTGCTCGCGCATCTGTCCGGCGCTGGGGCGCGAAACGTGTACGACCAGCACCTCCGCGGAAAGCCGTTTGGCCAGGTCCGCGACGGGATCGACGACTTTCTGCGCCGCCCAGGGACTGCTGACGGCCACCATGATCCGACTCATATATTCGCCTCGCCTTGCTCGATCATGCCGTCCAGTATCGCTCAAATGCCCCCGCAATGCACGGCCAAAAAGGGCGCCGCGAAGTTCGACACTCGTGGGTTGGTTTCACAGAACGCCGGCCAAGAGCGATGAGAGTCCCACAGCGTTCGCTGAAGCGAACCCTACGATTGAGATTTCCCCGGTTTCGCGTTGGATCACGGCTTGTACTTCGTGCAAATTCGGGCATGGGATTTGGGTGAGTCGCCGGGCTACACTCAAATTGCCATGAACACACCATCTCGCGCCGCTGTCATTGAGATGTTCCCCGGACCTCTTCCTGACAAGCGCTTAGCGCGGGCGGGTACGGGCCTTTCATGGGTCTTGGTTTTCGGCTCGTGTCTTATTTGCCTCAGCGGCTGCGCGACGTATCGCTTCGACATTGTCAACCCGCCAGACCTGCCGCGCCCGATCGGGCATGATCAGGACACGGTGCTGAACGTCAACGCAATGGAATATCGCTTCCGCGCGGTTGAGGATCGGCTGGTGGCGCGCATTTATAACCGGGGCCGGGAGACGGTTCGGTTGCTGGGCGATCAGAGCACGGTGGTCGATCCGGAGGGGCAAAGCCATCCCCTGCGAGGCACGCCGTTGCCGCCGGGATCATTTATGAAGGTGGTGCTGCCGCCGGCGCTTCACGTCGAGCCGACGGGGCCATCCATTGGTTTCGGGTTTGGCTATTCCAGCGGCTACGGCGGGCCCGGACGGGGCAGCGGCATGGGGATATACGATCCGGCGTCGGGCGCGACAACCTATTCCGACGGCCAGGCCACTTGGGAGTGGCCGGCCAACAAGAGCGCGCGACTTATTCTCGTGTTCCAAATCGGAAATGGCCGGGCGTTTACGCAGGAATGGGCGTTTGCAAAAAGGAAGGAGTGAGGAGTGCTGAGAATTGAGTGCTGAGTGCTGAGTGCTGAGAATTGGGAATTTTGAGTGGAGCGCGGGACGTTGCTTGCCGACGTTTTCGTAGAAGCGGCGTCCCCGCCGCTTTTCTTCGCGGAGAGCGAGTCGATTGGACAGATTCGACTTCTGTAACGCTTAACCGGGCCCAGCGCTCCGCCTTCCCGTTGAGGAATACCGCGCCTTCCTTATAATCCCCCACTTTCGATTGTTTGGCATACAAGTGAGTTCATGGGCTTAATCGTTCAGAAGTTTGGCGGGACCAGCGTGGCGGACGGGCCGCGCATTCACAAGGCCGCCGGGCGCGCGATTGCCGCCAAAAAAATGGGCCATCAGGTCGTCGTCGTCGTCAGCGCGATGGGCGATACCACCGATGACCTTATCGCGCTGGCCAACAAAATCTGCCATAATCCCCCCAAGCGCGAGATGGACCAACTGCTCGCAACCGGCGAGCAGGTCACCATCGCGCTGATGGCGATGGCCATCCATTCGCAGGGCCACGAAGCCATCAGCTTCACCGGCGGGCAGGTGGGCCTCGTGACCGACGCGATCTTCTCCAAGGCCCGCATTCAATCCATCAACAAGCAGCGCATTCTCGATCAGTTGGCCGCCGGCAAGATCGTGATCATCGCCGGCTTCCAGGGGGTAACCCCCGAAGGCGATTACACGACGCTGGGCCGCGGCGGGAGCAATGCCACGCTGGTGGCCGTCGGCGCGGTGCTGCACGCGGATGTGTGCGAAAATTACACCGACGTGGATGGCATCTTCACCGCCGACCCGCGAATCGTCAAAAACGCGCGCAAGCTCGACCGCATCAGCTATGATGAGATGCTCGAGCTTTCGGGACTGGGCGCGTCGGTGTTGCAGACGCGGGCGGTGGAATTCGCCAAGAAATACAACGTCCCCCTGCATGTGCGCAACAGCCAGAACGAGAACCCGGGGACGTGGATCGTCGCGGAGACTCCAAACATGGAACACATCGTCGTATCGGGCGCGGCATTGAAGAAAGACCTCACCCGCGTCACCATCAAAAACGTGCCCGACCGCCCCGGCATCGCCGCCCGAATCTTCGGCGACATCGCCGAAAACAATATCGTCGTCGATGACATCATCCAAAACGTCATGGACGACAACACCGCCAACATCAGCTTCACCGTCGAGCACGGCGACCTGCAGGACATCGAGCCGGTGGTCGATCGGATGTGCCGGGACCTGGGCGCGGGAACGATCGCCATCTATCACGGCAACCTTGCGAAAGTAAGCGTCGTCGGCGTGGGCATGCGCACCCACACCGGCGTCGCCCAGCGCATGTTCAAGTCGCTGGCCGACGCGCGGATCAACATCCAGAACATCACCACCAGCGAGATCAAGATCAGTTGCATCATCGACAAGGAACAGGGCGCCAAGGCCCTGCAGATCGTGCATGACGCTTTTGAGTTGGCCGACGGCGTCCGATAACATTTGACGCGGCGGGGGCGTGTTGGCATAGTGCTGCGGGTGTGACACTCGGTTGAGGCGATTGCGCCGGTGGGGCAGGCATTCGTGCCTGCCGTCGAATGGGTGAGTGGGCGCATTCTTGTGCCCCGAACCCATTCGAGTTCGCTCGGGGGGCAGGAATGCCCCGCTCGCGAACTCAGGCAGACAAGAATGTCTGCCGCACCACTGTGCAGAAAAACAGCTACAATCACGCGTTGCACCTTGGTTTTGATGAAAGCGCGGCCAGGATGGCCTTCGCGGTACCTCCCAATTTATGCGATCGGGAAAATTTTTCCCGATTGTCGCCAAACGCCGGGAACTTCTCGATTCTCTTTGCGTCCAAACCCATGTCCAGCGCGAGCGGAACCCAACACGAGGCCGGCGTTGTGCCCCAGAACCTTGGGCGGGGACTCCGCCCCGATGTCGCGCTCCTCCAGCGCGCCCAGCAGGGCGATCGGGCGGCATATGGGCAGATCGTGGTGATGTACCAGGATCGACTGTTCAATGCCGTGCTGCGCTTGGTGGGTGATCGCGATGAAGCGCGCGAATTGACGCAGGAGGCTTTTACCCGCGGGCTGAGCAGTATCGGCTCGTTCCGCGGCGATGCTTCGCCGTACACATGGCTGTTCCGCATCGCCGTGAATCTGGCGATCAGCCAGTTGCGAAAGGTGCAGCGGACGCGGGTGTTTTCGCTGGACAGCCCTTCATCGAGCGGCAATGGCCGCGGCAAGGGCGCGGACGATCAGGCGACGAGTTTGATCGACCGCGTGACCCGCGACCGGACCGAATCGCCGTTGCAGCGCATGGAGCGCCGCGAGCGGGATGAGGCGGTGCTGGCGGGCCTGGGCCGGCTGGATGCCGAGTACCGGGCCGTGCTGGTGATGCGTGACATTGAGGGTTTTGATTACCAGCAGATGGCCGACATTCTGGGCCTCCCGCTGGGAACCCTCAAGAGCCGGCTGTTTCGCGCCAGGCTGGCGCTTCGGGATGAGTTGAGAACGTATTTGAAGCAATAGAACATGTCGCAGAATCCCCAGGAAATCACCGAGGCGAAGTTGGCCGCGTTTATCGATGGCGAGTTGGGCGCCGATGAGCGCGCCGAGATCGAGGCGCTGCTGGCGCGCAAGCCGCAGTATCGCCCGCTGCTCGCGGAGCTTGGGCGGACGCGCGACCTGCTGCGCACGCTGCCGCGCGAGACCGCGCCGCCGGAATTGGCCGAGGCGTTTAACACGCAGCTCGAACGTTCCGTGCTGCTCGACGGCGCCGGCCAATATGATGAGCCGCGCATGCGCGTGGGGGCCTGGCCGAAAATTTTGGCGCGGGCCGCGATCTTCCTAATGATCGTGGGGCTGGCGGCGGCGGTTTACCTCGAACTGCCAAACCACCCGTTTCCGAGAATCGCCGGAATCACGCCGGGCCACAGTCCGTCGCAGGCCGCGTCGCAACCAGGTTCCCGAACCGACGATGAAGCGATCGACGGAGGTTCGGAACTTGGCAAAGCCGGCGCGCACGGCGATCGCGCTATCGAAGCGAATCCCGGCGGCCCGCAAGGCCCGGATCGCAATGCGCGGCTTTCCAGGGCCGGCAACATTGAGGCAATGAAAAACGCAGTCGGCTCGCCCGCCGCCGCAGGCCCGGGCGCGGGCGTCAACGCCGCTCCCCCGGCCGCCCCCGATCCGCTCGATGCGCTGGCGAACGATGTTTCCCAGGATCCGGGTGTGCAGCAACTTTTGGATAATCCAACGGAACCCGCACAGGTTAACAACAAACAGGCGGCCGCCGACACCAACGCGGTGGTGATGGTCGTGCGATCGAGCGATCCGGCACAGGCTCGCAATGAGGTGGCCGCGTTCCTTTCGCGAAACAACATCGCCTACCAGGCCGCGCCCGCGCCTGTGGAATTGGCGCTGAATTCGGCAATCTCGCAGAATTCCGTGCAGGCACTGGCATCGCAAAATGACGCGACCGGTATTCAGGAAGGCCTCAACGCCCGGCAACGCCGCGCCACAACCCGGATGGCAAAGGGGGACACCGAAGATCGCGGCTTGCCAAAAAAGGACGCGAACGAATCGGCTGCGGCCGCCAATACCGCTCAAAGCACGCGGGATTATTCCAATGAGAGCGGGTCGGATAATTCGCCCAAGCCCGCGCGCAATGAGAATACAAATGAAACCACACTCGCCCAGAAAGCAGGGGGGCCGGGCACTGGAGGCGGTCTGGCCGATCAGCGGCCGTCGGGCGCGGCTCCGCCCGCCGCGGCGACTTCGGGCGCGGCTCCCGGCGCGGTCGGGGGCGCCGCCACTTCGGCCCTGTCGGCCCAACAGTCGGTCGCGCAGAGCGCGAATACTTTGAATCAGCAACAATTAGTACAGGCGTCGGGTTATGGCGGGCTGGTCGATAAGTTGTACATCGCCCGGCAGCTTTCGCCGCGACAGGCGCGCGAGCTCAACGAATGCCTTTCCCGCAACGGCACCGTTCGCCAGGCGGGCGTGAGCCGAGGTTCGGCCAACGGCTACGCATATAACAATAGCGCGAACAACAGCACATACGCGATCAATCAGAATACCCGGGGCGCGACGGGCATCGGAAACAGGGAAAACGGCATCGGTGCGGGGCCGGCCAATTCATACGCTCGTCCTCAGGCTAGTTATGGGGGATCACCCGCTGCCGCGCAGCCGCCATCGCCCGGCCCGGCTACTCGACCGGTCGATGTGCTCGTTGGGCCCGGCAATCCCACCCGCCAAGCGGCTGGCCGCATCGCCGATAAACAGGAGCATGATGCCGCCGCGCGTTCCAAAGACCAGGGCGCGGCCTCTGGGAAGTTGGCCAGCACCCTATCGGAATCTCCGCGCGAGCAAAACGTGCGACAGACGCAAATGCCAACCACCCAACGCGCCCTGGCGATCCAACCCGCCACCGCGCCGGCACCGGCGGATCCCGATGCCCCCGTGGATGTGGTGATCGTGGTGCAAAACGCCGCCCTCTCCACAACCCAACCCAGCCAGACAAAATGATGAATGCAAAATGATGAATGATGAAGAATGAACGCCGTTCCGACGGGCGGGAGGATGTCTTTTAACATCTGCTTCCTTCTTCATCGTTCATCATGTCTTCCCCCTCACCCTCCGATCCGGCTCATCTGCTCATTTCCGCGCCGGCTATGAACGTCGGGCTTGAGCCGGACGCAATCCACCATCGCCTGGGCGATCTTTTGTGTTCGCGAAACCGCGTCCGGAGCGGACCGAAGGATCGTGCGAACATCCACCTCGCCGCCTTCAAAAAGGCACGAACGAAGAACGCCGTTGGCGGTGAGGCGAAGGCGATTGCAGGTGGCGCAGAAGGGGGCCGACATGGCGCTGATGAAGCCGATCCGGCCAAGCGGATTGCCGATGGCAAGACGATACACGTTGGCCGGGCCCACGCCCGGTTCAGCGTCGCGCTCGATGGGGATCAGAGGGCCCAATTGGTCTTCGATGATCTGGCGAACCTGGGTCTCGGTGACAAGCGACTGGGCGCCGCGGTCCTGCGCGCTGCACCCGCCGGCTGGGCCTTGTTCTTCGGAGGCGATGGTGCCGCTTTGAGCCGGATCAAATGGCCGCAGCAATGCCGCGTCACCCAAAGGCATATATTCGATAAACCGCACGGTGAGCCGGCGATCCAGCGTCAGACGGGCGAAATCGGCCAGTTCGTCATCATTGGTTCCGCGCATCGTCACACAGTTGATCTTCAGCCCGGTGAAGCCGACCCGCTCGCATTGGTCGAGCCCGCGCAGCACCGCGGCCAGATCGCCGGTGCGCGTGATCTTCCGAAACCGCTGGGGCCGGAGGGAATCGAGGCTGACCGTGATGCGGTCCAACCCGACTTCGCGAAGGGGGCCGGCCAGATCGAGCAGGCGCTGGCCGTTGGTGGTGAGGGAAAGGTCTTCGATGCCCGGAACCCGCCGGAGCATGGCGACGAGATCGACCAACCCGTGCCGGACCGTCGGCTCGCCGCCGGTCAGCTTGAATCGGCGGATGCCATGCACCTCGATGGCCGCGCGCACCACGTCGCGGATTTCCTCGAACCCCAGTATCTCCTCCCGCCCCAGCCAGCGCACGCCCTCTGCGGGCATGCAATACACGCAGCGAAAGTTGCAGCGGTCCGTGATGCTGATCCGCAGCACGCGCACCGCCCCGATCGAGCGCGGCCCGTTTTCAAACGCGGGCGGCGCCGATGAATACGGCACGGGGAGGTTCATCACCGGCAATCGCATACAAGCCCATTGTAGGCGAAAACGGACTGCCGCCAAGAAAATTCCATGATTGCGTGTAACCGATGATTTGCAATTCGCGTAAACTGGGTGTCGAATCAGCCCTCTGTGCTCGATGGCTGCGCACAGTGGGCTGAATTGGCATGACTGGGGATTTGAATGCGTGGAAGAGTGCTGAGAACTGAGTGCCGGTGGCGATGCGAAAGTGATTAATTCAACGTGACACGGGCGTCCCGCCCGTGCCGACGACGTGGGAAGCGCGAGGAACCGATGTATCCTAAGTTACAGGACAATACGCACGGGCGGGACGCCCGTGTCACGTTGGAGGTTCCTGTTCAACTGATCATGCAGGCAACGGCAACCCTCAAATCCGTGCAACGACTTATCTTCCGGTTTTCATCTCTATTCTCCGCGCTCCGTCCGGCGACGCGCGCGGGTCGGGCTCTTTTCTCAGCACTCAGCACTCAGCACTCAGCACTGTTCCTTCTCCTCGCTTTCGTCCCTCTCCTCCGCGCCGAGCCTCTGGATCGGCGTGATCTGCCGGCCCAGGCGAAATGGTTTGTGCATGTAGATTTGGAAGCAGCCAACAATTCGGTGCTCGGCCACGCGATGCGCGTGATGTGGCTCACGCGCCCCGAAGCGCGCGATGCAATCGCTCGGGCGCAACAGGCCTTTGGCATCGATCCCACCCGCGATATCCGCGGCTTCACCGTGTACGGCACCCACTTCGCGCCCGATTCAGGGATCCTGATTATCCACGGCAAAGTGAATCGCGGCCGGCTGCTGGCGTTGCTCGAAAAGCTCCCGGACTATCGCACGCAATCCACCGGCGCGCGCACTCTGTACTATTGGCGGGATAAGTCGCGCGATCCGGCCAAGCCGGGCCATGCCAGCGTGGGGGCCTTTTTTGGCGAGGATACGGTGATCGTCTGCCAGGACCCGGTGCCGTTGCTGGCGGCGCTGGATGTGCTGGACGGCAAATCCGCCGCTCTGCCGGCCAATTCGCCGCTTGCCGGCGCATCGATTCCGGGCGCGGTGCTCGAAGCGGGCGCCACCGGGCTGGCTGATGCGCGCGATCTGCCGATCCGATCTCCGATTTTGCGCCAGTGTGAATCAGGGACGCTTTCAATCGGCGAGCAGGAGGGCGAGGCATTCGTGCGCGGGCAGGTGCTGACCGGCTCGGAGCAAACCGCCTCTCAGGTTCGCGCTCTGATCGAAGGGGCGCGGGCGATGGCGCAATTGCAGGCCTCCCAAAGCGCGGATGCCGCCCTGCTCCTTTCGCCGCTGAAAGTGAGCAGCGAAGGCAACACGGTTAAGATTGAATGGCATCTGCCGGCCTCACAGATCATCCGAATGATTCACTCGCGCGAAAGCCGGTTGGCGGCGGCGCAGCCTGGGGTGAAAACGCCATGACCCGCGCTCGCGGCAAACTTCCCTTGCCCAACCCCATCGATTTCGCGATGGCCAGTGACGATGCGCTCGCCGGCCGCGCCCGCGATGGGTGCCGCCATAGCTTCGATGAACTGGCCCGGCGATTCCAAGTTCGGCTGCTGCGTTTTCTCCAGGGACGGGTCCGCGGGATTGCCGACGCCGAGGATTTGCTGCAGGAAACGCTGATTCGTGCCTATGAGCGCATGGATCAATATGACCCGGCCCGTCCGTTTGGCACCTGGCTGTTTACGATCGCGCATCGGCTGGCGATCAGCCATCATCGCCGCGCCGCGTCCAGCGAGCGCGGGATCGAAGCGCTCGTCGACCGAAAGCGCGGGGCGGCCGTCGCGGCGCCGGATCGTCAGTTGGCGGATCAGGAAAGTCGGCAATTGTTTTGGGAGATGGCCGCCTCGGTACTGACCCAGGAACAATTCAGCACGGTATGGCTCTTCTATGTCGAGGACATGCCGGCGCCGCAGATCGCGGATGTATTGGGAAGGTCATGGGTTTCGGTCAAGACGATCCTGTTTCGCGCGCGCCGCAAACTGATGCCGCACTTGCAGACGCCGGAAACCGTGGGTTTGGCGCCGCGGGTGAAGCAAACACGAGGGGTGGCCGCTTTGGCCGTCGGATGAGGAAAATGGTGATTTTTGTGAGGTGTTCCGAGGTATTCCGAACAGGGTCACTGAAGTGACTATTCCTGAAACTGCGAATCGCACGTCCAATGTTGCATTTGAATACTCTATCCTCCGAACGTGAATCGCGTCTTCGGGAGCGTGCCCGGCGCGATGCGCTGCGGGTATCGCCGGAGTTTTCGCACGCACTGCATGTCCGGATCATGTGTGCGATCGGGTCCAGGCAATCGGCGCGGGCGCTGCCCGTGGAGAGGCCGGATTCCGATCGCGGCCGGTCGCGTCCATTCGTGTTGCGGCATTCGTGGCTGTTTCCCACTGCGCTGGCCGCCGGTATCGCGCTGGCCGTTGCGCCCGGCGCCCTGCGGCTGATCGAAAGCGCCGCCCCGGCGCCAACCGCCATCGCGATGGAAAAGCCCGCCACCATCGGCGTGTCGGATATAAAACCGCGCGCCGCCATGCTGGCGATCGACCAGACCGCCCGCCGGGTCAATGCCCGCGTGCGGGACGTGGTGCAAACCGCGATGGTTCAACAACAGTGGGCCGGCCTGGATCATGACGTGCGGCTGGCCACCCGATATCTGGCCGATCAGGTGCCGCTCCGCGAGGCCTGGAAAACCGAGGAGGCGGCGCAGTGATTCGACGGGCGCTGATTGCCCCATCGCGTTCGTAGGGTTCGCTTCAGCGAACCCTACGAGCGACACGGTGAATTCGCCGGCTCCGTAACAATTCAGCCGCCGCAACAACGACGGTGCGCGAGCGGTGGCTTTGCTTCTGTCGTGACACGGGCGTCCCGCCCGTGCGTGGTGTTCTCGAATCAGGGAAACAATGCTTTTCCACGTTCCACGCTGTTGATTCCACAAAAGAACGAAAAATGTAATGGCTTCACCCAGTCGTTGATTATATAAACCCCCTCGAACGTCCAACAAACCACCCTCAAGGAGAACGCATGCGTATCGCAAGAATCGTAAATATCCGCCGGCTGGCCGCGGCCGGCGCGCTGGTCGCGCTGATGCTCACCAGCAAGGTTCGCGCGCAGGTGCTCGAACAGGTTCCATCGGACGCCGTTGTGATCATCAAGATCAAGGACCTGGGCGCCATGAGCACGAAGGTCGCCAAAATGGCAAAGTCCTTCGGGCTTGATGAGATCAACCCCGATATGAAAGACCCGCTGGGCTCCTTGCTCGACAAGGCGCACATGACCAAGGGCGTGAACCGCGCCGGCGATGCCGCCCTGGCGATTTTCGCGCGCGATGAGAAGGCCGGCAAGGGAGTCAAGTCAATCCCCAAGGACGGCGGGCCGCCCGTCGTCGGGGGGGACATGGCTTCCCAAACGCCCGAAGCGGTCGCGGTAGTTCCGGTCAGCGACTACGAAGCGTTCGTCGGAAACTTCGAGAAAGCCAACGCCACTGAGCCGGGCGCGGACGTGACGGCGGTGAAAGATCCCGAACACGATGACAAGACGATGTATATCGCGCATCGCGGCAACTACGCCGTCCTCTCCGATCACAAGGCCAATCTCAGCGGCCATGCCAATGGATTCAAGCTTGCCGGCCGCGCCGCAAAGGAAGCCGCCTCACGCGATGCCGTCGTTTTGCTGAATGTACCAGCCATCCGCGACAAGGCGCTGCCGGAGTTGAAGAACAACCGCAAAAAAATCATTGATGACATGAACAAGGAGCTGGCGAATAATCCGCAGTTCAAGCCCTACCAGCCGGTGTTCAACACCCTGGTCGGGCAGGGTTTGGACTTCGCCCAGAACTTCCTCAACGATGCCCAATCGATCGTGTTCAGCTTCGATTTGAGCGACGACGGGGTGGCCGGCGGTGGGATGGTGGAGTTCGCGCCGGATTCCAAGTTCGGCACGTCGGTCGCGAAAATCAAGCCCGGCGAAGGGGCACTGCTGACGGGACTGCCGGATCATAAGTACATCGCATTCGGCGGGTTTTCCTGCGACCCCAAATCGACCAGTCATATCAGCGATGACTTTATCGATCCGATCATCAAGGGGTTAAAGGGCACGGATACCGATACCGCCAGACAAATCGTTGACGCCCTCAAGAGTTACAAGACGGTAATGGGTTCGATTCATAACTCGGCGGCAGGCTGGGTGATGCCGACCAAGCCGCTGGGCCAGGAGAGCGTCGTGCAGCAGGTCGTCGTCACCTACGGCGACGCCAAGGTCATCGCCGGCAGTGAGAAAAAATTGCTCGCAAGCATGACGGACCTGATGGGCGCCATACCGCAGCAAGCGGGCTCGCCCAAGATGAAATTCGAGTTTGGCGCCGCCCCCACCACAATTGATGGCGCGGAGATGAACAGCTACAGCATGAAAATGGACTTTGATCCCAACGATCCCCGTGCCGCCCAGATGCAGCAGGGGATGGCGATGATGTACGGCGCCAATGGTTTGAACGGCAAATATGGCGCGGTGAACGACAAGGCGTTTGTCCTTGTCCAGGGCGGCTCGGATGAATTGCTGACCGAGGTAATCGACGCGGCCCGAACCGGCAAAGACGTCCTTGGCGATTCGGCGGGCGTGAAAGCGGTCGCATCCCACCTGCAAAACGGTCGCGAATTCGAGTACTATTTCGCGCTCGATAATTTCGTCAATACGATCGTCCGCTACGCCCAGGGCTTTGGCGTGCCGGTGAAGTTGAAGCTCCCGCCGAACCTTCCCCCGCTGGCGATGTCCGCTGGCTCCGACGGCTCGGCCCTCCGCTTTGACTACTTCATTCCGGCCCAGACCATGCAAAGCGTGATCGCCGCGGGCATCCAGACCTGGACCCAAATGCAAAACGGCGGCGCGGGAGGGGGCCTGTAATTGGCAGCGTTTGAGAGAGAAGACAAAGGCCCCTGAAACGTCGCGGGCGCGGCAGCTTCGGCTGCCGCGCCCGCGATTTTTTTGCATCCGCGCCGTCCGCACGGGCGAGACGCCCGTGACACGTTGAGCCCATTCGTTCCAAGTACCACACCACGTTACCTTCGGCCGAGGTGTTACCGCGGTTTGATGGGGGTTCACTTGACGCTTCTAAGAAGGCCGCTAAATTACGTCGCCCCGTATGATGGCAGGTTCTGCTGATTGCCGGGGGTGGTTGCGAAATGCGCTGCCGGTGCCGCGACCGGAGCGATTGTCAAAACTTCAACCGTTCGATTGCGTACAGTCGATAGGCGGAAATGGACCTGACAAAGGAGCCGTCGTGAAAATCGAGCCAAATTAAGCGGCTCATGCTGACCCCAAGCCCTGCATGGTCAGTATGGGCCGACGACCATGCAACGGGAGGGAATGCCGCAACGGCGCTCCCCGCGGCTTCGAGGCCAGCGACTATTCGAAGCTCTCCCGCCCGCAAGCCCCGGATAGCAACGGGAACCGGCGGACGGCGTGATGTCAAACCCGCAGGGGCCGATTCCAGGGGCCGCCTTGGAATATCCGGCAGTCGCCAACGGAAAATTTTAGACGATTCGCCGCGGAGTCATGCATTTGACGCCCTCCGCGGGTTTCGTGTTTCCTGCCTTCGCTCAATTGATATCCAACTACAGCGGATCGGCGGGAGAAGACGCAGACCAAGGAAAAGCATATGTCACGCGACCTGAGCAAGATTCGGAATATCGGCATCGCCGCCCACATTGATGCGGGCAAGACCACCGTCACCGAGCGAGTCCTCTATTACACCGGCAAGATCCACAAAATGGGCGAGGTGCATGAGGGCACCGCCACCATGGACTTCGATCCCGAAGAGCAGAAGCGCGGGATCACGATCAACTCCGCGGCCACCACCTGCCCGTGGGACCGCAACGGCGAGCGCTACACCATTAACCTGATCGACACCCCCGGCCACGTCGATTTCACCGCCGAGGTCGAGCGCTCCATGCGCGTGCTCGACGGCGCGGTGGCCGTCTTCGATGGCAAGGAAGGCGTCGAGGCCCAATCGGAAACCGTGTGGCGGCAGGCCACCAAATACAGTGTCCCACGCTTGTGTTTCATCAACAAAATGGACAAGCTCGGCGCGGATTTTGAGTTCAGCTTCAACAGCATTCTCGAGCGGCTGGGCGCGCCGGCCGTCGCGGTGCAAATCCCCATTGGCCAGAGCAGCACTTTCAAGGGCGTCATGGACCTCATCCGCGGCGTCGCGGTCTACTACAACCTCTCGGATGACAAGGATCGCGGCAAAACGATGATCGAAAAGCCCATCCCCGAAGAGGAGAAAGAGCGATTCGACAAATGGCGCCGCCTGCTGATCGACAAGGTTGCCGAGTTGGATGACAAGCTCACCGAGAAGTATCTCAACGGCGAGCCGTTCACCGAAGCCGAGATTCGCGCGGGTTTGCGCAAGGGCACGATCGCGTTCCATTGTCACCCGGTATTCTGCGGCTCAGCGCTCAAGTACGTGGGCGTGCAGCGGTTGCTGGACGGCGTTATCGATTATCTGCCGGCTCCGACCGATCTGCCGTCGATTCATGGCCACGACGTGAAGGACCCGGACAAGATGATCGAGCGCAAGCTGACGCCCGACCAGCCGTTCTGCGGATTGGCATTTAAGATTGTCAGCGATCAGCATGGAGATTTGACTTATGTGCGCGTGTATTCGGGGCGCCTGGAAAAGGGCAGCCGGGTGCTCAACAGCAATCGCAACAAGCGCGAGAACATTTCGCGCATGTTTCAGATGCACGCCGCCGACCGCATTCCCATCGACGTGGCCGAGGCCGGCGACATCGTGGCCTGTATCGGCGTGAAAGACGCCCTCACCGGCGACACGCTTTGCGATGACGATTATCCGATCATCCTCGAAAAGCCGACGTTCCCCGATCCGGTTATTTCGATGTCGATCGAGCCCAAGACGCAGGCCGACAAGCAGAAACTGGGTGAGGCCCTCACCACCATCAAGCGCGAGGATCCGACGTTTCAGGCCAGTTACGATGAAGAGACCGGCCAGACCATCATCGCCGGCATGGGTGAGTTGCATCTGGAGATTCTGCGCAACAAACTGGTTCGCGATCACAAGGTTGAGGTGATCGTCGGCAAGCCGAAAGTCGCGTACAAGGAGACGATCGCCGGCAGCGCGCACAACGTGCGCGGCAAGCACGTCAAGCAGACGGGCGGACGCGGACAGTTCGGCGATTGCACGATCAACCTCGATCCGTTCAACGGCATGGGCCCCGATGGGAAACTTCTGGATGCCGATACGCTCAAGAAGGTCGGCTGGAAGGACAACTTTGCCTTCGAGAACAAGGTGTTCGGCGGATCGATTCCCAAGGAATACATCCCCTCGATCGAGTATGGCTGCCGAATGGCGGCCAAGACCGGCGTGCTCGCCAGCTACCCGCTGATCAACGTCAAGGTCACGCTGGTTGATGGCAGCTACCACCAGGTGGACTCCAGCCAGATCGCCTTCGAGTTGGCCGGGCAGCTCGCCTTCCGCGAGGCGGTGCAGCATGCCAAGCCGACGCTGCTTGAGCCGATCATGAAGGTGGTCGTGACGACGCCCGAGGAGTTTGTCGGCAACGTCACCGGCGACCTCAATCGCCGTCGCGGCCTGATCGTCAACAGCGAGCAGCGCGGCAACACGCGCATCGTGGACGCCGAAGTCCCGCTGAGCGAGATGTTCGGCTACACCACCGAACTCCGTTCCATGAGCACTGGACGCGCGTCCTCGGTGATGGAGCCGCTGCGCTATTCGCCGGTGCCCAACAGCATCAAGAATGCGATTTTGGAGGAACTGGGATGAGCGGAGTCAATGGACCGCGGCGGCAATAAAAATGGCCCGGCGGCGCGAAAGCGACGCCGGGCTATTTTTTTGGCGAACCGGGATAAACGCAAAAGCATGGCTTGGCCGACAGGCGTCAATGCGCATCGGCCAACAACTCGTCCCACGAGTTGGCTTCGAGCAGCCGTTCGCCAATCGCCTCAATTTTTTGAACCTGGCTAATGCCGTTTAATTTTGAGACATGACGGGAATCAGGGGCGCCCAGTTTTTTGGTGGCAATGCGGAGGAGCAATGCGCGCTCCCCATTTGCGGTGCCCTTGGCTAGGCCTCTGGCTTCGCCTATTGCTACGCCTCTGGCTTCGCCCTCTTCTAAAATTGCCTGATAAGTCACTGATTCTTTCATTTGTCTCACTCGCTTTAAGAGTTGCCGTATCATAGGCTGCGGATATCGCAGGCCCATGAGGATGTAAGTTGCCGTTTCCAGGTCGCGGGCCTCGGCGGGCGCCTCGCTTTCCAGGCGTTGCTCAACCCGCTCAACCACGGCCGCAAGATCAGCCGGCTTCACGTCGCTAATCGGCGCCAGCGGGAGCGTTCCGATTCCGCCTGCCAACAGCGCCTCAGCCGGCTGTTCCCACACGCGGATGATCTTATACCTGAAGTCCAGTTGGCTCTCAGGGTGCGCCAAATCCAGTACACGTCCGGTAACTGCCGCCGGACTCGCGGCTGGACGCAGCAATATCACCACGCTGATCACCGGCACCTTGTGCCGCCACCGCAATAACGCATTATACAACAATACCCGCAGGTCCAAATATGCATCCGCTCCAGACTGCAGCTCGAAATGTGCGATATATGGAAATGGCCCGTCCACCCATATAACTTTGTCAGCACAAGCAGTGAATGAAGAAACATCCGCATCGACAACCCGAATCGTTGTCCCCATCGGCAACCCCGCGAATGCAAGCCAGTCGGCGGCGTGCGCTTCGATCAACTGCTTTGTTGTCGCATCAAACGTCTTGGCCAACGTTGCCTCCGGTCTGAACCACCGTGCAGTATAGCATCCCGACCCAATCTCCACATGAAACTTACAGCGCCACGCGGAGTATTAAGCGTTGAGAAGCTCGGCGGGCAACGAAAGAACAAACTTGAGATGGGCATGGCACTCACGCAAAACACGAATTTTCAGGGGCACGCGGACCCAAAAAAGTCGCGCATCTCCCTCTCCTTCTTCACCCGTTC
Organism: Tepidisphaeraceae bacterium; assembly: GCA_035648595.1. Lineage (GTDB taxonomy): Bacteria > Planctomycetota > Phycisphaerae > Tepidisphaerales > Tepidisphaeraceae > RYN-428. The sequence continues at coordinate 19,472 of DASRLH010000317.1, forward strand.
GTCCGAGCTCACGGCCGAAGTCTCGATCGTTTTTGCAGACATCATTTTCCCTCAAACTTTGGAGTACGCCCTTGCGCAAGCCAGCCCTTTTTTCGGTTTTGATAATGTCCGCGGCTTTGTGTGCAACGGGTGGCGCAGCGCCCCCGGCCACCGCTCCAGCCACCCAGCCGTCAGGTGCCAGCCCGGCATCCACGCAGACATCGGCGCCAAGCACGCCGACCACCGCGATCAAGCGCGGCTCCCTGTCCATCGTGGTCGATGCGCAGGGGGCGTTTGAGCCGGTCGATCCCTTCGAGGCTCGTCTGAAACTAAAGGCATACCAGGGCGAATTGCTCATCAAATCGATCGCGGCGAACGGCGCTGCCATCAAAAAAGGGGACGTGCTTCTGGAGATTGATTCGGCCACCATGCAGCGCACGCTGGCCGCCGCCGAGAACGAGGACCTGGCGGCCAAGGCCAACCTGGCAAAAGCGGAGGCTGACATCAAGGTAGCCCAGGAGGCGGATGTGCTGGCCGAGCGCCAGCAGCAGGATGCGCGCAAACAAGCCGAGGATCAGGTCAAATGGTTCGAAACGGTCGATGGACCCCAGACGCTCAAGCAAGTGGAACTGGGCCTGCAGCAGTCCAAGGACCAGATGGACGACCAGCAGGATGAACTGGACCAGCTTAAGAAACTGTATAAGGCCGATGATCTGACCAATGCCACCGCCGACATTGTCGTCAAGCGGGCCGTCCGCAATCTCGATTTGTATAAGACCCTTTACGCGATGGCCGGGGAGCGGGCAAACAAGGTTCGCACGTTTTCCTATCCGATCACCAAGCAACGGGTGTATGACAATCTCACGACCGCCCGCGAGCAATACGCGATGTTCGAGACTGCGCAGCAGCAGGCGAAAGTGCTGAGGCAGACGACACTGGAGGCCGTCCGCGCCGCTGCCGTCGCGGCCGGCATGAAGCTGGATGATTTGAAAGCCGATGCGAATCTTCTGACGTTTCGCGCGCCGTTCGATGGCTCGCTGTGTTACGGTCAGGTCGTCAACGGCAACTGGTCCGGCGGTGACCCCCGCACCATGCGCGCCGGGGAACATGTTGCGGGGCAGGCGGTATTGATGACTCTATACCAACCCGGCCGGCTCAAGATCGCGCTCGATCTACCCGAGGCCAAGTTTTTCGCGATTCAGCCGGGCCAGAAGGCGTCAATCAGCCCCGTGGCCGAGCCGGAACTCAAGTACGAAGGGATGTGCGAGCCAGGCCCCAAAACCCCCGCCGCCGGCGGCGCCGGCTACGCGATGACGCTTTCCACCGGCAACGTCGATCCCAAGCTCGTGCCGGGGATGAAGGCGCAGATTCACATGGATGTGCCGCTGGTGGACAATGTTTTGCTGGCCCCGACGACCGCCATCGTCAAATCCACCGCCTGGGTGAAAACCGCCAACGCGATCGAATCGCGCCATGTCATGACGGGCCGATCCGATGGCAAGTCCATCGAAATCCTGTCGGGGCTTCACGAAGGGGACCAGGTGCTCACGCAAGGGAAGCAGTAACTTAGAGCGTTTTTCATGTAGCTGGAGCGGCGTTGCATGGCCACTGAAGTGGCCACGCCGGCCGATCGGTCATGGTCAGACGCTATAGCAACACGAAGCTTGCTCTAAAATGCCTGTTTACGCCGAGCTTTTTCTTGTGGCATGGGCAGCTTGCCCATGTCTTGGCATTCGAAAACGCCGAAATATCGGAGGAAACCATGGAATTGACAGCAATTCTTTCTTGCCCCGGCTTTCTTGGCGGTGATGGAGGCTATTAATGTTGGAAAGCACTGCTTACTGCGGCCCATCTTTCCGCCGCGTGTTCCGCACGGGCGAGACGCCCGTGATGCGATGGACGGCATCGCTGTTCGTAGCAATTGCGTTGGGATGCCCGGCCGCTGCGCGCGCGGCCGCTCCGGCGGTACGCGCGGCCTCACCCATCGCCGACGGGCGATCCCTGCGAGTCCCGTCCGCGGCGCTGCCATCCGCCGCCACCCAGCCCGCCTCCATTCCCACCGCCATCGAGCGCGGCGTGAAATTCCTGGAGAAAGCCCAAAACAAAAACGGCTCCTGGGGCGCCGGCACCGAAACGCGCGGGACCGAAATCTACTCCATGATCCCCGGCTCCCTCGACGCTTTTCGACTGGGAACCAGCGCGCTTTGCGTGATGGCCCTCCGTGAGGCCGGCGAAACAGCCGCGCACGATAAGGGTTTGGCCTATCTTCTGGCCGCCCATGACGCGAAGCGCGACGATGGCGTTCTGATCTACAACACCTGGGCCCACATGTACGTTCTCCAGGCGATGGCCGAGGAAATGCTTCACGGTAACACCGATCCGCGCGTGCGCGCCGTCGCCAAGCGCAATCTCAAGGCGATGAGCGAATACGCCACCTACATGGGCGGCTGGGCCTATTACGATTTTCACGAGCACACCCAGCCGTCATCAATGGGCCCCACCAGCTTTGGCACCGCCGCCGGTTTGGTTTCGCTGTTTGAGGCCCGGGAGGCGGGGCTGGGCGTGCCGGCGGACTTGATCAAGCATTCGGTTCATCGCCTTGAAGAAATGCGCCTGCCCAATGGCGTCTTTCTCTACGGCACCGATTACCAATACATCCCCACGCTCCCCGCCAACCGCCCGCGCGGAGCGTTGGGGCGGACGCAGCCATCCAACTATGCCCTGTGGCTTTGGAAATCCAGGGAGGTCAACGATCAGCGGATCAAAGCCGGGCTTGAACTGTTCTTCAAGGAGCACAAGTGGCTGGATATGGGGCGCGGCAGGCCGATCCCGCACGAATCCTGGTATCAAACCGCCGGCTATTACTATTATTTCGACCATTACTACGCCAGCCGGCTTCTCGAAGCGCTTCCCAGGGATGACAAGGATCGCCCGCGCTATGCCGCCGGCATCGTGAACGGTGTTCTGCCCCACCAGGAGCCCGATGGCTCATGGTGGGATTTCGCGATGTGGGATTTCCACAAACCGTACGGAACGGCGTTCGCGATCATGACGTTGTTGAGATGTGAGGCGGGGCAGAAATGATGAAGGATGAATGATGAAGAAGGAAGCAGATGCGGCCATCTTTCGTGGCACGGGCGGCTCGCCGTGGCCGCGGTACGCCGCGGCGTTGACCGGTACTCCGGCCAAACCACCCGAGCGCAGCGACTGATGGATTTGGCGCATACGAAGAACGCGGTGCTCTTGCGCCTTCGACCGGAGTAACGGTCGAACGTCGCGGCGTACCGCGACTCCACGGGCGAGCCGCCCGTGCCACTATTTCCGGCCACGCCCTCCGCGATTTTTTTTTGCCTCCGCCCTTGACACCCCAGTTTTTTCCTCTATCCTTCCCCGTCCCGATTGAGCAGCACGGCTGATGTGCCGGTGCGGCAATCGCAGTCGTGTTTGAAAGTATCTGGTAGACTATGAGCGAGCAGGCCCGAATCCGAATCCGAATGGAAGCATACGATCACCGGTCGCTGGACGTGGCGGCCAAGGAGATCGTGGAGCACGCGAAGCGCACCAACGCCCGCGTGTGCGGCCCCATTCCAATGCCGACCCGGATCGAGCGATACACGGTGTTGCGCAGCCCGCATATCGACAAGAAAAGCCGTGAGCAATTCGAGATGCGCACGCATAAACGTGTGATTGATATTTTCGATCACACCGCGCGTACGATCGAAGCGCTCAGCCGTCTGGTAGTTCCCGCTGGCGTCTTCGTGAAGATCAAGGCATAATTTCAGAAGTTCATACATGCCCCTGCATTAAGGGGCATCTTTTTTTCCCGGACCGTGGGGTTCATCCAAGAACCCTTTGCCCCCAGGAAGTTTCCCGCAGCGGGAGTTTCCCAAAAGGGCCGCGTTCCTCCGGTGGATTTTTGTCGTTTTGTAAAACGCGGACCTCTGGGCATTACGTCCCAAGTCCGCCGGCAAGAGTGCCTTATGACACCCGCATTGCTTGGTAAAAAGATCGGCATGACCCGCATCTACGACGAGAAGGGCGGCGTCGTGCCCGTGACCGTCGTGCAGGCCGGTCCCTGTGCCGTCACTCAGGTCAAGACCATCGAGAGCGACGGCTACTTTGCCGTCCAGATCGGTTTTGACGAGTGCAAGCCGCGCTTTAGCACGTTTCCGCTGATGGGCCATTGTGCCAAGGCGGGCATCGGGCCCCGGCGGCATTTTCACGAAATCCGCCTGAAGGAAGCCACCACGGTTATACCGGGCGCGATTGTCGGCGTGGACTTGTTCAACGGCGTGCAATACGTGGATGTAACCGGCACCAGCAAGGGGAAAGGCTTTGCGGGCGTCATGAAACGCCATCATTTCGGCGGCCAATGCGCTTCGCACGGCACCGAACGCAAACACCGCTCGCCCGGCTCACTGGCCTCCCGTGCCACTTGGCGCGGCCAATCGGGCAAGCCCAAGAAGGGCGTGCGCATGGCCGGCCATATGGGCATGGACCAAGTCACCACCCGCAATCATCCCTTGATGAAAGTGGACGCGGAGAACGGCTTGCTTCTGATTAAAGGCGCATTGCCAGGCCCCAATGGGTCGCTGCTGTTCATTAAGAAGGCCGTGACGGCGAAGGTGAAAGCCTCCTAAGGGTAAGGGCAAACAGGACTGAACATGATCGAAGTTCCCGTATACAACATCGCCGGCGAAAAGATCTCCGCCGTGCAGGTCGATGAGCAAAAGCTCGGCGGCTCGGTTCGCGCCAGCCTGCTCAAGCAGGCGCTGGTCATGTACCACGCCAATCAACGCCAGGGTACCGTCCGTACCAAGGCACGCGGCGAAGTGGCCGGCTCGACCCGCAAGATGTTCCGCCAAAAAGGCACCGGCAATGCCCGCACGGGCGGCATCCGCAACCCCATCAAAAAGGGCGGCGGCCATGCCAAGCAGAAGCACCCCAAGGACTGGCGATTGTCCATGCCCAAGAAGCAACGCCGCCTCGCCCGCAACAGCGCGATCCTGGCCAAGCTGCAAAGCAATGACGTTCGCGTCATTGATGAGATCAAGCTCGATACCCCCAAAACCAAGCCGGTCGTGCAGATGTACAAGGCGCTGGGAATCGACCGTTCGTGTCTTCTGGCCATAAACGGTCGCAATGAAGTCCTCGAAAAGTCCGCCCGCAACATCGACCGCACCACGCTGACCACCGTCGCCCAGTTAAATGCGTGGGACATCCTCCGAAGCCGAACCCTGCTTATCACCCGCGACGGCCTGGAGCAACTACTGGCTTGACGACCCGTGCCGATTGCGAGTGCTGCCTGGGTACCCACGAGACCCCCTCAGCACTCAGCACTCAGCACCCAGCACTGACCCGATCATGGATAAAACCAACATTATCATCAAGCCGCTGATCACTGAAAAGACCACGCATAAGCAGGAGACGCGCAACGAATACGCGTTTGAGGTGACCAGGGGCGCTACCAAGCCCGAGATACGCAAGGCCATCGAACGGCTCTATAACGTGAAAGTCACCGATGTGCGGACGCAGAATCGCAAGGGCAAGCCGCGCCGATCCAAGTTCAAGGTGATGCACACGAGCAACTGGAAACGAGCGATTGTGGTGTTGGACGAAAACTCGCGGATTGAGCTGTTCTAAGGACCTACATGCCGATCAAGTTTTACAATCCGACTTCCCCCGGCCGACGGGCTGGCAGCGTCATCGACTACAAGGCGGTGCTGACCAAGTTCAAGCCCGAGCGTTCGCTGACGGTTGGCAAGCGCCGCGCCAATGGCCGCAACCATCACGGCGTCATCACCGCCAAGCATCGCGGCGGCGGCAACAAACGTCTCTACCGCATGATTGACTTCAAGCGCAACAAAGACGGCATCCCCGCCAAGGTTGCCGCCATCGAATACGATCCCAACCGTTCCTGCTTCATCGCCCTGATCCGTTACGAGGACGGCGAGAAATCGTACATTCTGGCCCCCAACGGCTTAAAGGTTGGCGCGACCGTCATCAACGGCCCCGATGCTCCGCCTGACCTGGGTAATACCATTCCGCTGGCGAATATCCCCGGCGGCCTTGAAATTCACAATATCGAAATGAACCCGGGCCAGGGCGGCAAGCTGGTGCGCTCCGCCGGCGGCGTCGCCCGGTTGTCGGCCAAGGAAGGGGAGTGGTCAGTCATCATTCTCCCATCCGGCGAAATGCGCCGCGTCCGCAGCGCCTGCCGGGCAACCATCGGGCAAATTGGCAACTTGGATTGGATCAACGTCAGCATCGGCAAGGCGGGCCGGTCGCGGCACATGGGCATCCGGCCCCATACCCGCGCCAAGGCGATGAACCCGATCGACCATCCGCTGGGCGGCGGCGAAGGCCGTTCCAACGGCGGACGACATCCGGTCTCCAAGACCGGCGTCCCCTCCAAGGGCGGCATCACCCGCAGCAAACGCAAAAACAGTGAAAAACTAATCCTCCGCCGCCGCAAGTTTGGCAAACACCAACAACGGCCGCAAACGGTGAATGTGTGAGGATGTGTGTCGTGGGTAGTTGGTGGTTTGTTGTGGGCTTCTTTCCGCCCACTACCCGCAACCAACAACACACAACGTACAACGTACAACGGACAACGGACAACGACATGAGCCGAAGCGCAAAGAAAGGACCTTACGTAGACGAGAAGCTCTACCAGAAGGTCTTGAAGTTGAATCAGATGAAGGCCAAGCAGCCGGTGAAGACCTGGGCGCGGGCCTGCACGATTATCCCGGAATTCGTGGGCCATACGTTCGAGGTTCACAACGGCAATAAGTTTCACCGCGTGTTCGTGCAGGAGGACATGGTGGGCCACAAGCTCGGCGAGTTCTCCCCGACCCGCACCTTCCGCGGCCACAGCGGCCGCAAGGCAACCGCGCCGGGAGCGGCTTAGGAAGTAGTGCTGAGAGGTGAGTGCTGAGTGCTGAGTTTATACAGGCATCTTCATCACTCAGTGCTCGGCGCCCGGACTAAGGTAAAGGATAGTACTGAGATCCGCATCGGTGCCGACCCCACTCAACACTCAACACTCAGCACTGATGCCTCAGCACTAAGGTAGACAATGGCTTTTCAAGCGTCACACAAATTCGCCCGCATCGCCCCTCGGAAGGCGCGCCTGTTGATGGATCTGATCCGCGGTCGCGACGTGGATGATGCGCTGTCGCTGCTCCGCTTCGCCAAGCAGCGGGCCAGCGGGATGATCGAGAAGGTGGTTCGCAGCGCGGTGGCCAACGCCAACGAAACCCCCACCCCGCCCCGAAATACGCTGTTCGTGGCCAAGGCCTGGGTCGATCCGGGCCCGGTCATCAAGCGCTTCCAGCCCAAGGATCGCGGCAAGGCATACTCAATCAAGAAGCGAACCAGTCATCTTGTGGTAACGATCGACGAACGCGAGTAGCGACGGATGGTTTGTTGTGGGTTGTTTGTTGCAGGTTGTCACTGAAAGTTCGACCTGCAATTTACAACCCACCACAAACAACCCACGACACACAATGAAAACTGACAAACAAAAGACGGCTTAACAATGGGTCAAAAAGTTAATCCAACCGGATTTCGTGTCGGGATCACCGAGGACTGGAAGTCCAAGTGGTACGCGCCCAAGGCGGCGTACGGGAACTTCTTGGTCGAGGATTTTAAGATCCGCCGGCTGATCGACGCCAAGCTGAACCGCCGGCCCCCGTTTGCCGCCGTCAGCGACATCCTGATCGAGCGGACGCGCGAAGAGGTGACGATCACCGTCAAGACCGCCCGGCCGGGCCTGGTTATCGGCCCCAAGGGTGCCGAGGTGGACAAGCTTCGCGAGGTGCTCGAGGACATGATCAAGCGCAAAGTCGCGCCGATCAAGGTCATCGAAATCAAGAACCCGGACCTCAACGCGCAGTTGGTGGCCGAGGCGGTCGCCGAGCAGTTGAAGAAGCGCGCCAGTTTCCGCCGGGTGCTGAAAATGCGGATGGATTCGACCATGCAGGCGGGCGCCAAGGGCATCCGCGTGCAGGTGAGCGGACGGTTGGGCGGTTCGGAAATCGCCCGCCAGGAAAAGGCTACCACCGGCTCGGTCCCCCTGACCACGCTCCAGGCGGATGTCAATTATGGCTACGCCATCGCCTTCACAACCTACGGAACCATCGGCGTCAAGGTGTGGATCTATCGGGGCATGTATGGCGAAGAGGTTCTGGAAACGGATGTGCGCCCCGGCGGCCCGGTGCGGCGCGGGCGAAGGTAAGCAATCGCGGCTGGCGCGAAACCGATAAACGGCAATTTTTCGTTTTTTTTCGTTTGGTGTTTTATGCCATTGATGCCCAAGCGGGTTTTATACCGCAAAAGCCAGCGCGGGAAGATGCGCGGCAACGCCACCCGCGGCAATACGGTCGCGTTCGGCGACTTTGGACTTCAGACGCTTGAAGCCGGCTGGGTGACGGCCCGGCAGATCGAGGCTGGGCGCGTGGCGTGCAGCCATTTCCTCCGCCGCGAGGGCCGCGTTTTTATCCGAATTTTCCCGCACAAGCCCGTGTCCGGCAAGCCGCTGGAAACCCGCATGGGCAAGGGCAAGGGCGAGCCGGAGTATTGGGTGGCGGTCGTAAAGCCCGGAACCATGATGTTCGAGATCACCGGCGTCGATGAGCCAACCGCCAAGCGCGCCTTGGCCCGCGTCGCCCACAAGATGCCGGTCAAAACGCGATTTGTAAGTAGAAAGCACGCGGTAGCATAGGAAGCACTAAGGTCAGAAATGAAGATCAAGGAAATACGCGACAAGGAGACCCCGCAGCTTCGGATCGACCTGTCGGAACGGCGCATGCATCTGTTTAGTTTGCGCAGCCAGGCGGTCACCGAGAAGCTCGAGGATCCGAGCCAGTTGCGCAAGGCGCGCAAGGATATCGCCCGCATTCTGACGGCCATTCGTCAGCGCGAGTTGGATCAACCCGCCCAGCCGGCCGCCGGCCAGGCACAGGACAAGTAGAGAGTGATGAATATGGCGGACACCCAAACCGCAACCTCCAGCGCTCCGGCCTCCGCCGCTCGCGCCCAGCTTCGCAAGATCGAAGGCGTCGTCGCCTCCGACAAGGGCGAGAAGACCATCAAGGTCATCATTGCCTATCAGACCCGCCATCCCAAGTATGGCAAGTATCTGAAGCGGCGTTCGGTGCTTCACGCCCACGATGAGAAGAACGAGGCCAAGGAAGGCGACACGGTGGAACTCACCGAATGCCGTCCCATGAGCAAGACCAAGCATCATCGCCTCCTGCGCATCGTCCGCCGCGCCCCCGAGCGCGCCGTCCAGGTATCCGCCGAGGAAGTGATGACCGGAAAAGCGCCGGAAGCGAGATGAAGATTTGTCAGTGGTCAGTTGTCCGTTGTCAGTTGCAAGTGACTGACAACCCACAACTGACGACGGACAACTGACAACGGACCAACAGCAATGATTCAACAGCAAACCCGAGTGGACATCGCCGACAACACCGGCGCGAAGGTCGCGATGTGCATCAAGGTGCTGCGCGGCAGCAGCAGCAAGGGCAAGTTCAAGCGGCGCGTCGCCAACGTCGGCGACATCATCATCTGCGCGGTCAAGAAGTCGATACCGGCAGGCGAGGTGAAGCAGGGCGAAATCATCCGCTGCGTCGTGGTGCGAACCCGCCAGCGCATCGTCCGGCCCGATGGCAGCTATGTCCGCTTTGACCGCAACGCCGCCGTCGTCATCGACAAGGAAAATAACCCGCGCGGCACCCGAATCTTCGGCGCCGTCGCCCGCGAGCTCCGCGAAAAGAACTTCATGAAAATTGTGTCGCTCGCAAGCGAAGTTGTATGAAGAGGTCAGTTGTCAGTTGTGGGTTGTCAGTTGCTTGTTGCGGCGGACTTCCGAAAACTGACCGCTGGCAAGATGCAACTGACAACGGACCACGGACGATTTATGGCACGACATATAAAGCGCGGCGATACGGTGGTGGTGATCGCGGGCGCGGACAAAGGCAAGCAGGGCAAGGTTCTTCGGGTTCTTCCCGACAAGAACCGCGTGACGGTCGAGGGCGTGAACCGCGTGTGGAAGCACGTCCGCCCCTCCGAGCGCAACCGGCAGGGCGGGCGCATCCAAAAGGACGCGCCAATCCACATCAGCAATGTGCAGCCGCTGGACCCGACCACCGGCAAGGGCACGCGGGTGCGATTTGAAGTCCGCGATGGCCACAAGCATCGCATTGCCGTCAAGAGCGGCACCGACTTGGGCCGGCTCGGAAAAGTTTGACCCTTGGGCGTGGGTCACCTCCGGTGATCCCGTCCTAACGTAAGGCCCGAGAACAGATAGCCCCGGCCCCGATTATCTGAAGTGCGACGAGGCGAGTCATGGCAGAGAAAAAAGAGAAGCAAGACAGCAAGCAGCAGAGAAAGGGCAGCGCCCAGCAGGGCGCCGGCAAGCCCGAGAAGAAGGTGCGCAAGCCCAAGGGCGCTGCCGCCGAGGCACAGGCCGATCCGGGCGCGGATGAAGCCTCGCGCCAGCCCGCCC
>DASRLH010000318.1:0-13557 GCA_035648595.1 Tepidisphaeraceae bacterium
ACCACCGGGCCATTGGAAGGCACAAATAACAAGATCAAAACCATGCAACGACAAGCATACGGCTTCCGAGACCCCGACTTCTTCAAACTTAAAATCTTCGCTTTACACGAAACTACCTACGCATTAGTCGGATGAACCTCATTCTGAGTGCCGACTCGACATTATACACGACATTATGGTCAACCTGGAAATTGGTTGCGCCGTTGTCAAGGTATATACCCACTGAAGCGTTGCCGTGGATGTCGTGGACATCGTTATAATCAATGCGAGAGGTTCCGCCATTCGTATTTTCGGTGTATGTTCCGCCGGCGTCGTCACATCTCAGGCCGCCATCGTATAGCTCGTTATATTCAATCTTCACGTTCAGCGCGAGCAGTGCCCCGTTTGACGTATACCCGCCACGCGTGACGATGATCGAGCGCCCGGCGTTGTACATCGTGTTATGATCGATGCTGCCGCCCGCGGCATCGTGGTAGTTATCCGAAACGGCGGCGTTGTCGGATGCCATGTAATCCACGTCATGGATTGTATTGCCCGTGACAATGTCGGTGGCGCTGCCGACGGTTACGCCGTTGCCGGCGCAGTAGGCAATGTCGCTATTGGAGAGGGTATCGTTGGGACCGAGCAACTCAATTCCCGAGATCAGTTCGCCGTTCCATCCATTCGGAATGTTCTCCGTCGTGACCGTCGTGGACCCGCTGGCGGCGCGGTACGATGCGACAGCAACGGTGCGACCGACGCTCAGGCTCTTATCGGGCGCCTGCACCACCAAGTATCGCCAGTTGCCGTCGATTACCAGCCACTCATTAACGGGATTCGGGAAGCCTTGAGCCCTCGCGCCCCCGCCAAGCGTGATCCCGGCACTTGCGAAATCCGCCCTCAGCGCGCTGTCGACGGTTTTGCGTCCCAGGTCGGCGACGATTGCCGGTGCGTTGGCCGGCGTTACCCCGAACAACGCCGGATTCGGTTGGCCGGTTCGGTCGTAATGAGAGAGGAACTCGGCCGAGATTTGATTGATCGTGTCATGGGAGGAGGCATCGTTCGTCACGATTGTCGCGGCGAACAAGTCGATGCCCTCGATCGTGATGTAGGATTTCCCGCTCAGATCAAACCCGGCATCCCGCACCTTCACTTCCACCTTTGAAGGAGCGCCGGCAGGGCTATAGAGGTGAAGTTGGTAGTCGGTGGGAATCGTTGTCGGGATGGAATCATCAATTTGTGATGGATTGGAATTGGTATTCACGATCCACGCGGGCTGCGATTCCGCGGCAAACGCCGTTGTTGGGGCCACGCCCTTGATGTTCGAGAAATAGTAACGGTCGCCGGCTTCCGCGCCGTATTGTACCGTGTTGTACATCGTCAACGGTCCTATTGCGGCAGTCGCCAAGGCGGTGACCGTGAAGGGCTGGGCGTATGATGAACCGGGCGCCGGCGTATAGGTGAACGTGACCAGATTGGGATTGTTGATATCCTGTGAGACGGCGGTGATGGTTGCCGTTTCTCCAACCCATTGGCCCCAGTAGTTGCCTTTCGCGCTCTCCTGCGCTCTGCCGGGGACAATGTGAATAAGGGATCCGAGTAATACGGATGGATTGAGCGGCGACGCTCCGCCGAGGCTTGTCACAATCGCGTTCAGCACTGGATCGTTCGCAAGATTGACTACGAACGCCGAGGATACGAGCGCGAACTGATAGGTTTTGGAGCTACCCGAGGTCGTCACCACGTCGCTGTAAATATTTCCATAGTTGAACGTATCCGCATCGGTTTGTGTCGGGATCGTCAGAAGGGTCGATGACGCATCGTTGACCGCGGGTGCGTTGCTATAGGGATATCGCGGCGCGGGGATCATCTGGCTATTCGCAAAGACCTGATCCGTCGCGGTGATGGTGCTTGATCCGAGTACCGGGGCATCGGTGGACGCCGAAAGGTCTGGAGTTGAAGCGATGGAGGAGGTGTATACGCCGCCGCCGTTGAGCGTCCAGCTCGAATCCGGCACCAAATACGTGCCGCGGATGGAGACGACATCGCTGCCGTTTGCCCTGAATGTAATTGGCGCACCGCCGATCCCGCTGTGGGCCGGCGTCACTGTCTCGTGGTACTGGCCAGTGTCGATCAAGACAGTGTCACCGGGATTGGCGGACTGCGCCGCTTTGTTAATCGTCAGAAACGGCGACTGGTCGCTGAGTCCCGTGTTCCCTGTGTCGGACCCCGTCGTTGCCACATACCACGTAACAGGCGGCGGCAGGGCGCTCCCGGCGGGCGTTGCGACGGTGGCGACGTTCGACTGTACGTCGGCGGGATTGATGACTCCCGTGCCCAGCGAGACAATCTGGTAATCATAGGTCGTTCCGGGCGAAACGCTTTCGTCCTGGAAGCTTGGCGCATTGACACTCGAAATCACAGCGAAATTGCCCGAACCGGTCGGTGCGCGCTCGACATCGTACGAAACCGCCGAGTCGTTGCTGCCGCTCCAGGATAGATCGATTTCGTAAGGGCCGTTGGCGGTCGCCTGCAAGCCCGAGGCGATGCTAGCCGGCGTCGCGGAATCGGCGGTCGCCAAGCCGGTGTTACTTGCCGTGCCCAGCGTCTCAACCTGGAACCAATAATGCGTGTCCGGCAGCAGGCCCGTGGCCGCGTAGGTGGTGGCGGTGGGCGCGAGCGGCGTTGATGTGAGCAGGGTATAGTTTATTTCATCGGTGGAATAGAGCGCGTCAATGCCGTTTGCCCCGCTCGCCGTGTCGTTAGTCCATCCGAGGTCGATCTCGCTGGAGGACGCCTCGGTCGCGGTGAGGCTCGACACGCCGGCGGGGGACGTGGAAAAGGAGGCGGCGTTGGAGGGGCTGGACGAGCCGGCGTTGGGCATGGCCGCCGATACCTGGTAGTAGTAAGTCTGGCCGGCTTGCGCGGTCGTATCGGTGTAGGTGGTGGCGGAGGCGTCGACGGTGTCCAGCGGGAAGTAGGTCACGCCGCCGTCGGTGGAGCGGGAGACGTCGTTGGCGGTGGCGCCGCCGGCGTTGTTGGTCCAGGAAAGCTGCACCTGGTTGCCGGTTCCGGCGGCGGCCGAGAGGTCAGAGGGGGCGGCCGGCAGGGACCACGCCATCGCGGAGGCGGTCATGGTCGGCGGGCTGCCGCTGGCGACCTGATACCAATATTGCGTCCCTCCGGTGACGGTGGTATCGGCGTACGTCACCGTCGCTGCCGGCACCGACGCCAGCGATCCGTAGTTTACGCCGTCCGGCGAACGCGTGATGTTGACGGTGGTGGTTGCGCCCGAGGGCAGGGCCAGATCAATTTCGTTTGCCGATATCACGGTCGCGACCGCCGGTCCCGACGCCACAACCGTCGGCGGCGTCCACGCCTCGGCGATGTCCACGATCGGCGAGGGGCCGAACGAGTCCATCTCCTGCACGCGATACCAATAGTGCGTCGGGGTGGCGCTGCCGGATAGAGAAGTGTCCAGAAAGCTGGCGGTGGTCGAGGGGAGGCCGGTGGCGTTGGGAACGGGCTGATACGTGATGCCATCGATGGATCGGTCGACATTGAACGTGACGCCTGTAACCGGGGACGGGTTGGACCAGGTGAGGTTGACGCTGGTCGGCCCCGCCGCGCTGGCGACGAGATTGGTGATGGAGACCAGATCGATCGGCCGGCTCAGCGATCCGGGCCGACTGGCATACTTGCTGTTGACTGCGTAGCCGATCACCAGGTTCATGAGCTGTCCGTTGTTGGACATTGGTTGAGCGGAGGTCGCCTCGGAGACTTCGAAGACGCTGCCGACTTGGGTGACGGTGCAGTTCTCCAGGCCCAGGCCGTAGCCCCAATTCACCTGCGCCACATAGTCGGCGGGGATGGTGCCGAGGGCCGAATCGGTAAAGGTCGCGATGTCGCCTTTGACGTATTGCCCGACGACCGGCTGGGCGAGAATCGCCGGATCGCTGATGGTCCGCACGTACGCCGGCCCGTTCATGTCGTACAAATAATTGGCCTTGAGCACGCGGTAGTCGATGAGGTTGGTGAGATCGTCATAGTTAAAGTCGGCGGTTGCCCATGAGGTCCCCGAGCTCCCATTATTCCTTGTGAGCGTGGTAGTCGATCAGGTTGACCGTTCCATTGAGATCGACATCGCCCGCGAGGGTGTATTTGACGTCAACATCGTTGGGGTTCACGGTCATGCCGTCGAAAGCGCCGCTCGGCAGACTGCTGCCCAGGACCACGCCCAGGCCCATGGGGTTGGGTCGGGCGGGGTCTGCCGCCGCGCTGCTGGCAAGGCCGCTGAGGTCCCACTTGCCGCCGTCAAAAGCGGCGGTGGCTCGCGCTTCGAGGACGGCGAACCCGCCCGATCCGCCGTTGTGCAGGATCATGTCGCTGTCGCCCAGGTCGAGCCGCGCGGCGGGATCGAACGACAGCGAATGGAGATCGAGCAGATTGCTGCCGGTTGCGTAGCTGCCGTCGCCGCGCGTCACGTTCACTGTTGACCCGGGGTCGAGGTTCAGGGCGCCAAGCGTCTGCGGCGAGTTGAAAGCGACGGCGGTGCCGCCGTCCACCTTGAGGATTAGATTCTGCCACGCTGCCAATGAGTTGAAGTTCTGGTTCACGGTCATCCCTCCGCTGATCAGTTCGGCGGTATATGCGCCGGATGATCCGGTAATTGCAAGGTTCGCGCCCGGCGTGAGGCTGACAAACGCCGGAGCGCCGGTCAACATCACGCGTTGCTCCAGCGCCTCGACGGCCCAAAGCGCCGCCGCGATGATCGGCGTCTGCCGCTTTTGAGCGCGGCGCCTTGCAAAGCGCTTAAGTGCATTAAATCCGAGAGAGAGAGAGAGAGAGAGAGAGAGAGTGTGTGTGTGTGTGTGTTCGGCTGCTGCCACGGAAGCCTCCAGGATGGAATCGAATCGAAGCGTTGTGGCCCCGGCGGTGTTCGCGCGACCGGGCCGTCGCAGGTCGGCGGATTTGCTTATTGTCCAAGATTCGCTGGGGTTGTCAAGAAAATAATGGAGCGGCGTGGATTTGCGGGCTTGCCCGAGTTCCGGGCAGGCGTAACCATTTACATCCACAGGGTTTGGTGGGGTAGACATTCCTGTCTGCCCGAATCCGCGAGTGCGGGGCATTCCTGCCCCGCCGAGCGGATTCGAATCGGTTCGGGAGGACAAGAATGTCCTCCGCTCATCGATTCGCGGCAGACAAGAATGTGTGCCCACCATCCGCCAATACGCTCCCGGAAAATCGGGCACGCCCTGGATTTGCGGTGGGAATGCGGCCCCGCGACTCGCGGAAGGCAACTGCGTTAATGTTGCATTCGTTGCTTTGGAGTTGGTAATTTGTCGCCGCATCGGCAGCCGCGCGTTTTGCCGGGGACTCGATTCGATAGGCAGAGTTGCCATGCGCTGATGACGGCCCAGGCCCTGGGGGGAAAAACAGAGGCGGGCGCCCCCTGCTACAACGCGCTGCTACCGAGGAAACCGTGGGAGGCATAAATTGTTTGCGGACAATGCGCTACGCCGATTGTTTTCCGGTTTTATAACGTGCGGACCGCCGTTCGCGCGTAACATTTTGGAGCGTGGAGGAGGGCGAAAATCATAGTTGTCGGAGCATGGCGAGCATTTCGGCGGCGGCCTGGGCGGCGCGTTCGCCGGCGTGGCCCTGGGGGCCGCCGATGCGGTCTTTGGCTTGTTGCTCGGTGTGGGTGGTGAGGACGCCGAAGATGATGGGGAGGTTTTCGGCGAGGCCGGCCTGCTGGATGCCGCGTGCGGCTTCGCCGGCTATGTAGTCGAAGTGAGGCGTGTCGCCGCGAATCACGCAACCCAGGCAGATGATCGCGCCGAACCTCCCCGTGCGCGCCGCGGCTTGCGCGGCGAAAGGCAATTCAAACGCGCCGGGCACCCGAAAACTCTCGATACGCTCCTCGGGCAACCCCAATCGCGCAAGCTGCCGCAGGCAGCCGGCGTGCAGTTCATCGACAATGTGCGCGTTGAACCGGGCCGCGATGATGGCGACGCGATCATCGGCGGAAAAACGGGCCAGGGCTGGGGCGGGAACGTGAGTGCTCATGGGACTCCTTTATAACAATGTTTTCGGGCTTTTGCGTAGCTATCGTTCAACGGGAAGATCGCGCAGAGATGCAAAGTCGCAAGCGACGCAAAGACGCCGCAAAGGAACGGAAGCGTGTGTTAGACATACAATGCGGCATGTCTTGGTCGGTACTTCAGCAAACCATCATCTCCTGCGAGCGATGCCCCCGGCTGCGCGAATGGTGCCGGCAAGTGGCGGCAGAAAAGCGGGCGGCGTTTCGCGATGAGCCATACTGGGGCAGGCCGATACCCAACCTGGGACAGCCGACCGCGCGGCTGCTGATCGTGGGCCTGGCCCCCGCGGCCCACGGAGCCAACCGCACGGGCCGGATGTTCACCGGCGACCGCTCCGGTGATTTCCTTTTTCGCGCCCTTTATGAAACGGGCCTTGCCAACCAGCCCACCAGCGTTCGCGGCGACGGCCTGCAACTCATCAATGTCGCGATCACGGCCACCGCCCACTGCACCCCGCCGGGCAATAAGCCGTTGCCCCAGGAAATCGCCAACTGCTCATCGTATTTCGGGCAGACGTTCGATTTGATGCCCGATCTTCGCGGCGTGGTCTGCCTGGGCAGGATCGCATTCGATGCGTGCCTGCGTCTCTATCGCTCGCGCGGCTGGCTACCCGCGGGCCCGCGACCCAAGTTCGCGCACGGCGCCTACTACCCATTCGAGAACGCGCCGTTCCTGCTGGCGTGCTTCCATCCAAGCCAGCAGAACACGTTCACCGGCAAGCTGACGCCGGACATGATTCGCGCGGTGTTTGGACGTGCGGCGGATTTGTTGAAGGCGGGCGCGACGCGAGGAGTTTGAATGTCTACCAGCAGCGCATCACTTTATTGCTCTGCCATATGCGGACCCTTGTCCGGCGGAAACGGGTCGGCTTCGCCCAGCGATTGCGCCAATCGCCGCACCACGCCGCGCAGCGCTTCAACTTCTGTTTCCAGATCCGTTACGCGATTTCCCAGGGATGGGCTGGCCGGCGCGCTCGGCTCCCGCGTTTCCGAAATTTCACCCTCTTCATCGGACGCGCCCCCCTCCTGGGCGTCGGCGGCATCCTGCGGGCATAAAAGCTGTGCGTACCGCTCGGCCCTGCTCCCGGGCGCGGGCGGCAGTTGCCTAACCATCGGCTCGCCGCGTTCCCGAAGCGCGCCCAGCATATTCTTCACGGCATCCAAGGATTCAAACGCCTGCATGCGCGACGCCCGCCCGCGCAGTTCGCCCAGCGTTTGCGGCCCGCGCAATAGCATCTCGGCGAGCAGCGCAAGCTCCGCCGGCCGCGCGCTCAACGCCTCGCCGCCTTGATGCCGATATTTGTTCACCCGGCTTCCCGCCTGATCCACGCGCACCACCAGCCCCTTGGCCCGCAGTCCCTCCAGCGCGTCAAACACGCGATTTTCATCCATCGACATCACGGGATGGCGATTGCTTTTCTGGTTGGCGCCGTTGGTGACGGCGTTCTGGGATAATGGATACTGCTCGGGCGTGGTCATCGCCTTCTCAATCAAAACGCCAAGCACGCGGGCTTCGTCGGGGGTGAGTTGGATCATGGCCGGGTAGCTTAGCCGAAAGTGCGAAGCGGGAAGACCAAACCTCAATTGCTTAAGTGCAAATCCTTGCGCAACTGCCCCAGCATCGCGTCAAAAAGCAAATCGGCGGAGTGGGGATCGGCGGCCGTTTGGGCGGCTTGCCGCCAGATCGCTACCGCGAAGCTCACGTTGCGCTGGGCGGCAAACGGCTGATGATCCATGGGCGTGAACAGCTTGGCCAGTTCACCGGCCAAGCCGGTGGGAAGTTTGTCACATTGATCGGCATACGCGGCCATTTCCCTCGTCAGCGCGAGCAGCGGCAGGAATCGCTTGCGGACATCGGCCCAGCGCGTAACCGGCGTGGAATTGTCATCGGCAAATCCATCGAACGCGGCGGCGGTCGCATCGCGATAGGGGCCGATCAGCGCCTGAAGCTGCGCGGGGCTGATCGACCAATCCGCCCAACTGGAAAAAGTCGACGCGCGATCCAGGCCGCTCTGAACTTCAGCGGCCTGTGGCAGGGAATCGTACAAGGCGCGGAGCGTTTGGAGCCGGGCCAACTCGGCGGGATCGATTTCCTTGCCGCCTGCAAGGGCGAAAGCCTGGGCTCCGATCAAGGCAACACGCCTGCTTTCGACCGCGTCGAGCCGATCGTGGGTGTATAACTTGAGCGTTCGCGGCGACAAATCGCTGGGCCTTTGCGTGTCGGCGGCCAACTGCGCCAACCGCTCAAGATCGCCGACAAATCCGCCCTGATCGCGGGCGCCGGCAACGATTGGCGAACCCATTTCAGCCATCGCCTTGGCCACGCGCCGCTCCAGCCCACCGCCGGGGCGCGGATGGTAGGCGTTGAGCACCCGCAGGGCCAACGGCAGCTTTTCGATTGACTCAGCGCCTTCCAGCAATTGCCCCATCTGCTCGACTCGGATTGCCAGCGAATCGCTGCCGCCGGACAGGATGCCGTCGCTGTCACTTAGCCCGGCGGCATCTTCAAGAAACCCGGCGCGCTGCGCGGCAAACTGCTTTTGCAACGCCAGCACTGCCCTCCTGGAATTGGGCGGCAACTCCCCGGGGCCCTTGCGCGCGTCGGCGCGGGCGCATAACTGCAAATATTTTTCGACCGCGCCCAATGCCGCTGCCGCGTGAGAAGGGTTTTTGTTGACCCAGACAAATACGGGCGCGAGGCCGGCCTGCAAGGGCGCTGGGATATGCAGTCGCTGCACGCGGACGAGGGTGTCATGATATTGGCCCAGCGCGGCCAACCGCGATTTGCCCGCCGGCCGCGTGCGCACGTCGCTAATGAGAGTCAGGCCCTCCACGAGGCGCTGCTCGATTTTGGGTCGCGCCGCCGAATCCAGGCCGGTGTTGTGCGACAGCCCATCGGCCAAATCGACCGCGGAACTCAGCACATCGTATAACTCGGCCGCTTGTTCCCTGGCCTTGGGATCGGCAGCGGCGGCGTCGGCCTGGAGCGCCAAAATCTCCAGTTGCCGCTTGAGCGCCGGCGACACGTCGGCGGCTTTCGCCTGAGCCGCGAGGTCCCCAAGTGTGCGGGGAGCCTGGGCCGCCTGCGTTTGGGCCGCAACATTTGACGGCAACGGCACGGGACGCATTGCCGGTAGGTTCTTCAATTCGGCGGGCGCGGGGTTGGCCGCCGCGATCAAGTCGCCGGCAATTTCCCGGCAGACTGCATCCAATACGCCGACGTTTTTGATGCCCGGCAGCTTGTACGTCAGTTGATGCAGCTTTGCCACGCCATCCATCTGGCCGGGCGACAGCGCACCGGGCGAGGCTTTGAGTCGCTGGGAAACCTCGGCGTTCAACGCCTCCAGGCATTTCACCCGCAACAGCGCGCACGGCGGCAGCGGATCCTCCGGCGGCGCTTGCAGCGATGCCGACAGCATCCAGCGCTCGATCAGGCGCAGGTCGATCCGCAAATCCAGAAGCGCCAACTCCTGGCCGCTCGCATCGGCCCGCCGCTGGAGCAGGCCAGCCAGTTCAACTTCAAGGCCATCCACCTGCCCCTGAATGACGAGTTTGGCCGCTGGTTTGGCGGGGTCGAGGACGACGGGCTTGGCGGCGCGCAAAAGACATGCGAGGAGCAGCGACAAGGCAATCGCCATCGGGCAGGCAATTTGCGGGAAGAACCACCGGTAAGCTCGCGCGGACATCCTCATGGTGCACACCATTGGAACACTGGAAGCCGGGCAACTCAACGGCGTGACGGGACCCTGGAGATTTTTACTCTCCGCCCCGCGCCCATCTGTCCGATGAGATTATCGGACCCTTCGGGCCAATCATGCAGACTTTCTCACCCAAACGCGCCGCCGTTGTATTCGTCACGCTTTGCGTGCTCTTTTGCGCCTTGATCCTGCGCGTGGCGTATCTACAGACAACAGGCCGCCAGCGGACGCTTTCCAAGGCCGAGCGCCAGCAGCATCAGACGACCATCTGGCCGGCGCGGCGCGGAAGCATCTGCGACCGCAATGGATTCATTCTCGCCCTCACCACCGAAAAGGAAGACCTCTTCGTCGATCCCCACTTCATGCAGGAAGTCTATCAGGAAGACGGCCACAGCGTAGTCGATATGGACGATGCCATTCAGAAGCTCGCCCGACTGCTCGATAAAGACCCGCTGGAATTGGCGCAAACGCTCAACGACAAAGGCAGCAGCCGATTCCTGAAGATCGCGCAGGACCTGGATGAAAGCCGGATCGCGGAAATCCAGAAGTTGAACATCCCCGGCGTCGGGTTTTCCCCATCGAGTTCGCGCTCATATCCGATGGGCAGTTTGGCCGCGCATATCCTGGGCGGCACCGGAAAAGACGGGCACGGCCTGGACGGCATCGAGCTGCACTTCGACAAATTGCTTAGCGGCAAAGACGGCTGGGAGCGCAAGCTCAAGGATGCTCGCCGGCGCGCCATCGGCATAGATGCCGAGGATTATCTGCCGCCCGAGCATGGGCAGCATTTGATTCTTTCGATCGATGCCAATATCCAGATGATCGCCGAGCAGGAGTTGGCGGCGGCGTGCAAGGAACATGAGGCCAAACACGGCGAAGTCGTGGTGATGGACCCCAACACCGGCGAAGTGCTCGCCCTGGCCAACTATCCCACCTTCGATCCCAACGCGCTCGATGATGCCTCCAACGACCTGCGCCGCGACCGTTGCCTGACCGACCCCTATGAGCCGGGCTCGACGATCAAGCCGTTTATCGTTGGCCCCGCGCTGCACGCCCGGCTCACCAGCCTGGGCGAGGTCTGGCCGATCGCCGGCAAAACGTACATCACGCCCTATGGCCGGCATATCACGGATGTGCATGGATACGGCCCGCTGACGATGTGGGATATTCTGGTGAAATCGAGCAACGTGGGCATGTCCATGCTCGGCGAACGATTGGGCAACGAGCGCCTGCGGGCTTTCCTGGCCAGTTGGGATTTCGGCAAAACCACCGGCATCGAGCTGCCCGCCGAGAACCCCGGGAAACTCAACCCGCTGCGCAAGTGGAACAAGTTCAGCACCGAATCGGCCAGCCAGGGGTACGAGCTGATGGTGACGCCGATGCAGTTGTGCCGGGCGTTTTGCTCGTATGGGAATGGCGGGCGGCTGGTGAAGCCGACGCTGATTCGCGGCGTGCTGGATAGCGATGGGCGGCTTGTTTCCCGCCATAAGCCGACCGATGCCCTGCTCCTGCCGCGCGTGCTGGATCCGACGACGGCCGGCGAGATTCGGCGGGTGTTGTGCGACGTGGTGATCCGCGGCACCGCCGCCGGCTCGGCGCGCAGCGATACCTGGAACATCTACGGCAAGACCGGCACGGCCCACATCGCCGAGCATGGATTCTATAGCCAGACCCGCTTCAACAGCAGCTTCATCTGCGCCGCCCCCGCCGAAAAACCCCGGCTCACGGTCGCGTTCATCGTGCATGACCCCAAAGGCGCCCACTACGGCGGCCAAATCTCCGGCCCCAACGCCATGCGACTGATCGAGCGCTCGCTAACGTATCTGCAAGTTCCCCCCTCCCCGCCATCCCAGCTTCCGCCGGCGGACATTCAGCCCAAGCTGGTCAACTTCAATCCCAAGGCGTATCTGCCGCCAAAGCCCAAGACGCAGACCGCGGATATCCGCGGGTAAGTATAACAACCTTGTGAAATCTCGCGCGCAAACCCCTGATGCCATGGCTGCGGGCGGAAGTCGTGGTGCGATCGTGCGTTTCGTAGGGTCCGCTTCAGCGGACGCGGTTTTGGGGGCCGCCGAAGAGGAACAGCGTTCGCTGAAGCGAACCCTACGAAACGCTGCACGCTCCACGACGTAGGCCGCCCGTGCCACGAATCCATGGCGACACCCGGCCTGTGAATCGCGGTTTGGGCCTTTGGTTTCCCTGTTCCACTCGAAAAGGATCTTCCGCGTCGCCAATTGAAATAATTTCGCTATCGTTTGTTGATGGTACGTGTCTCTAGCATCGCGGGGAGCCACAGGAGAGGCCGTCATGTCCCATCATACGCGACGCCCGGCAGCGTCATCCTTGCCGGCGCGTGAACATTCCCGGCTTGCAAAGCGAGCCCACCGCATTGCAAAGCCGCTGGCGATTCTGGGCGTGGGGGCGGCAGCGCTTGTGCTGGGGATGTTGGCCGGTATGTGGGGGCGGCCGGGGAGCCGATCCGTGACGCAAAATCACGCCCTCCAGGACAACGTACAATCGTCAACCGATAGACGCCCGGAGCCGGCGCCAGTTGCTCAGGCAGGCGATTCACAGCATGCAAAAACCGCAATTGACCCATCGCATTCCGCGAGCGGGCCTCACTTGCGCAGTGCGTCGATTGCGGCACAATCGCAGGTCGGCGAGACACAGCCCTTCAGTTCCGGCGTTGCCTCTGCCGCGAAAACCGGCGCGGGCGGCGTGCAACTATCCGCCGCCGCGCTCCCGGCGCGTGCGCCGGGATCCACCCAACCGCAAACGCATCGCGCCGAGCCAGAACTGGACGCCGCTTCCACCCAGCGATCTTTCCCGGCCACGCGCCCGGCGTTCACCTTCGAGCCGCTGGCAGTTCCGCCCGCCGATCTGACCGATGCGCAAATCGAGCAGGCGATGCGCCGCGCGGTGGATTTCTTGCTCACACAGTTCGAGGAGGGCGAGATTTCGCTGCGCTTCGCGGAGAACCCGAGCCGGCGCGCCGGGCTGGATGCTCTGGCGGTGTATAGCTTGCTGCAAGCCAGCCGGTCCATTCATGACGATCGAATCAATCCCAAACTCGGCCAAATGCGGCTGATGCTGGAGAAGCTCAAGGCGTATCGAATCGAGCCCAGTGATGCGCAGCCCTTCGAGCCGGTGGTTTATGGGCGCGGCCTGCGTGCCGCGGCGCTGGCGGTGTACAACCGGCCGGAAGATAAAAAAACATTGAGGGCGGACGTTGCCTGGCTGGTGAGCGACGAAGTGGATGGGGCCTACAGTTACGGCGAGCACTGGACCCCGCCGCCGCAGCCGATCGCATGGAAGCCGATGGGTGATCCAAACCCGCCCGTGCGCGGGCGTGTTCGGCCCGGCGGCATCGTGGGCTCCGGCGGCGGCGCCGCGGGCGGATCGAACATGCCGACCCAGCCGCCCCGGACGCCGATCTATTATCCACCGCCTCCGCCGGAGAATCCCAAGTTTCTGATTCGTCCGCCGCAGTTGTCCAAGTTTAACCAGCCCCTGCCGCTCGCACCCGGCCAGCCGTTGCCGCCGTCGCCGCCGCCCCGCAATTATGGTCCGCCGGCCAACTCGCCTGATTCGGGCGGTTCCTCCGCACCCAATCCGGGATTGGCACAGCCGCCGGCATATTCCCCGTCGCCCTCCGGGCCCAGCTTTAGCCCCCCGGTCACCGCGCCCCCATCGGGAGGCTACGGCGGCGGATGCGCCGCGCCGGGCTTGGCGCCCGATGGAGCCGATTCCACGATCGTGCTTTGCTCGGCACAGACC
>DASRLH010000319.1:0-3049 GCA_035648595.1 Tepidisphaeraceae bacterium
CCGGAGTACTGGGAGGGGGAGAATTATCCCGCCCGCGCAACAAAAATGGGGCGACGACCGGGTGGCCATTTCATTAGACCGCTCCAACCCACGGGAGTCGCGGCTTGAACGCGAACACCATCCGCCGTCTCGACGCTTGGCTCGGCAAGCCGATGTGCCTGGGCCTTACCGTGTTGCGCAAACTCATTGCGCCGCTCGCGCCGCTGCGCAAGCCCGCCGGCCCCGTTCGCAAAATCCTGCTGCTGAAGATGATCGAGCAAGGCGCGACGGTTGCGGCCTATCGCGCGATCGCGCGGGCCGTCGAGAAAGTCGGGCGGGACAACGTCTACTTCTGGGTTTTCGATCAGAACCGTTTTATCCTCGATCTTCTGGACGTGATCCCGCGGGAAAACGTGCTGGAAATCCGCACCAGAAAGCCGTTGCTTCTTCTGTGGGATCTACTGGCCACCGCGCGGAAAGCTCGCCGGCTTGGGATTGACGCCACGGTGGATATGGAGTTCTTCAGCCGGGCCTCTGCCATCCTCGCGTTCCTCACCGGCGCGCGGCGTCGCGTCGGGCTGCACACGTTCACCAGCGAGGGCCCTTACCGCGGCGACCTGCTCACCCATCGCGTGTCGCACAATCCATACTTGCATGTGGCGGCGAGCTATTACCTGCTGGTCGAAGCGCTGGATGCGGACCCGCGCGAGGTGCCGTTGATTAAGGCGCCGGTGCCGGATGTGGATTTCACTCCGCCGCGATTTGTCGCAACGCCACGGGAAACGGCGAAGGTGCGGTCGATCCTCGACCGCCTTGCCGGCCGGCCCGTCGAGCGACCGATCGTGTTGCTCAACCCCAACGCCGGCGATCTGCTCCCGCTGCGCCGCTGGCCCACGGAAAATTTCATTTCCCTGGGCCGGCGGATTCTCGCGGAGCATCCGGCCGTCACGCTCGCCCTCACCGGCGCGCCCGGCGAAGCCGACGGCGCGCGCGAAATCGCCCGGCAGATCGGGCCCAACGTCCTCACCCTCGCCGGCGAAACCACCCTGCGCGAGCTGTTCGTCATCTATACCATGGCGGACGTGCTGGTCACCAACGACAGCGGGCCGGGTCATTTCTCATCCATGACCGACATCACTTCGATCGTTCTATTCGGCCCCGAAACCCCCGCCGTCTTCGGGCCGCTGGGCCCGCACAGCCATACGTTGCGAACCGATCTGGCGTGCAGCCCATGCGTGAACGCGTTCAACCACCGCTTTTCGCCGTGCAACAATAACGTGTGCATGCAGCGCATCGACCCAGATGCCGTGTATCGACTGGTGGATGATAAACTATCCCATCGCACCCGGCTGAAGCTGACGGTATTGCCGCCGGGGCGGAGCGATAGGCAAAACGTCCCCGATGTGGCGGACTCGGTTGCAATCAGGTGATTTATCGCTCTCCATTGGCGAGGCTTGAATGCCGACCACACTATTGCTGCTTGTGATGTTGATACTCTGCTCCGCGGCCGGCTGCGGCCACGCGCCATTATTGTCTCTGACGCATCGTCCGGGCGAAGCATCTAACGTCTCCATTACCCCCGAGGTGGGTGAATACAACCTCTATACACAAGGAGATCGGGCAGTCGTATGCGGCGACGTTCTAGCCAGAGGCGAGTTGCTCGGCTTCCGGCCGGCGGCCGATGGAATGATCCAGGCCTTCGCGGGCAATACTTCAGTAGTTTGCGATGACGGGATTCAGCGAGCAGGCGGAGCAATCTTTTTCGTGACACGGGCGGGACGCCCGTGTCACGAAAAGGCGGCTCGACTTCCTTTGCAATGCGCATTGTCGCAGACCGCTGAAGTGGTGCGCCGACTGAATAGGGTTTGCGCGTCTGCCGAGAGGCGTCTTGCCGGCTCTGCAACGCCCACGCCCGCCCATTTTCAATGCGCCTCGGGTTCCAGCGGCCCGGCGAGTTGTTTGAGGAAGAACAGCCTGCCGGGCAGGGTTGGCATCCAACTTGAGGGAACCCATTCGCTGGGGCCATACTGGAGCGTGACGCACAGGCTCATGCCTTGCCACATCGCACCCCGGTCGGGGTAGGCGCCGTCGGCGCCGCCGATGCAAAAATCGCTGGAGAGAAAAAGACCCGGCCCGATGGTGTTGGCGAAGCAGGGGATCAGCGTGAATCGGCTGTTGAAGCTGTGCAGCGCGTTCTGCTCGATCGTCAGTGGATGAAGGGCAACGCCCAGGCGATGCGTCTGGCGTTTCCATTCCGCCGGCAAAAACTCTTCGGCCAGTTGCGGCTCCCAGAAGGCGATGTGGCAGGCGCGCCCGATGCCATACGCCGTCACCAGTTTCGCGCCCCCCTGCCGCAGCCGTGTGATCTTGTCCGCGTAGGTCGGAAGGTTCTTTTTTGTCGCGAAATTGCGTTGATGGCCCGGCACCGTAAGCCGGCCCAGGGGACCAAACAGCGCGGCGGTCATCGCATGCTCGAAGCCGCCGGGCTGGTTGCCGGGCATGGTATTGCCGGCGGAGTCGGACCATTCGTCCATGTTGAACGTATGCACATGATCCGTTTTCGTCCGGCTCGATTTGAGCCGCCGCACAACTGTTTTGTACATCCCCATCGGCCCAACCGGCAGAATGATCGCCAGCTCCCGGCCCTCGGCGCGCGTCTGCTCGATCTGATCGGCAATCGCATCCCCCATCTTTTCGTCCATCTGCGCGACTGACGAGACGGCAACAGGTTCGAAGCCTTTGTTCCAGTGTCGGCCCGGCGCGGCGAGCTTCGCGGGGCCCATCGCGCAGCAGCGGTCAATCCGCCGAAGGTCCCAGCCGCGCGGATAAAACCTCTCGATCAGCGAGCCTTTGATGGTGTTGAGCATGGTCAGCGTTTTAGGCATCAGCTACTCCAATTAAGTCGCGCGGCATTCCAGCCCGAAAAAAAGAAGATTAACCACGAAGGCACGAAGACACTCAGCGTGGCCTCGCTGCGCTTCGGCCACAACCAAATGTAGGAATACAAAGGCGCTGGCCTTTTCGATAAAGTGAGTTTGGATAAAAAACCACTCACCGAAAGGACAGCGCC
>DASRLH010000320.1:0-12223 GCA_035648595.1 Tepidisphaeraceae bacterium
CGGGAGAGGGAAAAAGAGAGGCCGCCGAAACTGTCACGCACCCCGGGAACGGCCGGTCGTACGCCAAGCCATATTGAAGTTCGCGTGATCGGCTTGCGCGGGGTTCGGCTGGCGCAAGCATTGGAAGGGACAAAGCCAACCGGCATTATCATGGTGGGGTTTGCCGGCGCGCTTGATCCGTCATTGCGCGTTGGCGATGTGGTGATCGACGATTGCCCGCCGGCTTGGATCCCCCAGATGGCGCATCGGCGCGGGAAGATTTGTTGTGCGGATTCCATCGTCGGCACGCCATCGGCCCGGCAGGCGCTTTTCAATAAAACCGGGGCGCTTGCCGTGGACATGGAATGCACGATCGCGCGCAATGCCGCGGCGCGGCTCGGCGTTCCCTTCGCCCTGGTGCGGGCGATATCCGATGACGCCAACGAGACGCTTGATCCCGCGGTCCTTGGAATGGTGGATTCAGATGGCCGGGCGCGACTCACCGCGATTGGCGTGACACTCTTGCGCCGGCCGTCGTTGATCGGCTATCTGAAAAAACTAGCCGCCGCTTCAAAACTTGCCTGCGCTCAGTTGGGGACGGCGGTCGCCGAGATGGCTGACGAATGGCAACGACGATAAGGATTATGTGCGGGCAGACGTAGAAGCGACGTCCGCGTCGCTTCCGGGAGCGCCGGACTTGCGAAGAAGACGCGGCGGGGACGCCGCGTCTACCTAAATTTAGATCGAGGTTGGCATGCAACTGCTTCTCTATTTCATTCTCGCGTTGGTTTTGCTGTGCGGCTTGTACATCAACCTGATCGGCGCGCCGGGATTGTGGTTGATGGTTTTTGGAACCCTCGCCTATGCCTGGATGACGGGCTGGCAGTTTGCCGGTTGGAAAAGTTTGTTGACGGTTACGATTCTGGCGGGATTGGCCGAGGTGTTTGAAATAATTGTTGCCGGGGCGGCGGCGAGAAAAGCCGGCGCCAGCAGGGCTGGGCTCTGGGGCGCGATCATCGGCAGCATCATCGGCGGAATCCTGTTCACCGGCCTCATTCCCATCCCCATCGTGGGCACCGTCTTCGGCGTGTGCATGGGCACGTTCGCCGGCGCGATCATCGGCGAAATGGCCGCCGGCACGCAGGGCGGCGATTCGCTGCGCATCGGCCTGGGAGCCGCCAAAGGCCGGCTCATGGCGATCTTCGTGAAGCTGTTTTTCGGCTGTGCGATCGTGGGCGTGGCGCTGTGGACCTGCCGTCCGCCGCTGCCGCATTGGCACTGGCATTGGGGCAATTCCGGGCAAAAAGTAATGGTTCCCGCGGAAATTTCTGACGTAAAGCGCGCATGAACTTGCAAAACCCCTTTGTTTCTAGGATTATCCGGTCGGTAGCGACGAATTCCTCCAACCCTTTTGCAAGGAGAGCAAAGTATGGCAACGAGCGCAAAGCCCGCGACCAAGAGCGAGATTCTCACGAAGATCGCCGAGTCCACCGACCTGTCCCGCAAGCAGGTGGCGTCTGTTTTCGACGCGCTGTCGAATGAAATCGAAGGCGCGGTCGGCAAGAAAGGGCCCGGCGTTTTCGCCGTTCCGGGCCTGCTGAAGATCACGGTGATCCAAAAGCCGGCCACCAAGGCCCGCAAAGGGATCAACCCCTTCACCAAGGAAGAGCAGATGTTCAAGGCCAAGCCCGCCCGAAAGGTCATCAAGGTCCGACCCTTGAAGGCCCTGAAGGATATGGCCAAGTAACCGCCTGCTGATCGGCTGGTTTTCACGACCTTACCCCCGGTTCCCGCCGGGGGTTTTCTTTTGAGGAACCGATTGCCATGCAAAAATCCGATTTACCGCTTGCAATGGACGATGCCATTTGGTTAGGATGTCATTTGGCGGAGTGGTTTACGCCGGTGAATGAATCCTCCCAATGCGGGCGGAACTCGTCGGTCGCATTTCCTTTTACCCTTCTCCGCCGGAGGTAGGCCAATCGTGACAAAGCGCAATGGATCAACCAAGGGATTTACCCTCGTCGAACTTCTCGTCGTCATTGGCATTATTGCCCTGCTTATTTCGATTCTGATGCCGGCGCTTACCGCGGCGCGCAAGGAAGCCTCGCGCGTCAAGTGCATGAGCAATCTTCGGCAGATCGCGATGGCTACGGTCGCATACGGCGCGGATTACAAGAACTCGCTGCCGTTCAGCAACTGGGACGGCGCCACTCCGGGAGGGTATCAATTTGGCTGGCTCTACGATAACACGTTGATCGGTCATCCGGTTCTCGAGACGGACATGGAGAGCGGTTCTTTGTACAAATACCTCAAGACGCACGGCGTGTACTTCTGTCCGCTATTTGACCATGCCAATGCCGGCGCCGGAGAGACAACCGAAACAATCACGAATTTTTTGATGAATGGCGCCGCCTGCGGCTATGGAACGTACAGCGGTGCAACGACGGGTCCCGGGTTTAAAGTCACTCAGTTTCACCCCGACGACGTCATTTTTTGGGAAGCCGAGGAACATGGCGCGACCGGCGCTGCCTGGAATGACGGGAGCAGTTACCCAACCGAGGCGGGCCTGACCAATCGCCACGGCAAAGGCGCCGGCGTCTCATTTGCCGATGGCAGCGTCCAGTGGATAAGCCATGATCAGTTCCTGATCTGGCAAAACGCAATCGGGCGCAACCAGCTTTGGTGCAATCCAGACCAAACCTCGACCAATGGCCACTGAGCCTGTCATCGCCCTCTTTATTGCGGCACATGCCGGCCCGGCTTAAGCAGGGCAAACCGCGCCTTGTCACTGGGGATGAGCTTGCCAGTGTTGAATTGTTCGCGCGGATCAAATGAGTGCTTGACGGCTTGGAATTGCCGCATCGTTGCTTCATCAAATAGGTAGGGCATCAGGTGTAGCTTTTCCACGCCCACCCCATGCTCCCCGGTTACGGTGCCGCCGAGATCGATGCAAAATCTGAGTACTTTCTCGGCGGCTGCCAACGTGTTTTGCACCTGGGCTTCGTCCCGCTCGTCATAGAGGAAAATGGGGTGGACGTTGCCGTCGCCGGCGTGGAAGACATTATTGATGTCCAGCGCGTGCTCTCGGCCAATTTCAGCGATGCGTTTCAGCACCGCCGCCAATTCACTGCGCGGCACGCACGCGTCCTGCGTGCAATAGCTATGGCTGATCCGGCCAATCGCGCCAAACGCGCTCTTTCGGGCTTTCCAAAGTTTGGCCCGGTGCACCGGGTCGGCGGACATTTCGACGCTGATGGCGTTGTGCCGTCGGCAGATTTCGCCCACTTCGCGCATTTGTCCGTCCATCAGGTCTTCGATTCCGTCGATTTCCGTCAGCAATAGCGCCTGCGCCTCTCGCGGAAAGCCGAAGTGATAGGCGTCCTCAATGACCTGCACCATCCGCCCATCGAGCATCTCCATCGCCGCCGGCAGCATTCCCGCCGCGATCACCTCGCTGACGGCATGACATGCGTCGCCCGTATCGCCAAAAATGCCGATAATCGTGCGAAATCCGCTGGCTTTTGGAGCCAGCCGCACCCACAGACGGGTGATGATGCCAAACGTTCCTTCCGAGCCGCAGATCAGGCCCGGCAGATCAAACCCGCCATAATCCTGGCACCCCTGGGCGCCCCCCACTTCCAGCACCTGTCCATCGGCGAGCACCATCTCCAGGCCCAGGACATGATTGGAAGAGACGAAATCCTTGAGCGTATGAATCCCCCCGGCATTGGTGGCGGCGTTCCCGCCGATGGTGCTGGCGCGCTGGCTGCTGGGGTCGGGCGCGAAATGCCAGGCGGCACCACCGGACAAGGCCGCGACCGCATCAGAGAGTTGCGTGTTTCGCACGCCGGCCTCGACATGTGCCGCGCGGTTCTCGAGATCGATTTTGAGAATGCGGTTCATCCGCGTGGTGGAGACGATCGCGCCGTTTTCGAACGCAACGCACCCCCCCGCCAACCCCGTGCCCGACCCGCGCGGAACGATTTGCACGCCGGCTTTCGCCAGCGCCTTGATCACATCCACGACTTGCGCCGTATTCGTTGGAAATGCAACCAGCGACGGCCGCGCCTTGGCGATGGTGAAGGCGTCCGATTCATACACAAACAGTTCGGCCGGATCCGACAGGATGTTGCCGTGCGGAAGAATGTGTTTGAGTTCCGCGAGCAATTGGGCGTCAGGCATTGAGGTATCCGCGAAAACAGAAACGCATCACTTGCAGCCGATGGTATCGGGTGGGGCAGACATTCGTGTCTGCCTCGAATCGGTGAGTGGAGGACATTCTTGTCCTCCCGAACCGATTCGACAAGCTTACCGCGAACCGATTCGAATCCGACCGGCAGCGCAGGACGGCCCCGCACTCGCGGTTCGAAGGCTCATCGGAGTCGAATTCGTGCAGACAAGAATGTCTGCCGCACCCAATCCCGCTGGCATCAATTCTTACGCTTCCCCGGAAATCCACGCACGCCCTTGCCAATGAGGAAACCCGCCACTTGACGACACTTGTCGTTACACCTATTATGACGACAAGTGTCGTCTACAGGAGTTGCCAATGGCCCGCGAAAAGAGCATCGGACGCGCGGAACTGGAAGTTCTGCAATTCATCAATGACCGCCATCCGGCGACGGTGCGCGAGGTGGCGGATCATTTCGCCGATACCCGCGGCCATGTCCGCACGACGGCGCTAAACGTCATGCGGCGTCTTTGCGACAAGAGATATCTTACGCGGCGAAAGGCCGGCGGCGTGTACCGGTACAAGCCGCGCTTGTCGAAGGGACAATTGCTCCGATCGCTCATCCATAATTTCGTCGCCGGCGCCCTGGGCGGATCACTCTCGCCCTTCGTGGCGTACCTGGCCGAGGACCCAAAGCTCAGCGCGGAGGATATCGACCGCCTCAGGCGGATCGTCCGCGACCTGGAACGCAAATAAGGGAGAAGGTGCGTGTCGTTCATGTGACAACAACCGACAGGAGGCGCAGCGATGATCGCGATCACACAAGCCCTCAACAACATCTCAACCGCCTGGGCCCCCTCCATTCTCCGCGCTTCGTTGCAAGGCGGCCTGGCCCTGGCCGCCGCATGGGCGATCTGCGCCATTGCGCCCCGGCTGCCGGCGCGGGCCCGATGCTGGCTATGGCGCGCCGCCTACCTCAAGCTGCTCGTGGCCGCCTTCTGGACCACGCCGGTGGACCTGCCGCTTCTACGGCCGCGCCCGATAGCAACCGCGATGGCAGTTCCATCCGTTCCGCGCATCGCAACGGCCGCACCCCCGCCGTCCTCGGCGCCCCTCGCCCCTGTCGCATCGGCCATTGCGGCCGCGCCGTCTCATTTATCCATCGCATCCCTTTTGCTGTGCCTCTGGGCGCTGGGCGTGCTTCTCGGCTGCGCACGCATAATCTTCGCATGGAACGCGGCATATCGATTGCGCCGGAGCGTGCTTCCGCTGGATGACCCCACGCTTTTCAATCAACTCCAGACTCTGGCGCGGCGCATGGGCCTGCGGCGAATGCCATCCATCGGTCAATCAGATTCGGCCCCCGGCCCGCTTCTGCTGGGCGGCCCGCGCCCGATGATCGTTCTTCCAACCGCGTTTCTGCGCGACTGCACGCGATCGCAGGCGCGGCTGGCGGCGGCGCATGAAATGGCGCATGTGCTCCGCCGCGATTTGGGGTGGTGCTGGCTGCCGCGCGTCGGGCGCGTGTTGTTTTTCTTCCATCCGCTGGCGCTGCTCGGCGAGCGCGAATGGCGCGCGGCCCAGGAAAGCGCCTGCGATCAACTGGCGATTGACGCGGCGGGCGCGTGCCCGTCGGAATATGCCGACGCGATGCTCTGCATCGCCGCCGGCGCTTCGTATATCGGCGGCCGCGTGCTGGCGCTGGGCGCGGCAGGCTCCCGCCGGAGCCTCGAAAGGAGACTTTTGGCCATGCGACATTTTCATTCCTGGTCCCGCCGACGCCTAGCGCTGGCGGGTGCGGCAATTACATTCGCGATGGTCCTGGCGCTGGTTCCCTGGCGGGTCACGGCACAGGATTCACCCCGGAAAACCGACCGAATCGGGGCCGTCGCCAGGAAATCCGCGCCGGCCACCGGGCCTGCGGACTCGGGTTCATCGGGTCACAAGACGCAAGGAAATCCGGTCGGCGAGCAAACAATTAACCTTCCCGCGATAGTGGAAGCCGCCCGCGTCCCCGTCGCATTCGCAACGACCGGCTTGGTGCGCACCGTTCATTGCGAGGAAGGAAAACGCGTCAGGAAAGGCGATTTGCTGTTTGCCCTGGACAATACCGAAATGGCCGCGCAGCTAAAGGTCGCCGAGGCAAAACTGGAAGCGGCCAAGGTGGAATCCGATCGCGCAAGGCAACTGCATCAACAGAACGTCGTCGGCGACAGTGATCTTCACCAGGCCCGGACGCAGGTAAAAATTGCCCAGGGCAACATGGAACTGGCGCGCTATCGAGTGGATCAAATGTCGGTGACTTCACCGATGGACGGCGTCGTTTCCGTCTGCCGCATGACGCCCGGGCAGGTGGTCAAGGCCGGCCAGGATCTGGCGGTCATCGTTGACACCGATCACCTTTGGGTGAGCGCACAGGTGCCCGAAAGGCTCCTGTCCGCGTTGACCGAAGGTGAGCAGGTTGACGTGACATCGGGCCAGGAAAGATTCGTCGGACATCTGACGTTTATCGCCCCCACGGTGAACCCCGCCACGCAAACGGTAGCCGTGAAGGTCTCCCTTGAAAACGTCGGCAAGTCGCTGCGGCCGGGGAGGTCTGTGCACTTACGGCTGGAAGTGCGGCAGTGACGGAGGCAGGGTTCGCTTCAGCGAACGCTGTTCCGCTGCCGCAGGCCCTCCCCCCCGCGCGGGAAATTCCTGCACACTTCAACGGCGGTTCCCCGCGCCAGTAATCTGATACCGAGGGGTACCGCAGGCGGCCTTAAATATGTGGCGTTGGTCATTCGTCCGCTTTTCCCCGCATTTCCCGCCCCCTTAATCCTTCAGGAGTTTGCATTCATGGCGCAACAACCAGTCGAATCTTCCGCGGACCTTGATGCGGTGGGGGAATTGGCCCGTGCCTACAAGACGATGGCCGCCGAGTTGAGCAAGATCATCGTGGGGCAGGCGGATGTGGTCGAGCAAGTGCTGACGGCGATGTTTTGCCAGGGGCATGTGCTGCTGGTCGGCGTGCCGGGGCTGGCCAAAACGCTGCTGGTAAAAACGATCAGCGACGTGTTGCACCTGGGTTTTAAGCGCGTGCAGTTCACGCCGGACCTCATGCCCTCCGACATCACCGGCACCGACGTTCTCGAAGAGGACCACACGACCGGCAAGCGATTCTTCCGGTTCGTGAAAGGCCCGCTTTTCGCGAACATCGTGCTGGCCGACGAGATCAACCGTACGCCGCCCAAAACCCAGGCCGCCCTGCTGGAGGCGATGCAGGAGCATCGGGTGACGGTGGGCGAGAAGACCTACGAACTGCCAGAGCCGTTTTTCGTGCTGGCCACGCAAAATCCGATCGAGCAGGAGGGGACGTATCCGCTGCCCGAGGCGCAGCTCGACCGGTTCATGTTCATGGTCAACGTCGGATATCCGTCGGCAGCCGAGGAAGTGCAGATCATGAAGCAGGCGACCACCGAATACCGACCGGAGGTCACGCGGTTGCTCGATGGGGTGGCTATTCAATCATTGCAGAAAATCGTGCGGCGGGTGCCGGTCGCGGACCATGTTTACGCCTATGCCCGCGATCTGGTGCGCAGCACGCGGCCCGGCGAGCCGGGGGTGCCGCCGTATATCAATGATCTGGTGCAATGGGGCGCCGGCCCCCGCGCCAGCATTTATCTGATATTGGCCGGCAAGGCCCGCGC
Organism: Tepidisphaeraceae bacterium; assembly: GCA_035648595.1. GTDB lineage: Bacteria > Planctomycetota > Phycisphaerae > Tepidisphaerales > Tepidisphaeraceae > RYN-428. Next base: position 7,840 of record DASRLH010000320.1, read on the forward strand.
CATCCTTCATGGCCGGGTGCATGTGACCACCGAAGACATCGTCAAGGTGGCCCACCCCGTTCTCCGCCACCGCATCCTTCCCACCTTCAGCGCGGAGGCCGCCGGCATGAGCGCGGACAAGATCGTGGATCGGCTGATCAAGGAAATTCCCAGAACCCAGGCCGCCGCCGCGTAAAACTCCAGCAAGAACGGTGAGCGCGGGTTGTGGATTCTTATAGCCACGGGTCGTATCACGGGCGTCTTGCCCGTGCGAACGGTGTAGGATTTGGGAAATTCGATTTTTCGCGACGACAAAGCAACACGCACGGGCGAGACGCCCGTGATACGTTGTGCGGGTCGGTTCCCGTGACCCAGTACTTTCAGTCGCCTGGAATAACCGGCAACGAATTATGCCCTCCCTCGCCCCAAATGCTCGCATGTCGGCGGCTTCATTGCTGGAGCCTCGTGTATTGCAGCAGATCAGCAAGATGGAGCTGATCGCCAGGCAGGTGATGGACGGGTATGTGCAGGGGATGCACCGCTCGCCGCACATCGGCTTCGCTCTGGACTTCGCGCAGCACCGCCAATACGTGCCCGGCGATGATGTAAAGCGCATCGACTGGCGCGTGTTCGGCAAGAGCGAACGCTACTACATCAAGCAATACGAAGTCACCACCAATCTTCGCTGCTCGATCGTCCTGGATGCCAGCGGATCGATGGCCTACAAAGGCGCCGGCGACGCGATGAGCAAGTTTCGGTACGCGCAGTTCGTCGCCGCCTGCCTGAGCTACATCGTGCTGCATCAGCAGGATTCGGTCGGGTTGATTACCTTTGACAACAAGGTGCGGCAATTCATCCCGCCGCGTTCCTCTCCCTCGCAGTTGCTGCGCATCCTGCAAACCCTGGATGAAACCAAGGCCGAGCGCGAATCCGGCATCGCGCCCCTGCTGCATGAAGTGGCCGAGCGGATCAACCGGCGCGGCATGGTCATCGTGCTTTCTGATCTGTTCGATGATTCCGATAAGCTGATCGAGGCCCTGCATCATCTCCGCCACAAACGCCATGAGGTGATCCTCATGCAGATTATGTCCAACGATGAATTGCAGTTCCCCTTCCGCAAATGGAGTCTATTCGAGAACCTCGAGCAGCCCGGCGACCGCCTGAAGCTCGACCCGGCCATGATGCGCCGCATCTACCTGGAAAACGTATCCGCCCACCTGGCCCGCGTCCGCGAAGCGGCCAACAAATTGCGGATCAATTACCTGCTGCTCAACACGAGCCAGCCGTTCGATGAGGCGTTGTCCGTATATCTGGCGCAACGTGCCGGGCGGAAATAGCGGATCACGACGGAGCGGATCACCACGGAGACACTGAGGCACGGAGGCGCTCCAGACGTTTTAAGATTTGCCTCGAAACATGGCTTATAAGGAAGACTGATGCGACATTTGCCGTCACACGGGCGTCCCGCCCGTGCGAGTGGCGCGGACTATGAAAAAGCGGCGCCTCCTGATTCCAGATGCGACGCACGGGCGGGACGCCCGTGTCACAAAAGCGCCTACGCAATGCCGACTTTTTCAGACGGCTGAAGTGTTACCGATTATGTATATTCCGTACCATGAACCCATGCTTTGAACACGGTCGTGAGAATTTCAGCGCCGCCTCCGTGCTTCCGTGCCTCCGTGGTTAATCCGGCGTTTAGCGCGCAAAGCTCATCCGGGAATCGGCAATGACTTTTTTGATGGGAACATGGCTGCTGGGGATCGGGCTGCTCTCGGTGAGCATTCCGGTCATCATCCACCTGTTGCATCGGCAAAAGACTACGCCGGTGTTGTGGGGCGCGATGATGTTCCTCAAGGAATCGCCGCTGCAAATGAAGCGGCGAAAAAACGTCGATCACCTGCTGCTTTTGCTCATCCGCATGGCGATCCTCGCCCTGCTCGCCTGGCTATTGGCGCGGCCGCTCTGGAACACCGCCAGGCTCAATCCCCTGGCCGGCAGCCAGCCGGTGGATATGGCGGTGGTGATCGATCATTCGCTTTCCATGGGCCGGCGCAGTGGGGATGTCACGTTGTTCGACAAGGCCTGCTCCGTCGTGGATCGACTTACCGATGTGCGCAACCCGGTGCTGCGCAACGGCGATACGCTGGCGGTGGTGCTGGCCGAGCATCAGCCGCGACAAATCACACCTGTCCCGCTTTCGGCGCGGGACGTGGGGAACCTGACGCGCGTGCGGGGGCAACTTCAGGCGCTTAAGCCGGGAACCACCGATGGCTCGATTCCGATTGCCATCGAGGCGGCGCGCGAAGTGCTCCGCCGGGGGCCGAACCTGCGCAAGGTGGTGCTGGTGGTTTCCGATGACCAGAAAACCAGTTGGGACGTCGGCGAAACCGCCGCCTGGCAGCGCGCGGTCGGCGATCCGATCAACGGAATCGATCGCGGCCTGGAAGTTCACAGCTATCCGCTCAGCCCCGATACCTCCGTCTCCAACATCACCGTCGGCGAGATCAGCTTTCAGCCGGCCTTTGTCGGCGTCAACATTCCCGTGCAAATCACCGCCACCGTCTCCAACAGCGGCCCCAGGGAAGTGGGCGCGCTGGCCGTGCATCTGAGCGTCAACGGCAAGGAAATGAGCGCGGCCCAGCAGGTCCCGGCCCTGGGCGCCGGGCAGTCGGCGACCGTTCGGTTTGATCATGTGTTCACCCAGGGCGGATCGGCGTATGTACGAGTGTGGACGGATGCAATCGATGCCCTGCAGGCCGACAATGAATCGGTCGCGGCCCTGCACGTCTGGGACAAGCTGCCGGTGCTGATTATTGACGGCAAGCTTTCCGCGGCCGGCGGGAGATTCCCCAACACCACTTATCTCAAGATAGACATGGAGTCGGTGAATTCGTCGCAAGCCGCCACCTCGCTGATCAAGCCCAAAGTGCTTGGCGTACTCGATGGCGCCACCGCGAAGCTCGATGATTACTACATGGTGGTGCTCAACGATGTGCCGCAATTGCCGGTCGAATTGCAGGCACGGCTCGCGGATTATGTAACCCGCGGACATGGGCTGTGGATCATCATGGGCCCGCGCACCACGCCGGCCTTCATCGACTCGCTGGCGACTTCGGTGGGAGGATCGGCCGGCCTGTTCCGCGCGGATCTTAAATCAAAGACGCCGCGCAGCGAGAAGACGGCGCCGCCGATTGAAATCAAGGATCCCAATAACCCCGTGGTCGCGGTTGTGGCGGCCGGCCAGCGCAATGCACTGGTCGGCGCGGTCACGCAAAAATGGTGGGCTATCGCCCCGCGCGATCCCGACACGCAGGTGGTGCTGGCCACAACCACCGGCGATCCGCTCATCCTCGAGCGCGCCTTGGGCCGGGGCCGGGTTGCGGTGTGGACCACGCCGGTCTTCAACCTCGATTGGAATAGCTGGCCCCTCATGCCCAACATCGTGCCGTTGGTCCACGAGACGATTTACCATCTTTCGTCCCTGCAGGCCGGTGCGCACAACAGCGGCAACATGGAATCCGGCACCTCGCTGGCGTGGAATGGGCCGGCACTGGATGGCGTGCAATCGGTTTCGGTGGATGTCACCCTTCCCGATGGATCGGCAGACCGCGACCGCCCCGCCACCTTCCGCAATGGCCGATGGGAATTCAACTACCCTAATACGTTTCTGCCGGGCCTGTACCAGTTGCGCTTCGCGCCGACCGGATTGCCGCAGCCGGTTTATTACGGAGTCGGCGTGCCGCGCCGGGAACTGGACAACACGGCTCTTTCAAAGCAAGACCAGGATTGGCTGACCAACGGAAAATATCTCGATCCGCGCAATCCGCGCATCGACGAGGCATCCCTGGGCTCCCTGATCTCGCGTGACAACCAGGGCACCGAAATCTGGAAGTGCCTCGCCGCCTTCGTTCTCCTGGGCCTCGTGATGGAAACCTACATGACCTTCCGAATGGCCGGCCACCAGAAACAGGTGAATGTGTTGGGAAATGCGATGACGATGGCTTGAGCGTTGGCCCGAATTGAATTGAATTGAATTGAATTGAATTGAAACACGGAGGCACTGGGACACGGAGGCGCTTTCGAAGTTTCATGCCGGATCCAGAATGCATTTGTGAGGATTTGAAGGGTGAAAATGGCAGCAGGGCGTCCAACGGCGCAGGCTCGGGCCAGTGCGAGCAATTACGCCAACGTATCACGGGCGTCTCGCCCGTGCGGACGGCGAGGTAGTTGAGGAAATTCGATTTTCCCAATCTTCAAAGTGCTACGCACGGGCGGGACGCCACAGGCGTCCGGGATATGGCAAGTTTACGCGAATGGGTTCCAATGAGCCAAGGGAGAGCGTGGACAATAGGCAGGGGATCGCAGCGACGGCGGTTCCATGCGCGCATGCGGCGGCGTCGCCCTC